>JAHHRC010000027.1 GCA_020026035.1 Erysipelotrichaceae bacterium | reverse complement strand
CGGTTGTGCATGCCCATCCACTGTTTGCGACGGCGTTTGCGATTGCGAATAAGCCTTTGGATTACCCGATTATTCCGGAAGGGATTGTGCAATTAGGTGTGGTTCCTTGTAGTGAGTTTAAGATGCCTGGTTCTACTGGTGTTCCTGATAGCATTGCGCCATTTTGTAAGGAATACAATGCGTGTTTGTTAGGGAATCATGGTGCAGTGACTTGGGGGAATGATGCGATGCAGGCGTACTATCGGATGGAGTCTCTTGAGTATTATGCCAAGATTATTGTGTTGAATAAGTATGTATTAAAAGAAGCGAATGTTTTGAAGCAAAGTGAGATTGATGAATTGATTGATATTCGAACTTCGCTTGGAATATTAGCTGGAGGAAGGCCAATTGGTGAGGAGGACTAAATGTTAAAGGGAATTCCTGCTTGTATTTCTCCAGAATTACTGAAGATTCTTGATGAGATGGGGCATGGGGATGTGTTGGTAATTGGAGATGCGAACTTTAAGGCTACTTCCATTGCAAGAAAGAATGGTGCGTTGAATGTTCGTTGTGATGGAAATTCAGCTACCGAATTGTTAGATGCGATCTTGCGTCTATTTCCGCTCGATACGTTTGTGAGTAAACCTGTAATCATAATGGATAAAGAACCGATGCATAAGGAGTTAGAGACACCGGTTTGGAGTGAGTTTGAATCAATCGTATCAAAGTATGATGATCGTGGAAAAGATTGTGTGCAGTATATGCGACGTGATGGTTTCTATGAGATGGCGAAAGATGCCTATTGTTTGGTTTCGACGAGTGAAACAGCGTTCTATGCATGTATTGCGATTCAGAAAGGATGTGTAGGGCATGAAAAAGATCATTAATGCGCCTCAAGCGTATACCGAAGATATGCTAAGAGGAATCTACAAGGCTCATTCAAAAGAAGTAAAGTATGTGCATGATGATTTGCATTGTTATTGCACGACGAAGAAGGTTCCAAATAAAGTTGCGATTGTGACTGGTGGAGGAACGGGACACTTACCTTTATTCCTTGGGTATGTTGGCGATGGTTTGATTGATGGTTGTGGGGTTGGTAAGGTATTCCAATCGCCTACTCCGAATCAGATTTTTGAGATTTCAAAGGAAGTTAATCAAGGTGCTGGTGTGTTGTATTTGTATGGAAATTATACTGGCGATATTATGACCTTTGATATGGCGAGTGAAATGTGTGAAATGGAAGACATCAAAACTGCTTCGATTGTTGGGGCTGACGATGTGAATTCTGGTGAAATGGCGATTCGTCGTGGTGTGGCTGGAATCTTCTTTATGTACAAGGCAGCTGGAGCGAAAGCGGATGAGTTGGCAAGTTTAGAGGAAGTATTAGCTGCTGCACAGCTTGCAAAAGATAATACAAGAACGGTAGGATTTGCGTTATCGCCTTGTGTCATTCCAGAAAAAGGTGTTCCAAACTTTACTCTTGCGGAAGATGAAATGGCAATGGGTATGGGAATACATGGAGAACCTGGAATTTGGAATGGACCAATTAAGTCATCGTATGAGATTGCGAAAGAATCTTTGGATACGTTGTTAGAAGATATGCCTGTTTCAGAAGGGGAAGAGGTTTGTGTTCTAATGAATGGTCTTGGCGCTACTTCATTAGAAGAGTTGTATATTCTATACAATGATGTGGAATCGATTTTAAGTGAGAAGAAGATTTCTGTGTATCGTACCTTTGTTGGTGAATATGCGACTTCTATGGAAATGGGTGGAGCTTCGATTTCAATTTGTAAGATGAATGACGAATTGAAGAAGTACATGGATCATCCTGTAAATACGCCTTTTGTGAGGTTGTGATGATGAAAGAAGTAATTACAAAGGAAGAATTACTTCCGATGTTTGAAGAAATCGCAAAGCACATGGAAGAAAACAAAGAGGAGTTAGCTCGTTTGGATTCTTTGATGGGTGATGGTGATTTGGGCTTGACGATGTCAAAAGGATTTGGAGTACTTCCAAAAGTGGTACAAGACAATCAAGAGGAAGAGCTTTCTAAAATCATTATGAAGGCTGGTATTGAGATGAGTTCGGTGGTTCCTTCTACAATGGGTTTCTTAATGAGTAGTGGACTTATGCATGCAGGTAGAGCTTTGAAAGCGAAAGAAGAGATTCGAAGTGACGGTTATGTAGCGTTCTTGCAAGGTTTTGCGGATGGTTTGGCAATGCGTGGCAAATGTGTTGTAGGTGATCGAACGATTTACGATGTGATGTGTCCATCTGCAAGTGAGGCGAAGCGTTGTTTGGATGAAAATCCTGAAATGACGTTGAGTGAACTTTCGAGTAAGGTTACTGCGTATGCGAAAGAACAGCTGGAACATACAAAGGAATTAACACCGAAGTTTGGTAAGGCTGCGATTCATAAGGAAGTTGCGAAGTTGCATGTAGATCAAGGTGCACTGGCTGGCTTCTTAGTGATTGAAGCGATTGATCATTTTATTCAGGAATAGAAACGAAAAAACGCAAGGGAAGTTGTCTCTTGCGTTTTGTTCTTAGAGAAGTTGTTTGAGTTTGTCGATGAGGGTGATGTCGGCTTTGAGCCAGTCGACGGTGTCGAGGGTTTCTTTTGTGAGCCATGTAGCGGCGTTATGTTCGAGGAGGGTTGGTGTTCCTTCTTGTATGGTTGCGAAGTATACGGCCATGGAAAGGTGGAAGTTTGGGTAATCGTATTCAATGGTATCGATGTAGTTGTTTACTTCGATGGTGATGTTTAGTTCTTCTTGGATTTCGCGGATGAGTGCTTGTTGGTGGGTTTCGTTTGGTTCGACTTTTCCACCTGGGAATTCCCATCCGCCTTTGAATTCTCCATAGCCTCTTTGGGTGGCTAGGATTTTGTTGTCTTGTTTGATGACTGCTGCTACGACGTTGATTGTTTTCATTGTGGTCCTTTCTAGTTGTTTACAAGGTATTCAAAGATGTCTTCACGGACTGGTGTGTCGAGTTGCCATTCGATTTCTACGGCGGTTGCGTCGGAGTCTTTCATGGTGAATTCTTCGATTTGTCCGGTTGCTTGCATTTGGCCTAGGTAATAGAATTCCTGGGCGCCTTTGTCATCTTTGTTTTTGCGGATGAAGAGGTCAATTTGGATTCCTTGTTGTTTGGCGTTTAAGAAGAGTTGGACATCTTTGGAGTCTTTGTTTCGTTTGGATTTGGAAATGGAGATCAGTTTTGTCGGGTTTAGGAAGCGGTCGTTGTAGTTGATGGTTTCTTTGATGTCTTCCGCTTTATCGTAGTTGATAAAGATGGGGAAGGTTTTGGTTGGTTCATCGTATTTGTAACCACCGATGTTGAGAGGGACGATGTTTTTGTCCCAGTTAAGAAGACGGCATACGTCTTCATACGTGTATTTTTCATAGAGGACAAGGTTTGTGTCCTTGTAGGTTTGTTGGTAGTCGCGGTGGTAGCGGTGAATGGCGAATTCTAGAAGTTCTTCGATGAGGGCTTTGAAGTGTGGGTTTGTTAGGTTTTCTATGAATGTACTTGAGATTTCGTAATCCATGCCATTTGCCATTGGTTGAATGAAGATACAATCACTGTAGGTGTTTTTGCTTGAACCGGTTGGGAATTGGTTGGTGAGAATGTTTATGATGTTTGTAATACTGATGTTTTGGTTGTCTTTATGGCTGTATTTTCCTTTTAGTAGGGTGTTGTAGGTTGTAAGGAGGGTGTGTTCGAGGGTTTGGAAGATGTTTGTTTGTTGGTTGTGTAAGAGGTTATTGAGTAGGGCTAGTTCGTGGATGCGTTTTCCACTAGCTAGTTTTTTTGATAGGAATTCAAGCATGTGTGCTTGTTGGGTGGTTAGAGTTGTGTGGTAGTCTTTTTCGTATTTGCATAGGAAGTCGTGGTAAGAGGCGATGGATTTTTGTTGGAACATAAGAAGAACGTCCATGTTTCCATATTGGTCAAATTCTATGAGGCGGGGGATGCGTCCGAGTTTGTTTTTGAGGATGGTGTAATTGTCTTTGATGAGTTTGAGGTTGCTAAAGTTAGCGTTGTCGAGGGATTCAAAGATTTGTTTGCGGGAGATTTTGTCGAAGTGAATGGTGGAAGAGCCTGGGATGATGCGGTTTCCTTCGAGGATGTATTTGCGCATGTTGTCTTTGTTGTAAGAGTAATCACCGGATAAGGCGATTGGAATCATGTAGTTATTGGAGTAGTTACCGATGAAGTCGATGATTACGACATAGTCTTTGTTGGTGGTTTTACGTAAACCACGACCTAATTGTTGAATGAAGATGATTGGTGATTCCGTTGGTCGTAACATCAGGACTTGGTTGACTTCAGGAATGTCGATTCCTTCGTTGAAGATATCTACCGTGATGATGTAGTCTAGGGGGTTTTCGATGTTGTCGTTTACGAGTTGATCGATGGTAGAAAGACGTACATCTTGTGAGTCTTCACCGGATAGGAATTTGGTTCTTAGGCCCCTTTGGTTGAATTTGTGTTCGAGTTCTTTTCCTTCTTGTTTGGTTGAACAAAACATGAGTCCTTTGACACGGTTTCCACAGTAGCCGTAGTAGTTGGCGTTTTTGAGGATGTGGGTAATGCGTTCCTCGCTTGTTAGGTATTGGAAGTTTCTTGTGTCTTCTTCCATTCCATCGATAGTTAAGTCGGAAATGCCGAAGTAATGGAATGGGCAGAGTAGGTTTAGTTCAAGGGCTTGTTGTAAGCGGATTTCACAGGCGATGTTGTGGTCAAAGAGGGCGTAGATGTCTTCGCCATCAGGGCGATCTGGGGAGGCGGTCATGCCGAGGTATAGTTTAGGTTGGAAGTGGTTCATGATGGTTTGATAGCTGTTTGATGCGGCACGGTGTACTTCGTCAATGACGATGACATCGAAGGCATCTTTTGGGAATTGTGCTAGGTTATAGGATTTGGACATTGTTTGCATGGTGGAAAAGAGGTAATCGACGTGGAAGTCTTTTTGACTTCCGGATAGGATTCCCATAGAAATTGGGATTCCTTGGAAGACTTTTTCATAGCTATCAAGGGACTTTCGAGCGATTTGTTCGCGGTGAACTAAGAAGAGGGCTTTCTTGAATCCAAGTTCTCTTAATGCAAGGGCGGAGGCGTAGGTTTTACCGGTTCCGGTTGCGGAAATGAGGAGGGCTTTTTGTTCGCCTTGGGCTTGGTATTGTTTTAATTGTTCGATGAATTCTACTTGCATGGAGTTTGGTTGGATGTTGTAGAGGTGGTATTTTCTTTCAAGTTCGGTTTGTTGGTTGGTTTCGAGTTCGAGTTGTTTTCTTTTTTCGTGGTTGATGTTGTAAGAAAGGGTGTAGTCTTCGATGAATTCATCAAAGGTTTTTGTGTATTCGCTATTCCAAAGGTCGTCGAATTCGTTGAGGATTTTATCGGCGTAGTCACCGTGTTGTGTGGAAAGGATTTTGGTGTTCCATTCTTTGTTTGTTGTAAGGGCGTTAAGGGTAAGGTTGCTAGATCCGACGAGGATTTTGTAAAGTTCGTCTTGTTTGAAGATGTAGCCTTTGGTGTGGAATCCGACTTCTTGTGTTGTGTACATGCGAAGTTCGATGTTTGTAAGTTCATGGAGTTTTCTGAGTGCTTTTGGTTCTGAGAAGCTAAGGTAATTGGTGGTTAGGATTTTTCCTTGGATGCCTTTTTCTTCGAGTTCTTTGAGGGTGGATAGGAGTGGGGTGATGCCGGTCATGGTGATAAAGGCGACGGAAATATAGAATTCTTTACAGGAAGAAAGTTCGTTTTCAATACAGGATAAAACCTTTGAGCCTTCTTTTGGGTTATTGGACACAAAGGTTGGTTGGTATGCGTAGTTTGAATCATAGGACTTATTGATAAAGGCACTTGTGAAGCCATCGTGTAATTGGTCGTGTAGGTTTTTCTTTTCCATGGAAGTCTCCCTCTTTTGGCTAATTATATAGAACTTTTAAAAATTGATCAAAAAGGGATGAATTGAAAAAGATGGAACTAGTCCATCTTCATCTTTTCTTTGTATTTTAATCCGGTTGGTGTAATTGCAAGACCTCCACGGGCGGTTTCTTTGATGTCGTTTGACATGCATTTGCCGACGTTTTTCATGGCGTCAATGACTTCGTCTGGTGGGATCTTTGAGAAGACGTCGTTGATGACAAGGTCACTGGATGTGACAGCGTTAGCAGCACCGATGACGTTTCGTTTTACACATGGGACTTCGACAAGTCCTGCAACTGGATCACAGGCAAGTCCTAATAGGCCTTTTAGGGCAATGGCTGCGGAGTGGGTGATTTGTTTGTTGGAACCACCTCTTAAATAGGATAAAGCTCCTGCGGCCATGGCGGAGGCGGATCCGATTTCGGCTTGGCATCCACCAAGTGCACCAGCGATGGTTGCACGGTGTGCTATAACGGCTCCAATGCCGGCTACGACATAGAGGGCTTCGATCATTTTGTCATCTTCGATGTTGTAGGTTTCTTGGTAAGAAAGTAATACAGCAGGTACGACACCACAGCTTCCGGCTGTTGGGGCGGCTACGATGCGTTTCATACAGGCGTTACTTGCGGCGATTTTGAGGGCTTTTTCACTGACAAGACCAATGAAGTCTCCGCAGAGGAGGTTGTTGTTAAGGCGGGCGTTGTGGATTTTTTGTCCTTCGCCACCGACCAAGCCACTTGCGGATTTTAGGTCTGGTTCATAGTTTGTGTCGGAGTCTTTCATGGCTTGGTACATCGCGCGCATTTTGTTAAAAGACTCTTCTTCGCTAATATCTTGTTCTAAACAGTCGTCGAGTTGGACGGCTTTCCAGAATGGAAGTTCGAATTTTTCGGCGCGTTCTTCAATGTGTTGTAATGATGTAAACATGTTATGACTCCTTTGAACTTAGGTAAGTTACCTTAAGTATTCCTTTGCTTTGTTTTAATTCTTCCCGACATAGTACTGGGACTTCTTGGTCGGTTTCGATGACCATAACAGCATGTCCACCGCGGTTGTCACGATCTAGTTGCATGGTTGCGATGTTGATGTTGTGGTTGCTTAAGATTTGCGTAATGGTCGCAATGCGTCCTGGGGTGTCATCGTTTTGTACGATGAGGGTAGGGCGTTCACCGTTGACATTGCATGCTAAGCCGTCGATTTCTAAGACACGAATACGGCCTCCACCGATGGAATTGCCGATGATTTCAAGGGTTTTACCACTGATGCCGGTGAGTTCGAGTTTGACGGAGTTTGGGTGAATGTCACCAAGGTCAATGCCTGAGAAGGTGAAGTGTAGTCCTTGTTCTAAGGCTACGGCAAAGGAATGTGGGATTCTTGGATCGTCACATTCAAGGCCTAAAAGACCGGCTACGATGGCACGGTCTGAGCCGTGTCCGATTCCGGTTTCTTCAAAAGATCCATGGAAGTAGATCTTTGCGTCTTTTACTTTTTCGCCAAGGAGTCGGTAGGAGATCAGTCCGATTTTTGCGGCTCCGGCGGTATGTGAAGAAGATGGTCCAACCATTACAGGACCAACGATATCAAATAAATTCATGTTATACCTCTATATCCTTAACCACTATATTAACAATTCTTTCTATAGATGTCTTTGGATTTGTTTCTAGTTGGTAAAAATGTTAGAGTATAGATGCGTTAAGGACAACTCACAAATCGGACCTTAACGTTGATTGGTGTTAGGGACTTGTTTACTCAAGTTCCTTTCTTTTCCCTTTACACAAAGGCATAAAATTCCGTTAACCATGCGTGGTAGTTGATTGACGAGGACTTTGTGAATGTGCTAAAGTTATAGAGCGATTGGAGAGTTTTTTTATTATGGCAAAAAAGAGAAATGGGAATAAGGTGATTCTTAGTTGTAGTGAGTGTTTATCAAACAACTATGCAACACCACATCCAAAGGGTAGTACAGCTCGTTTAGAGTTGATGAAGTTCTGCCCGGTTTGTAAGAAGAAGACTCTTCATAAAGAAACTAGATAAAGATTTAGTGGCGAGTTTTAAAACAAAGGTAGTAAGGGTTAATGACGGTGGTCAATGTTTGCTCGGGCATTGTTTGTGTTAACTTTAGAGTGAAGGAATCAAATGAATTGATAGGAATAGGAGGCTTCTTATGGATAAGAAAATGGATCGAACATTTAGTTTTGATGGAATCAAAAAAGAAACAAAAAGAGTTCGCTGGCCTAAGAAACAAGATACTGCAACACGTACGGGAGAAGTAGTGACTTTTACTGCATTCTTTGCATTATACTTCGTGTTATGTGAATTCATCGTATCTTATGTTTTGAAGCTCATTGGAATTGGAGCGTAATAAAGTATGGCAAATGAAACAATGAATCCAATTATGGATGACAAGAACGTGAAACGTTGGTATGTAGTTAATACATATTCTGGTCACGAAAACAAAGTAAAAGAAAATCTTGAACGTCGTATTGAAAGTATGGGTATTCAAGATTCCTTATTTAGAATCTTAGTTGCAGAGCAATCTGAGATTGTAATTAAGAATGGTAAGCAAGTTGAAAAGATGACAAATATGTACCCAGGGTATTTGTTTGTTGAAATGATTATGACAGATGAAGCTTGGTACGTTGTACGTAATACACCGGGTGTAACTGGATTTATCGGATCTTCTGGTGGTGGGGCTAAGCCTTTCCCAGTTTCTCCTGTGGAAATGGAATCCATCCTAAGAAGACTTGGTCAAGGGGATACTACGGTTGTTGTAGACTTCGCTGTTGGTGATCATGTTAAGATTCTAACTGGTCCATTTACTGGTATGGAAGGTGAAATCTCAGCAATGAACGATACTACGCAAATTGCTCAGGTTCTAACGATGTTGTTTGGTCGTGAAACACCTACAGATATCAAGTACAGTGACCTAGAAAAGGTTGACTAATTATGGTAACACAAGAAATGGCAAGAATTGCCAATACATATATGATCTTTGCGGTTATTTGGTATGTAACTCATACATTAGGTATGCGTCATATCTTTGAAATGGCAAAGGTTTCAAACAAAGCAATTGCATACATTCCAGTGTATCGTGAAGTAAAGTTGTTCCAAATTGTTTGGGATAAAAAGAACATGGGATTATATTGGGCAATTTCTTCGATTGTTGGTGTTGTATGTTATGTCATGGGGGCACGTTTAGCAATTCAACCTCTTGGATGGGTTGGTTTACTATCTCTTCTATTCGCAACTTGGTTGTGGTTGAGAAAGTGTCACTTTGAAGCACGTGCATTCAATCGTAAGAATGGTACAGCAATTGGTTTGATGTTATTCAACATTCTATTCACGCTTTATGTTGGATACTCTAAGACCGAATACAAAGGCGCTAAGAAATAAGAACGAAACTAACATGCAAGTTGTGTGTTAGTTTTTTTATTTATGCTAAAATATAGGCATATAGAGGTGTGTATGACGAAATATGAAGTCTTACAAGTTGGTAAGTTTGCAAGTCGTAAAGAAATCCAAGAAGCGTATGAAACAAGGATGAAAGAGTGTTTGATTCGCAAGAAGGATTCTAAGGAATTGCAACGTTTACGGAAAGAACTTCGGAATGCCTATGCGACATTGATCGATGAAGATAAACGAAAAGCGTATGATCGATCGTTGGTCGAGGTTGTTGTGGAAAAAGAAGAAGAAACGAAGTCGTATCTTTGGATGAATATTCTAGCCATTGTGGTTGGTGTGGTATGGCTTTTACCGTTAGAGTTTCTTACGAATACGTTTTATCAATTGTTGTATTTTGTGATTGCCTTAGTATTTATACGTATAAGTATGCAGAGGGTGTTGAAGAGTGTGCCTATTAGTAATCAAAAAGGGCCTTTGGTGTTCTGTTTGTTTTTGTGGATGAACTTAGGTGTATTGTTTGTGAATCAATCCTTACCGTTGTTTGTGGGGTTGATTGAAGGAAGTTTTGTGTATTTGCTTATCTATCGATATTTTAGTGAGTGAAAGAAGGTGTTTGTATGGAAGGAATCAATCTAGTTCAGATGTGGTCTGTGGTTGCGATTTTCTTATTTGTATTTGAGATTGCAACGCAAGGATTAACGACGATTTGGTTTGCGTGTGGGGCACTTGTAAGTGCGATTCTAGCGTATTTTGGGCTTCATGTCGTGGTGCAGGTGATTGCCTTTGTTGGTGTTTCAATTGTGTTACTCATGAAGACACGAGCGGTACTTGTGGATCGATTGAAGCTTGGAAAAGAGAAAACAAACACAGATGCACTGGTTGGTGAACATGGTGTTGTGGAAGAAACGATTCAACCATTGACGGTTGGCCGCGTGAAATTGAATGGCATGTCCTGGTCTGCACTTGCAAGTGGTGAGTATGAAATTTGCAAGGGTCAAGAGGTTCGTGTTGTTCGAATTGAAGGCGTGAAGTTGATTGTTGAAGCGGTAGAAAAATAGGAAAGGGAAATTTTATGTATGTTATTGTTGTTTTAGTTTTATTGGTTGCCTTGGTTG
Organism: Erysipelotrichaceae bacterium; assembly: GCA_020026035.1. Classification (GTDB taxonomy): domain Bacteria; phylum Bacillota_I; class Bacilli_A; order Erysipelotrichales; family Erysipelotrichaceae; genus Bulleidia. Next base: position 3,995 of record JAHHRC010000027.1, on the reverse strand, counting down.
GAAGTTGTGTGAAGATTGTTCCACAGGCAGAGGCCTATGTTGTGGAACGTCTTGGGGCATACCAAGACACATGGCAGGTTGGTTTGCATTTCATGGTTCCGTTTATTGATCGTGTTGCGAAGAAAGTAACATTGAAGGAACAGGTAGCAGACTTCTTGCCTCAGCCTGTGATTACAAAGGATAATGTCACAATGGAGATTGATACCGTTGTGTATTTCCAAATCACAGATCCAAAGTTATTGGCGTATGGAATTACGACGCCTCTTGCAGCGATTGAGAATTTAACGGCTACGACATTGCGTAATATCATTGGTGATTTAGAGCTTGATGAAACATTGACATCTCGTGATCATATCAATGGTCGTATTCGTATTATTCTTGATGAAGCAACGGATCCTTGGGGAATTAAGATTAATCGTGTAGAAGTGCGTAATATTATTCCACCAAAAGATATTCAAGATGCGATGGAGAAACAGATGCGTGCCGAACGTGAACGTCGTGAGAGTATCTTGAAGGCAGAAGGGGAAAAGCGTTCTGCGATTCTTATTGCCGAAGGTGTGAAGGAATCAACGATTCTTCAAGCGGAAGCAGAAAAACAAAAGCGCATCAAAGAAGCAGAAGGTCAAGCGGAATCGATTCGTATGGTACAACAAGCGACTGCCGATGGCTTGCGTATGATTCGTGAAGCGTGTCCGAGTAAGGAAGTTGTGGAACTTGAATCCTTGAAGGCGTTAGAGAAGTTGGGTCAATCACCTTCTTCGAAGATTTTGATTCCAAGTGATATTGCAGGTCTTGCAGGCTTAGCAACGGCTTTGAAGGAAGTTTCTGTAGATAAGAAGTAAATGGATTTGCATAGACAGAACACAAATCGACGACACAATTGTGTGGAAGGTGAGTGGGTCTGTCTTTTTTTGAGAAAATGGCTTAGATTAGCGTAAATCTTTTTGTGGTTGTGATTGACAATGGGTGGGTATTCACGGTATACTACTAGAGCACGTAAAAATACGTGTTCATGCGTGGGAGGAGTAATCATCCGTTTAACCACTGCATGTGATTATCTATAAGGAGGATAGCCACATGGCAAAAAAGATTGCAAAAGTATGTAAGCTTCAATTCATGGCTGGCGGTGCTAAACCAGGACCAGCTCTAGCTTCAGCGGGCATTAACATGCCTAAGTTCTGTACAGAATTCAATGATCAGACTAAGGATCGCAAGGGCGACATCGTTCCTGTTATCATTACTGCTTATGAAGACAAGAGTTTTGATTTCGTTATCAAGACAACTCCAGCAGCAGCTCTTCTAAAGAAGGCAGCTGGTGTAGACAAGGCTTCCGGTACTCCAGGTACTAAGGTTGCTGGAAAAATCACAGTTGATCAACTAAAAGAGATCGCTGAATACAAGATGCCAGACCTAAACGCTAATGACGTTGAGGCTGCAATGAAAATCGTTGCTGGTACTGCTAAGAACATGGGTATCGCAATTGAAGGTTGGGAGGTTAAGTAATCATGGCAGGTAAAAAGTATAAAGCAGCATTGGCTATGGTTAACAAGGACACAACATATAGCTGTGTTGATGCCGTAGCTCTCGCTAAGAAAACAACATGTACATCATTCGATTCAACAGTAGAAGTTTGCTTCCACTTAAATATCGACCCTCGTCAGGCTGACCAAAACATCCGTGGTGCGATGGTTCTTCCTAACGGAACAGGTAAGACTGCTAAGGTTCTTGTAATTGCGCAAGGTGCTAAGGCTGAAGAAGCTAAGGCTGCAGGTGCTGACTTCGTTGGTGCTGTTGACATGATCGAAAAGATTCAAGGTGGATGGATGGACTTCGATATCATCGTTGCAACTCCAGACATGATGGGTCAACTTGGTAAATTAGGTCGTGTACTAGGTCCTCGTGGACTTATGCCAAACCCTAAGACTGGTACAGTAACAATGGACGTTACAAACGCTATTGAAGAAATCAAGAAGGGTAAAGTTGAATACCGTACAGACAAAGACGGTAACGTTAACTGCATCATTGGTAAGGCTAGCTTTACAGATGAAGCTCTTGTTGAAAACTACAAGGCTCTATATGAACAAATCGTTCGTATTCGTCCAAACTCTGTTAAGGGACAATTCATTAAGTCTGTTGCAATGGCAACAACAATGGGTCCTGGTATCCAAGTAACAGTTGAATAAGAATTCAATATGAGGTGTGAACTTAGGTTCATGCCTTTTTTCTTTGTTTGTGGTTCGTTTGGTTATTTGGTATTATGTGCAATAGATAGTGGTAGGAGATAATTATGAAGAAAATTCCAATTATTTTAGATGGCGATCCAGGGCATGATGATGCCATATGCTGGACGCTAGCAAAGGCGTTTGATATTTTTGATATTAAGGCTGTAACGACGGTTGCAGGGAATCAAACGATTGAAAAAACAACGTATAATGCCGCTCGAATCATGACGTTATTGGGGATTGATGCACCTCTTGCAAAGGGTGCGGAACGACCTTTAATGAGTGAGCCAATCATTGCGCCAAACTTTCATGGTGTATCTGGGTTAGATGGGCCAGAACTATGTGAGCCTACGGTTGAAGTATCGGATTGTTCGGCAGTTGAACTGATGGCGAAGGTTGTAGCGGAAAGTGATGAAGTTGTTACGATTGTATCCACAGGACCACAGACGAATGTTGCGATGTTTTTACTTGGGTATCCAGAATTAAAGAAGAAAGTTCGTATTTCTTTGATGGGTGGTGGAATTGCACGTGGCAATTGGACACCGGCTGCGGAGTTTAATGTGTTAGTGGATCCAGAGGCGTTTTCGATTGTGTTAAAGTCTGGGGTTCCGATTACGATGGCACCATTAGATGTCACAGAACTTGCGATTGTAAAGCCAAGTGAGTTTGGTTTGTTGAAGGAAGTTGGCAATGAAGTGGCGGATATTGTTGTTGGCTGGTTGGAGTTCTTTGTGAAGTATCCAATGCAATTAGGCTATGAGGGTGCACCGCTTCATGATCCATGTGCGTTGTTGGCATTGGTGCATCCAGAAATCTTTAAGATTGAAGAGATGTTTGTGGATGTTGAGTTGTGTGGAGAATATACAAGAGGAGCGACGGTTGGGGATGTGTATCATTCAACCGGTAAAGCAAGTAATGTAAGTGTTTTGATGGGGATTGATCGTGAATTATTTGTACAAACACTTGTTGAGGCGTTAAAGAAGTTTGGAGGAAGACATGAGTAAGAAGTATATTTGGTTAGATACCGATTGTGGTGTTGATGATGCGTTAGCGATTTTGTTTTCCTTGAAACAAGAGGAGATTGAAGTTGTTGGAATGTCTTCGGTTGCTGGGAATGTGACTCATGAGAATACGTTTAAGAACACAAGAAATGTGGTGCATTTGGCAAAACGGGATGATGTAAAGGTGTATCCTGGAGCGATTGCGCCGCTTGTAAAACCCTTGCATACGGCTGGAGAAGTACATGGCAATGATGGTTTGGGTGGGGTTGTGATTGAAGAATCCCCGAATGTAAAAGAGACGAAGAAGGCTTGGGATGCGATGTATGAGGCAAGTCTTCAGTATGAGAATTTGCATATTGTGGCAGTTGGACCATTGACAAATGTTGCGATGGCATTAGAAGTGCATAAGGATCTTGTCGACCATGTGGAAGAGATTTTGTTTATGGGTGGGTCGATGAAGTATGGGAATGTGACACCGGCTGCGGAATTTAATATTTTTGCAGATCCACATGCAGCGAAGGTTGTAATGGAATCTTCGGTAAAGAAGGTGATGTGTGGGTTGGATGTGACGTTGAAGAATGTTCTTGTGAAGGAAGATTTGGATCGCTTGCAACATTTGAATCCAGCTTGTAGTTTGATTCAGGATAGTAGTACGGTTGTGATGGATTTGTATGAACGTCTTGTTGGGAAGCGGCAGGTTGTGATGCATGATACGACGCCTTTGATGTATTTGGTACACCCGGAATTATTCAAAGGGGAAATGTGTGGTGTA
>JAHHRC010000267.1 GCA_020026035.1 Erysipelotrichaceae bacterium | reverse complement strand
GATTCCCCATCAAAAGATTATCACGCTTACAACACAAAGTAAGATTTCCAATCAAGTTCACTACCCGTTTATACGACGCATCATCCAACTCAACATCCCACGCCTCACTCTTCGTTCTTGGCATCACATGTTCAATATTCAAAAGACTCTCATCCAAATACACACAAGATTCAAACTCCTCAATCCGCTTCAACAAATGATGAATCCCATTCATTTCATACGCATTCGCATTTAACAAACGCTCCTTTAACCTACCATCTTCCACCATTGCAAGTTCTGTTCCCTTTGTTTTTACCACAAGGAAATATAGCGTCACATCATAAATGTTCTTACTCGTCGCAAACCGCAACACTTCTTGTAACAACTTTGGTATAAACGTCGTAATATTCACACCACAAATCAATGCCCTAGTCGCATAGCTATCAAGCAATCGCAACAATTTTTCAAGCATCATACGATCCATCTTATTCTGCAAGTAAAAGGCATACATCATCACAACAAATGGCGCAATTGCTAAAGTCTCTTTCCTACAAACATCATGGAACACACGTCTCAACTTCACATCTTCCACGTATCCTAAATACAAATCACTAAAACACCTTGCATAGCGATTCATCAAAACCAAAACACCTTCTGTATCTTTCGCCTGTTCAAGCACCTCTTGATACACCGTTTCAATCTCACTACCACTCACATAGCGACCTGTCTGAATGCTTAAAAACACCACAAAAAACTCTTCTACCATCGCATCGCTTGTAAACCGATGATCAAGCATCTTCCAATACATTGTATAATGCCGACCTTCATCCACGTAACTAGAACGCTTCCACGAAAGATATCGTAACCGTTCAAACAAACTTAAACCATTCATCACTTCGTACAACGAACTTCCATCCTTCTCTAAAGATGGAACTACATACAACACCAATCGACCCAAAGCCCCAAGCATTACTTCCTTTGTATACGTATTCTTACAAGACAATACAAATTCCTTCATCTTCAAATACCCTTGATACAAATCCGTTTTCTTTTCACATTCCAACAAATCACATCCCAAATGCTTTACAAGCTTGTAATACACCGACTGCTCAATACTATTTACACCAAACACAACAACGCGATTCAAATCAAACGTACTCTTACAACCGTACACCTCTTCACACGCCACAACATACATAAGCACACTAAGAAGCCGACTATACCCATCCACAACACGTTCTTTCTCAAACACAAACATGCCCAAATAGCCATTCTTTTCACCATTTAAAACAC
>JAHHRC010000266.1 GCA_020026035.1 Erysipelotrichaceae bacterium | reverse complement strand
ATTGCTTGTGTTGGATGTTTTCTAATCTTCTTACAAACCTACTTAGCAGGGCTTGGGGTTTGTTTGATGATTTTAGCTTTGTTTTCCTTGTTGCTGTTGCCAGATCGTAAGCTTGTCGAGTTTACACCGGACTATTTGATTTTGTACAACCAAAAGGATGATAGTATGTGTTTGATTTTGTATTGGGATGAAATCATGCAGTGGCATTATGAATGGCATCCAACATATGATTATTTAGTCATTACGATGGTGGATGGAACAAGTGAAAAGATTGAAATGTATTCCAAACATAGTATTGCAAGACATATGCGATATTATGCAGCGAAGAAAGAAATCAAGAGTGTGCGAGTAAAGGATGGTGCAGATTTTGAGTAAAGTAGTCGATGAAGAATTGGTAAATGAATGTAAGCAACATATGGCGGATGAAAGTGAATATGATGCGATGAGTATGATCTTTACAATGTTTGCGGATAGTACTCGTTTAAAGATTATGAATGCCTTGTTTGTGAATGAGTTGTGTGTGGGTGATTTGGCAATTCTTTTAGAAATGTCACAATCGGCAATTAGTCATCAGCTTGCGAGTTTAAAAAAGACAAAGCTAGTGTGTTCGCGTAAGAAGGGCAAGCATGTGTATTATTCTATGGCAGATGAGCATATTAAGATGATTTATAAAATGGCATTTGATCATATCCATGAGAATTAGCAATCCTTTGATTAAAAACATTAATGTAAATGTTTTCATTTAGTTGTATATGTTTACATGGTTCGTTTTGTTTTGTATACTAAAGAAGAGTTGAAAAGAGGTTTTTATGGCTGAATATGAAAACAATGCGTATTTCTGGCAAAAGCTAGATACATTCTATTTTTCCGGAGAATATGAAGTGAAACACAAGAAGGGTGACCACCACTCTGAATATCCAAATTTGGTATATCCAGTCGAAGTAGGTTGCTTAGAAGAAACCAACGGCGAACATGAAGGCGTAAACGTGTATAGAGGCTCAGGTTCGATGTATTCAATCACAGGACTCGTGATTGCGGTCGATATTTTAGGAAAGACACTTGATGTCAAGATGTTAGTAGGTTGTAGTGAAGAAGAAGTCGAAGAGATTCTACGCTTCTTAAATCAAACCGACTACCAAAAGACAGTGTTGATTCGTAAAGGGGCCACAATTCCTGGATGGAGTATTTCCGACAATTAATAAAAATGATGCGATTTGAGGTCGCATCTTTTTTAGTCCTTGAATAGCTTACTACCAATTCGAACCATCGTAGA
>JAHHRC010000265.1 GCA_020026035.1 Erysipelotrichaceae bacterium | reverse complement strand
AAATTCTACGTATGATTCCAGGACTTGAAAACTGTGAAATCGTTCGTTATGGTGTTATGCATCGAAATAACTACATCAATGCACCAACTTGTCTATATCCAACCTGTCAATGTAAGAAACGTGAAGACTTGTTCTTTGCAGGGCAATTGACCGGGGTGGAAGGCTATGTAGAATCTGCCGCATCGGGTATGTTAGCAGGAATCAATATGGCTCATTACCTCAATGGGGAACCTATGGTTGCATTAAGTAGTGATACGGTACTTGGAGCGATTCAAAACTATATCACGCAAGCAGATCCAAAGCATTTCCAACCAATGAACGCAAACTTTGGAATTGTTCATTTAAAAGAAAAGATCAAAGATAAAAAAGCTCGTAAACAAGCCTATGCACCTCAATCCTTAGCGATTATCTCTGAGGCTGTAGAAAACCATGAGCTTTAAGGATTCCTTAGACGGATTTCTTGGATACATCAAATTAGCAAATACAGGAAGCGAAGATACACGTGATGCATATCAACGTGATGTGCATCGCTTCCTGTTGTATTTAGAAAAGGAAGGAATCACTTCCTTTGAAGATGTCACAAAGTTGGATGTACAAACCTACATTCAAACACTTCAAGAAACCTCTTGTTTAAGTGTTGCGTCCATGCAACGAAACTTGTCTTCCTTACGGTCGTTTTATCGCTATTTGAATCGCTTTGAAAAGATTGAAAACAATCCGGTTCGAAGTATCAAAGGACCAAAGGAAGAAAGTAAGTTACCAGAGTTTTTAACCTTTGATCAAGTGGAACAATTATTTGATAGTTTTGATTTAAGCAATCCCTTTGAAGTAAGAGATCGCTGTATGGTGGAAGCGATGTATGCTTGTGGTTTGCGTGTATCGGAAGTTGCCGGATTGAAAGTATCGAACATTGACTTTGACGAACAATGTCTAAAGGTGTTAGGAAAAGAAAGCAAAGAGCGTTTAGTGCCGTTTTATACAAGGTTTGCTTCATTGTTGCAGTATTACATGCAGGAAGTTCGACCATTACTTGCAAAAGAAGAAAGTGATATTGTGTTTTTGAATCGGCGTGGTAAGGGCATTACCGTTCGTTATATTCAAAAGCTTGTGAAGGAACAAGGCATCAAGGCAAATATTCCACTAGATCTTCATCCGCATATGATTCGCCATAGCTTTGCGACGCATTTATTAGATCGTGGTGTAGATTTACGGGTGGTACAAGAGTTATTGGGGCATGCCCATTTATCGACGACGGAGATTTATACGCATGTCACGATTGATCAAT
>JAHHRC010000264.1 GCA_020026035.1 Erysipelotrichaceae bacterium | reverse complement strand
AAATTCTACGTATGATTCCAGGACTTGAAAACTGTGAAATCGTTCGTTATGGTGTCATGCATCGTAATAACTACATCAATGCACCAACTTGTCTTTATCCAACCTGTCAATGTAAGAGACGTGAAGACTTGTTCTTTGCAGGGCAATTGACCGGGGTGGAAGGCTATGTGGAATCTGCGGCATCGGGTATGTTAGCTGGAATCAATATGGCTCATTACCTCAATGGGGAACCAATGGTTGCTTTAAGTAGTGATACGGTTCTTGGAGCGATTCAAAACTATATCACCCAAGCAGATCCAAAGCATTTCCAACCAATGAATGCAAACTTTGGAATTGTTCACTTAAAAGAAAAGATCAAAGATAAAAAAGCTCGTAAACAAGCCTATGCGCCACAATCCTTAGCGATTATTCGTGAGGCTGTAGAAAACCATGAGCTTTAAGGATTCCTTAGACGGATTTCTTGGATACATCAAATTAGCAAATACAGGAAGCGAAGATACACGTGATGCATATCAACGTGATGTGCATCGCTTCCTGTTGTATTTAGAAAAGGAAGGAATCACTTCCTTTGAAGATGTCACAAAGTTGGATGTACAAACCTACATTCAAACACTTCAAGAAACCTCTTGTTTAAGTGTTGCGTCCATGCAGAGAAACTTGTCTTCTTTACGGTCTTTTTATCGCTATTTGAATCGCTTTGAAAAGATTGAAAACAATCCCGTTCGAAGTATTAAGGGTCCTAAAGAAGAAAGTAAGTTACCAGAGTTTTTAACCTTTGATCAAGTGGAACAATTATTCGATAGCTTTGATTTGAGCAATCCCTTTGAAGTAAGAGATCGCTGTATGGTGGAAGCGATGTATGCCTGTGGCTTGCGTGTATCCGAAGTTGCAGGATTAAAAATATCCAACATCGACTTTGATGAACAATGTTTGAAGGTGTTAGGAAAAGAAAGTAAAGAGCGCTTAGTTCCCTTTTATACAAGATTTGCATCATTGTTGCAGTATTACATGCAGGAAGTTCGACCACTTCTTGCAAAAGAAGAGAGTGATATTGTGTTTTTGAATCGACTCGGTAAGGGGATTACCGTTCGTTATATTCAAAAGCTTGTGAAGGAACAAGGCATTAAGGCAAATATTCCATTAGATCTTCATCCGCATATGATTCGGCATAGCTTTGCGACACATTTATTAGATCGTGGAGTGGATTTACGGGTGGTACAAGAATTATTAGGGCATGCCCATTTATCGACGACGGAGATTTATACGCATGTCACGATTGATCAAT
>JAHHRC010000263.1 GCA_020026035.1 Erysipelotrichaceae bacterium | reverse complement strand
ACAGTTTGCAAAACTAGACGTAAATGGTGAAACAGCGCACCCTCTTTATGCCTACTTACAAGAAACAGCACCATTCAAAGGCCTAGACAAGGACGCTCCAAAAACAGAAATGCTCAATGGTCTATTTGCCAACGAAGATCCTGATTTTGAACACAACAACAAAATCAAATGGAACTTCACAAAGTTCTTAGTAGACCGTAAGGGAAATGTTGTGGCTCGTTTTGAACCAAATACTGACCTTGCAAAAATCAAGCAAGCAATCGAAGAACTACTCTAAAGAAAAAAGCGCAATTACGCGCTTTTCTTTTCGATTCGTTGTAGCTTTGCCATATAGAAACCATCGGAATGGTATGTAAATGGGAAAATCGTTTCTTCTTCTAATAACACAAAGTCTTCGTGTTGTTTTAAGAAGTTTGCGACTTGTTTCTCATTTTCTTTTTTGTTTAAGGTACAAGTCGAATACACTAAGATCCCACCCACCTTTAAATACGTACTTGAACGTTCTAAGATGGCCTTTTGAATCCGTGTAATTTCATCTAAATCCTCTGGTGTTACATGGTTTCGAATCTCTGGTTTATGTGACAAATCACCAAGTCCGGAACATGGCGCATCGACTAAAATACGATCCATCGATTCTAAGGAAATACGTGTGTCATTCAAACTTGCATCATGGGCATAGGCATTCACAATACTTACACCTGTTCGCTCCATCAACTCATTCACCAACCGAATACGATCTTCATACAAATCATACGCCACAAGCTTCCCTTTGTTTTCCATATACATCGCAACTTGTTGTGTCTTTGTTCCAGGTGCACTACATACATCTAACACATGCATTCCCGGTTTTACATCTAAATACTTTGCGACCTTTTGGGAGGAATAGTCTTGAATCAATACTTTCCCTTGTTGAAAGGCTTCACTTTCTACAAGATTTCCTTTAAAGGTAAAACAAATCTCATCGATAAATTCAATTCCTTCAACACTTGCAAAGTCCTCTTCGCTTGTCTTTAACGTATTGATACGCCCATACATAACTGGTCGTTCTTGATCGGCATAGGCAATTTGTTTCATCACATCTTCACCATAATGTGCCTTCCATAAGCCTAATAACCACTTTGGATGGGTTGTTTCAATGGCAAGATTTTCTAAGGCATCTTTGCCTTGGGGAAGAATCTTTCCGCGTTTTGAAACCTTTCTTAAAATCGCATTTACAAAGCCCTTATCATGACGAACCGCTAATTTATTCGCTTCATCTAAAATCGCATATTCTGGAATACGGTCTAAGAATA
>JAHHRC010000262.1 GCA_020026035.1 Erysipelotrichaceae bacterium | reverse complement strand
TATTCTTAGACCGTATTCCAGAATATGCGATTTTAGATGAAGCGAATAAATTAGCTGTTCGTCATGATAAGGGCTTTGTGAATGCGATTTTAAGAAAGGTTTCAAAACGTGGAAAGATTCTACCGCAAGGCAAAGATGCCTTAGAGAATCTTGCCATAGAAACAACCCATCCAAAGTGGTTATTAGGCATATGGAAGGCACATTATGGCGAAGAGGTGATGAAACAAATTGCTTATGCCGATCAAGAACGACCAGTGATGTATGGCCGTATCAATACGTTGAAGGCAAGCAAAGAGGACTTTGCAAGTGTTGATGGAATTGAATTTATCGATGAGATTTGTTTTACCTTTAAAGGAAATCTAGTTGAAAGTGAAGCCTTCCAACAAGGGAAGGTATTGATTCAAGACTATTCCTCCCAAAAGGTTGCGAAGTATTTAGATGTTAAACCGGGAATGCGTGTTTTAGATGTATGTAGTGCACCTGGAACGAAGACACAACAAGTTGCGATGTATATGGAAAACAAAGGGACGCTTGTGGCATATGATTTGTATGAAGATCGTATTCGCTTGGTGAATGAGTTGATGGAGCGAACAGGGGTAAGTATCGTAAATGCCTATGCGCATGATGCAAGTTTGAATGATACACGTATTTCCTTAGAATCGATGGATCGTATTTTAGTGGATGCGCCATGTTCTGGGCTTGGTGACTTGTCACATAAACCAGAGATTCGAAACCATGTAACTCCAGATGACTTAGATGAAATTACACGGATTCAAAAGGCGATCTTAGAACGTTCGAGTACGTATTTAAAGGTGGGTGGCATCTTAGTGTATTCGACTTGTACCTTAAACAAAAAAGAAAATGAGAAACAAGTCGCAAACTTCTTAAAACAACACGAAGACTTTGTGTTATTAGAAGAAGAAACGATTTTCCCATTTACATACCATTCCGATGGTTTCTATATGGCAAAGCTACAACGAATCGAAAAGAAAAGCGCGTAATTGCGCTTTTTTCGTTAGAGTAGTTCTTCAATTGCTTGCTTGATTTTTGCAAGGTCGGTATTTGGTTCAAAACGAGCCACAACATTTCCCTTACGGTCTACTAAGAACTTAGTGAAGTTCCATTTGATTTTGTTGTTGTGTTCAAAGTCAGGATCTTCCTTGGCAAATAGACCATTAAGCATTTCTGTTTTTGGAGCGTCTTTGTCTAGGCCTTTGAATGGAGCTGTTTCTTGTAGGTAGGCATAAAGAGGGTGCGCTGTTTCACCATTTACGTCTAGTTTTGCAAACTGT
>JAHHRC010000261.1 GCA_020026035.1 Erysipelotrichaceae bacterium | reverse complement strand
GGCAGATGCGCTTTGTAAAGGCGATGAATGAAGCTTCGGTTGTCTTTGCCTTAGGGCCAGCTGGAACAGGAAAGACGTTCTTAGCGGTGATTAAAGCAGTGGCTGAATGGAAAAAGGGCAATGTGAAACGCATTGTACTAACAAGACCTGCTGTTGAAGCAGGTGAAAGTCTAGGATTTTTACCTGGCGATATGAAAGAAAAGGTCGATCCATATTTAACACCGTTGTATGATGCCTTGCATGATATGTTAGGGGTAGAACAAACAGAAAAGCTTATTGAGAAAGAAGTCATTGAGATTGCACCTCTTGCCTATATGCGTGGTAGAACCTTAGATGATTCGTTTATTATTCTAGATGAAGCACAAAATACAACGTCTTCACAGATGAAGATGTTCCTAACGCGTTTAGGATTTAATTCGCATATGGTGATTACCGGAGATACAACTCAGATTGATTTAAAGCTTGCGAACAAAGCGATGTCCGGGTTAGTAGAAGCGTCAAAGATCTTACAAGACATTGACGATATTGAAATTGTGCATTTGAGTGCTGACGACGTGGTAAGACATCCGTTAGTACAAAAGATGATTGAACGTTATGAAGAAGTAGATAAGTAAGAAAGAAGAACAAAGTTTATGGAGATTACACTCATCAACCAAACCAATGAAGATGTAGAACAATATTTGCCGTTTTATGAAACGATTAGTGAACAGGCAAGAAAGGTATTGGATTTAACGAAAGAAATGACCATATCGGTTACGTTTTTACAAAGCGATGCGATTCATGTCATCAATCGACAGTATCGCGGAATTGATCGTCCTACGGATGTCATTTCCTTTGCGGTCAATGATGAAGATGAAGGCTTTGATTTACCGTTAGAAGAAATTGATTTAGGCGATATCTTTATCAATATTGACTATGCAAAAAAACAGGCCGAAGAGTATGGGCATTCCTATAAGCGGGAACTTGGGTTCTTGTTTACTCATGGCTTATTGCATTGTTTAGGCTATGATCATATGGTGGAAGAAGACGAAAAGGTGATGTTTGCCTTGCAAGATGAAATCTTAAATCCAATTGTTAGCCGTGAAGAATGAGGAAGAAGTTTCAAGCTGCGTTTGCTGGTTTAAAAGTTGCAGTGAACGATTCTTCGATTCGGTTACAGATGATTATAGGGTTACTTGTAATTGTAGGTGGCTTTTGGATTCCATTGACGAATGAAGAGTGGGTTTGGACTGTTTTATGTGTGAGTGGAGTTGTTGTGAGTGAAATCATGAATACGTGTATGGAACGTGTTTGTGATTTGATTCAAGA
>JAHHRC010000260.1 GCA_020026035.1 Erysipelotrichaceae bacterium | reverse complement strand
ACAAATTCCCTATTATTTCGTGAAATGTCTAAACCATCATGCAATTGCATGGTATAATCAAGCGGTAAAAATAATTTGAAAGAGGTAATTATGAAGTTAAAAAACAGTTTCTTTTATACCCTTCGTGAAGATGTAAAAGACGAAGACTCAAAGAGCTCGAACCTACTCGTTCGTGCCGGATATATTAAAAAAAGCTCTTCCGGTGTCTACATGATGCTGCCGATGGGACTAAAAGTCATGCAAAACATCGAACAAATCATCCGTGAAGAAATGGACTACATTGGCTGCCAAGAACTCGAAATGCCATCCCTGATCCCAGAAGAAGTCTATGAAGCTTCAGGACGTCGTGAAGGCTTTGGAAAATCCATGTTCACACTAAAAGACAGAAAAGGAATGCCATACTCCCTAGGTCCAACCCATGAAGAAATGTTCGTACTCGCTGCCAAAAACGCCGTACGTTCTTACAAAGACCTACCATTCTCGCTTTACCAAATCCAAACCAAGTACCGTGATGAACCACGCCCACGTTATGGATTAATCCGTGTAAGAGAATTCAAAATGAAAGACTCCTACACCTTCGATAAAGACCAAGCAGGATTAGACGCATCCTACCAACTACAATTTGACGCATACCGTCGAATCATGGACCGTCTACATCTAGACTACAAAATCGTAAGAGCCGATACCGGTGTTATGGGAGGCCTTCTTTCTGAAGAATTCCAAGCCATCACCCCACTTGGTGAAGACACACTCGTTCTATGTGATACCTGTGACTTTGCAAGCAATACCGAAGTCGCAAAATGTGTAGCCGAAGTTGCAAACGTTGAAACACACAACACAAAAGAACTAATCGAAACACCAAATGCAAAAACCATCGAAGAAGTCGTAGCCTTCTTAAACCAACCAGTGAAGAAATTCGTAAAGACATTAATCTACTCGGTAGATGGTAAACCAGTTGCTGTTATGGTACGTGGTGACCGTGAAGTCAATGAGACAAAACTTCGCAAACTCTACCAAGCAACCGAAGTCGAACTAGCAACTCCAGAAGTAGTCAATCAAGTAACAAATGCCCAAGTAGGCTTTGCAGGACCAGTTAACATTCAATGTGAACTTGTCTGTGATGAAGAAGTAAGCAAAATGCATAACTTTATTACCGGCGCTAACCAAACAGGTTACCACTACATCAATGTAAACGTAGAAGACTATGAAGTAGCACACGTTGCAGACCTACGTAACATCATGGAACAAGACACATGCCCATGCTGTGGAGGCTCTATTAAGTTTGCTCAAGGTATTGAAGTAGGAAACACATTCAAACTAGGCAC
>JAHHRC010000259.1 GCA_020026035.1 Erysipelotrichaceae bacterium | reverse complement strand
ATGCTTGTTCGTGAGAATCGGTGTTTGGAGTCGTTATCGTACAACGAGATGGTCATTCTTCGGATTTTGAATGAGAAGGATGGCTGTAGTCAGAATGAATTATGTAAGGCGATGTCTTTGTATAAATCACAGATGAATGGGCTGATTACGAGTTTAGAGGAAAAGGGTCTTGTGGAACGGAATGTGGATCCTTTGGATAAGCGTCGTAAGAAGGTTTGTTTGAAAGATCGAGATGTCTACCTTCAGGAGCATCAGGAAATAATCGGAATTATGCAGTATTTGGTAAGTGAATTAGGACAAGAGAAAGCGGAAATGTTAACGAAGTTGATGTTTGAAGCGAAAACGATTCTTGAGAAAGGAAGAAAATAGATGATTGAACTAATTGTTTGTTCGAGCTGCGATATGTCGAAAGAAGAGGCGATGGAACGGGGGTTTCATTTTGCGCCACTGCTTGTACAGGTGGAAGGGGAATGGTATGAAGATGGAGTTACGATGTCAAAGGAAAAATTTAATCGTGGCTTAGAAGGGTTTTCAAGTATTCCAACAACGAGTCAGGTTCCACCATATACGTTTGAAACGTTGTATGAAAAGGTTGTGGATGAGGCGATTGTAATTACGATGTCTAAAGAAGTATCGGGTACCTATCAGAGTGCTGTGATTGCGGCGAATCATCATCCGAAGATTCATATTGTGGATTGTTTGAAGGCTTCGGTTGGGGAACGGGTGTTGATTGAATATGCGGACCGGTTGATCAAAGAGGGTTTGGATTGTAAGACGATTGTGGATAGGTTGGAAGATGTGAAAGACAAGATTTGTTTGTTGGCGATTTTGGATAGTTTGACGTATGTCTATAAAGGTGGGCGTTTGTCAAAGACGCAGGCGATTCTTGGTAGTTTATTGAAAGTGAAGCCGATTCTTACGATGGAAGATGGCAAGATTGCCGCGTTAGGTAAGAGTAAGGGTGTAAAGAAGGCGTGTCGGTTTATTGAATCGTATGTAGAGGCGCATGGTGGGATTGATGTGTCGATGCCGTATGCTTGTTCGTATAGTGGGGTGGATCCTTCGATTGTGGATAAGTATTTTGATCAGTGTACGATTCTTACAAAGGAAGAATTAGCGCGTGGTGCGATTGAGCAAACGGGTGCTGGGATTGGGACGCATGCAGGTCCGAATGCGATTTTTCTTGCGTATTTTAGAAATGAGTAAATAACATAAAAACGGAATCTCGTATTATGATTGAGATTCCGCTTTTATTGAGTTTGTGTTGTTGTTTTTGTTAAATGGTGACCTGTACGGGATTCGAACCCGTGAATGCCGCCGTGAAAGGGCGGTG
>JAHHRC010000258.1 GCA_020026035.1 Erysipelotrichaceae bacterium | reverse complement strand
AGTAGTAAGAATCAAATGATTCTATATGCATAGGTAATTCCGTTTGGTTAGACCATTCTGGTTTCTTACCAAGAATATGGATCTCATCGATTGGTTCGTAGATTGGAAGATCGATATAGTTGAATTGCCAGATATCATACGAATTCACTTTTTTGCCATGATAGAAAGTTTGAATCTTTAGGTTTGGTAGACCATAGTTTTCAAAATAGAGATTGACATTTTGAATTGGTTCTTCAAAGGTGTAATAGCGCTCATCAGTAGCTGGTAAGATTGCAAGAGGTTGAATCGAATCATCGAGTTCATACGATTCATTTGCGTCATCTTCGATGGCTAAGTAGTTCACCATGATTTGATCTTGGACAAAGAATGGTAAGGACTTTAGGTAACTTGCGTTAATGGTGTTGTCATAGGCATAGCCAAGTTCTACAAAGTTTTCGTTTTTATACAACTCAAATGGGAAATTTACGTTTTCTACTTTTTTGTATCCATAAGGGATGGGGGTATCGTTTGAATACCGATAAAAGTATTTTCCAGATAACATATTATAGGTTCGATTTCGTCCAACCATTTGGGTCATGTTCCAAGTTGATTTCATACGACTGATAAAGTCTTCGGTATGCGTGTTATACAAGGATTCGTAGAAAGTAAAGCCTCGATATGAGTTGGCAAATGGTTCGTTAGCAGTCATGAAGGTAACCGATTTACCACCTTCTTCGATTGGCTTTGTCTCATCAATTAGAATGGTACGATTTCCATAGGATACACGGTAGAAGTGGTCTCTAGAATCGTATTTGTCAATTTCATTACCGACATTGATGGAAAGAATTGGATCATCCAATGCCCAATACACGATTGGTTCATTTGCAAAGCCAAATACAAGTCCAATAAAGATCGCTTCGATACATAGGGTATAGAATAGCTTTTGGAATTGTTTCTTTCGTAGTTGTTTTGTGAAAACAAGTAGGAAGACAAAGCTAATAAGCAATACGATACCAACCGCAGCAAGTTGCCTTCTTGTATTGAAGTGTTTCAGGATTGCAAGTAGTAAGAATAGCGATGGAATCAGGATGGTGAGTAGCGTTGCTTTGTTTAAATGTTTCTGTAGGTTGGGGTTTGTTTCAATGTCTTTGATTACAAAACTTGCGATATAGGCATTAAAGAAGACATACATGTAATAGTATCTTGTATCAATGCTCATTTGGAATTTGAAGGAGAAGTATGGAAAGGCAAGGAAGATTAGTAGTATACAAGCAAAGGTAAGATTTGCTTTCTTTTCTTTTTTGTCTTGGATGAAGAATGAAAGGAATAAAAGAACAGGAGTAAGAATGGATGTATACAATGGACATCCACCCGACCAACCATAG
>JAHHRC010000026.1 GCA_020026035.1 Erysipelotrichaceae bacterium | reverse complement strand
ACAAATGACATCAGGAACATGACGAATGGTTGAATGTAGGCAATCATGCAGTTGACTTGGATGTTGGTGTCGGTGATTTCTTTGTTTACACGATCAAAGCGGTCTTCTTCATAGCTTTGGTTGTTAAAGGCACGTACGACGAGTAACCCGGAGAGTTGTTCGCGGGATACGAGGTTGAGGTTGTCGACGAGTTTTTGGATTTTTTTGTATCGAGTGAGGTTGTAGTGGAAGGTGTAGGCGATTAATGAGGCGATGATGGCAATGGCTAAGCCAACGATGTAGGCCATGGATTTGTAATGTACGACTTTGATGATTGCCGCAATGCCTAAGAATGGGGCGAAAAGGCCAAGTCGTAGAAGTGTGCTTAGGACTTGTTGAACTTGTTGAACGTCGTTTGTCGTGCGGGTGATTAGGGAGGCGGATGAGAATTTTGTGAATTCTGCAAGTTCGAAGTGTTCGACTTTGTGGAAGACTTCCTTGCGTAAGTTAGCCGCAACGTTGGCGGAGACTTTGGCTGCGAAATACGCTATTAACATGGCGCAGATTGCGGCAGAGAAGGTGTAGCCTAACATTTTCAGTCCGGTTTGTTTGATGAATTTGGATTGGATTTCTTCCATAGGCATACCGGCTTGTTGGAATTCTTCTTTCATGCCCATTTTTAAGGCCGAGGAGATGTTTTGCTCGGTGAAGGTTTTGAGTTCAATGTCGAATTGTTGTTTGAGTTCTTCGATTTGTTTTGGGGTGTAGGTTTGTAGGTCGGCTGGGTTGAAGTGGTAGGTTTTTTGGAGGGTTTCACTTTTGGTGAAGGTTGTGTATAGGAAGGCTTTGTTTATGTCTTCGGTATCTTTTCGAAGTTGGTAAGTTGGGGTGGTTGTTTGGAAGGTTTGGTTGTTTAGAGTGAGTGTTGTGTTGGTTGGTTGTTTTGTGTAGCTTTTATTTAGGGTATCAGGCGATAGGAAAAGACCCATTGTTTGATAGGTTTGTTCGCTGATTAGGATTGGGCTTTCTTCTTGGATGCCACCGTATTGAATGCCATCGGTGATCATTTGTGCCATATAGGTAGGTAGTGCTAGTTCGGCTTCTACTTGGCCGATGACAAAGAGCACGATGAGAATGAGTGAGAGAATATAGGGTTTTAGGTACTTTGGTAATTGTTTCATAAAAAGCCTCCTTAATGGGATAAGTATAAGTCTTTCTTGATGTCTTGGAAAGAAATTCGCAAAGTTAACTTGAGATAATACAATTTGCTAGATAGATGTTTAATTATGTGTAAGAAATGGCAGTCTTATGGTACAATGTGGAAAAAGTGAAGGGAGCGAAATGATATGTTAAATGGTAAGAAACCGAGTCTATTATTGGTTCGACGCATTTTAATGGAACAGACGGACGAAAACCATATTTTATCGACGAATGCGATTTTAAGAGAGTTAAAGAATGAATATGGTTTGGATTTGGAACGACGTGCGCTTTATTCGAATGTCGATTTGTTGGTTGAATGTGGAGACGATATTTCTCGTTATAGTGAGAATCATCGTGGCTATTATGTCCGTTCTCGTAAGTTTTCGGAAGGGGAAGTGTTGTTATTGGCGAATGCGATTCATGCCAATCACTTTATTCCGGAGAATGAATCTACAATTTTGATTCAGAAGTTGTTGGAAACGCAGTCTTTGATGGTTCAGGAGAAGTTCTATGACCATGTCTTTGACAAAAATAAAGATAAGACGGTGAATCAGGAGTTGTTGGATACGATTGTGGCGGTATCTTCCGCGATTCATGATGAGAAGATTATTACTTTCTTCTATTCGCATTATGAAGAAGATATGCAGTTGCATCCAAGAATGGATGACAATGGAAAGCCACATAAGTACACGATGGAGCCACGCTTTGTGATGTATGAGAATGGTCGTCCGTATTTGGTTGCGACTTCAAAAGATCATGATGGGCAATATATTCCATATCGTTTGGACAAGATGTCAAATGTGAAGGTGTCGCGTAAGCGGGTACGTCGTATTCCGGATATGCAGGATGCTTATGAACATGCGATGTGCCAATTATACATGTATGTGCAAGATCCGATGGAGTGTGAGTTCTTATTGAAGAAGGATAAGATCAATAACTTTGTGGATTTGTTTGGTAGTCGTCTTGAGGTTCTTTCAAGTGAGGATGCGTTCTTGAAGTGTAAGGTGAAGGCGAGTCGTCAGGGATTAGTGATGCTTGCAAAACAATATGCGGGATCGATGATTATCTTGAATGAGGATCTTCGTGAAGAAGTGAAGACGGCTTTAAAAGAAGCGTTAGAAATGTATCAGTAATAGAAAAAACCATTCTTTAATCGGAATGGTTTTTATCTTTGATACGGAATTCAAATTCACTGGTTAACTCTAATAGTGATCCATTGTCTAAGTCGAGGCGTCCTTCATCAAGGTTTGTGACTCTTCCGGATGCGTCTTTGTAAGAGATACTGCCGTTTTCTTTTGGGGTGATGTAGTAAGTTCCGCTTTTGATGTTTTTTGGAACACGGTAAACACCTGGTGTTAAGGTCATGGTGTTTTCACTGGAGAGGTAGATGAGGTTTTTCTTGGTTTCGTTTTGTTTGAGAAGACAGATTTTATAGAAGAGTGATTTTAGGAAGAATAGGTCTGCGTGATCTACGTGGTAGATGTATTTCTTTGCTTGATCTAGAACGTTGATATTTTGGGTATCTTCACAGTCGGTTGCGATGTTGGATAGGCGGTGTACGTTTATGAAGTGTTCGCTTAGGAAGTACAAAGCGGCGTCGGTTTGTACAAGTAAGCCTTCGACTTCGATGCCTTCTTCATCGGTTTGTAGGTTGTGGATGGTTTTTCCACTGACGTCTTTGATGGTGGTTACGGCTTGGGTGGTTGGGATTTTGTTTGCGGATACGTGGATGCTTGCGTTTGTTGAGGTGACGTAGTGTTCTAGGTTGTGAAGGGGTAGGTCGATTGGTTGGTAGTATCGTTTGAGGGATTCTTCGATGCTGTGGTGTTCAAGCCATGTGCCCATGATCATTTCTCTTAGGCGTACTTCGGCAGTCACAAGGATTTGGAAGAGGCCGAATTCGACTGGTAAATCATAGCTTTCAATGATTTTGCGGCATTTTTTACAGCAGTGATGGGTGTCATCAATTTGTTTTGGTTGGTTGAAAATGCCTTTTCCTTCACTTAAACAAAAGTCACATAATTTATTCGCCATACGAACCTCCATGCATTTTTATAATAATGCTACTCTAATTAGTATAATCGGAAATTGGAAGATTGGCTTTAAAAAGTTGCAAAATTCAGTGGAAGTTCAGATTGTGTTAGGCATATACTAGTAAAGCTGAATGTGTGATTTGCATATTTGTGTTAAGATAACCATCAGGTGATAAAGGAGATATTATGTATTGTGTAGAAGA
Organism: Erysipelotrichaceae bacterium; assembly: GCA_020026035.1. Taxonomy (GTDB): domain Bacteria; phylum Bacillota_I; class Bacilli_A; order Erysipelotrichales; family Erysipelotrichaceae; genus Bulleidia. Next base: position 12,268 of record JAHHRC010000026.1, on the reverse strand, counting down.
ATTATTTGATCTTGAACATACGATGGCAAGTGAGTATTTGCGTCAATTTGAATATCCTTGGTTGGCATTGAAAGATTTGAAGAATGAAATCATTCGTTTGGGTAGTACCTTGAATGATGAATATGAAGAAGTAAGTGAGCATGTTTGGGTGCATAAGAGTGCCAATGTGTTTCCTTCGGCGTATTTAGGTGCGCCTTGTATTATTGGGGCGAATACAGAAGTACGTCATTGTGCGTTTGTAAGAGGGTCTGCTCTTGTTGGGGAAGGTTGTGTTGTTGGTAACTCCGTCGAGTTGAAGAATGTAATCTTGTTTGATAAGGTTCAAGTACCGCATTATAACTATGTTGGGGACTCCATTCTTGGTCATTATGCGCATATGGGTGCTGGTTCGATTACGTCGAATGTGAAGGCAGATAAACAAAATGTTGTTTTGAAGCATAAGGGTGAAACGTTAGAAACTGGCATGAAGAAGTTTGGTGCGATGGTTGGTGACTATGTGGAAGTTGGTTGTAACTCGGTATTGAATCCAGGTACTGTTGTTGGAAGACATAGTAATATTTATCCTGTGAGCTGTGTACGCGGAGTGATTGAAGATCATTGCATATACAAAGCGTATGGAAATGTCGTGAAGAAGAAATAAGAAAAGTGTTCATCGATTGACGGTGAACACTTTTTTTACTGAATGTCTAATAGAAGTGTGGTGGCGTGTTTTTTGAGGTTGTAGGTTACGATACATGCAAGGATTGTGGATAACGTGAAAAGAATGGTGAGTGTTACGTTGTTTGGTACGAATTGCGGAAGGACGAGGTGAAGGATGAAGTGAATAAATGTGTAAAGAGCACCAAACATGGTGGATTTGCTTTGTTTGATTGCGGCGGTGATATCACTGAAGTGGGTATTAGCGTGGTTGAGGTTAATGTATAGGTACAACGAGGAAATAGAGTAGCTTTCTAAGAGGATTAATAGAAGACCTAATAGAATGGCAAATGGTGTGTAGTGAAATAGGAAGATGGAACCTACAAGATAACTGATTGTGGCTGGGATGATCATGAAGAGGAAGCTGTTTGTGATTTTTGCTTGGATGAGGGTGTTTGCGTTGATTGGTAGGGATTTTAGGATGTCTAAGTGAGGTCCTTCGATGGAAATGGCAGAGGTGTTGATGGTTATGGTTGCGAGGTTTGCAAGGATTAGGTAGAGGTAAAGATGGTCTACTAATTCAAATAGGACGTGGTCTTGGCTTAAGAAGCAGAAGCCAATTGGGAAGGCGAGGATAATTAAAGCGCCTAGGGTTGTGTTCATAAGGTAAGCGGGGATGTCGAATAGACGGTTGCGTTCTATGCGGCGGAATAATTGGAATTGGGTTGGAATTGTATGATGGTCTTGGTCATACGTTTTTTGTTTGGTGGCGTGGGTGGTTGTTTCTAAGAAGAATTGGGATTGGATGATTTTTAAGAGGATGAAGAAACCAATCAGTACATAGGCAATGTAAATAAGTAGAGAGGTATAGTTATTGTTCGCAAGGGCTTGGGATAGTAGGAGTGGTGTTGGGAATTTAACGAGGTGGAGGTACTTGCGTACGTTAATCGCTACGATGATAAAGAGGGTGAGGATTTGGTGGAAGTAGCTTTTGGCTTTGTTGGAGAAGTTGAGTTTGGTGAGTAGGGCAATGAGGAGTGTTGCGAAAAGGTTTGCTGGAATGCAAAGCGTGAGGATGGTTAAGAGGTAGATTGGGATATTTAGATGCATTTTGGTAAAGAGTGGAAGAAGTAGGCAAGTAGTGGATAGTAAGTGGTAGAGGTAATAGGAGGCAAATTTTCCGAATAGGATGTCGTTTTTGGTGATTGGAAGAGGTAAGAGGATGTCTTTGTCTTTGAAGTTATAGATTTGTGCATCGATGGTTTGTAAAGACAATAGGAAAAGGAAGAGAAGGGAAATGGATAGGACGTTTTGAATGGTGATGAGGGGTGGTTGTTCGTTTGTAGAGGCGGTGAAGGAGTGGCCGATGAAGGTGAGTAGGCCGATGTGGATGAGGAGCGACATGACGAAGCCTTTTTTGTAGGTTTTAAAGAATTGTTTGAATTCTTTTTGGAAGAGGAGTTTGCCTTTATTCATGGTCATCTTCCTGTTCTAGGAAGTAGTCTTCAAGGCTTGTTTTGTCTTTTAGTACTTCACTGAGTTTACCGCTTGCGATGATTTGTCCGTCTTTGATCATGGCGATGTCATCGCATAGGTTTTCTACGACTTCTAAGACATGGCTAGAGAAGAGGAAGGAACAGCCTTCTTCCTGGCACATGCGTTTCATTTCTTGTTTGAGGTTGTGGGTTGTTTTTGGGTCTAGGCCTACGAATGGTTCATCCATGATGATGAGTTTTGGTTTGTGGATAAAGGCCGAAAGGATGGCTACTTTTTGTTTGGTACCATGGCTTAGGGTGTTGATTGGTTTGTTGAGGTGTTCAAAGATTTCTAAACGTTTGCCAAGGTCTTCTAGGAAAGGTTTGCGTTGTTCGTTTGGTACGTCGTGAACATCGGCGATGAAGTTGATGTATTCATTGCCGGTCATGGTTTCATATAGGGTTGGATTGTCTGGTAAGTAAGCGAGTTGTTTTTTGCAGGCGATTGGGTCTTTTTGGATGTCGTGGTTTTGGATGGTGATGGATCCTTCGTCAAAGGATAGGATGCCGACACAGCTTTTTAGGGTGGTTGTTTTACCGGCACCGTTTGGTCCGATGAAGCCACAGATGTGGCCGTCTTCGATGGTTAGGTTGATGCCGTGGAGGATTTCTTTGTGGTCATAGGATTTGTGTAAGTTTTTGATTTCTAGCATAAAATTCCCTCTTTTCTATAGGTATATTGTAAAGGTTTTGGTGGTTGTTGGTGTTTCCGTTAGCGAAAATGACAAATAAATTGTTGTAAATGGCAAGTTGCTTGATTTGTACAACAAGAAGTAAGGAAAAGGGAATGTATGATTTTTTGTTTTCTTTATAATTTAGTTAGAAATAGTGTTTGTTTACTTTAATCATTAACATCGGTGAAGGAGGATTTATGAAACCTATTTATGTTGTGGGGCATAAGAACCCCGATACAGATAGTATTGTGTCGAGTATTGCGTATGCGAGGTATTTGAATTTAGAAGGGCAGGAAGCGTTGCCGTATGCCCAAGGAAAGGCGACGCAGGATACGCAGTATTTATTAGATAAGTATGGCTTTGCACATCCGGAGTTGATTACGAGTGCGAAGTGTATGTTGAAAGAAATTGAAAAGGATGAGGCGGTTCTTGTTCGTTTGGATATTACGATGAAGGAAGCGTTGGATGAGATTCTCTTGCGTAAAAACAAGGGTGTTTTTGTGACGGAAGAGGATGGCAAGTTGCTTGGCATTGTGTCGATTTCGGATTTGACAAGGTTGTGGACAAAGTCGGAAGAGGACTTGCAGAAGATTATGAAGACGGTTTGTCTTGAAAATGTTGTGAAGACGTTGGATGCGAAGGTGTACTTTGCAAGTGATGCGTTTGCTTGTAATGGGGTTGTGCATATTATGCCTTCGATGTCAGATCGGATGCAGGATTACAAAGATTCGATTGTCATTCTTAGAAACAATCCAGATACACAGCGGTTTGCGATTGATGCGAAGGCGAGTTTATTGGTCATTTGTGGGGAAGATTGGATCGATCAAGTTACATTAGAGATGGCAAAGAAGAATGATGTGTCTGTGATTCATACGAAGCGTTCGGTATTGGAGTGTTCAAGGTTGATTTATCAATCACCTTCGATTGCTTGTGTTACAAGTGATAAGGTTATTTCGTTTTATGAAACGGAGACGGTTGAAGAGGTCAGTGATCGGATGGCAAAGTCGAGATATCGTACGTATCCGGTTTTGAATGAAGAAAATCAAGTTGTGGCTGCGATTTCTCGTTATCATTTGTTTTCGTATGAGAAGAAACGGTTTGTGTTAGTGGATCATAATGAGGAAACACAGACGGTGAATGATATGGAGTTTGGGGAGATTTTAGGAATTGTGGATCACCATCGAATTGGGGGGATTGAAACGCCGGTTCCGATTAATATCATTGAGCGTGTTGTTGGGTCTACGGCAACGATTATTACGAATTTATTCCAGCAGTCTGGGTATGAGATTGATCAGAATCTTGCGGGTCTTTTGCTTGGTGGAATTGTGTCAGATACGCTTTGTTTGAAGTCGCCTACGACAACGAAGGTGGATGAGATTGCGGCTGCGTATTTAGAAAAGATTGCGAAGATTCAAGCGGAACAGTTGCAAACGGAGATGATCAATGCGACGGATTCGATTTTGAAGAAGACGGATTTGGAATTGATGTATGATGACTTTAAAGAATTCCGGATTAGTGGAAGTCGAATTGCGATTGGGCAGTCGCAGTGTTGTAAATGGGAGGACTACTTTGCGATTAAAGAACGCTTCCTTGCCTACTTAGAGGAGACGGTTATTTCTAGTAATTATGATTTGATTTTGATTATGTTTACAGATCCTAAGGGAACTGGTTCCTATTTCTTATTTACCGGTAAGAAGAGTTGGGTGATTCGGGAAGGCTTCCATGATAGAATGTCAAAAGATGGATTTGCAAAGGGCATTGTGTCACGTAAGAAGCAGGTATTACCTGTCATTGTAGATACGATGGATCAGTGAGGTGTTGATGAAGGCAATTATTTTTGATTTTGATGATACATTGGGAAATCGCTATGTGTATGCGTATGATGCGTACAAAGAGGCTGTTTCTTTGGTGGATTGTGACTTAGATGCGTTTGAGAAAGAGTGTGTTGTGCAGTCTTGTATGGTGCATGATCAACATGGAGATGTGAATAAGAACTATGTTGCAAAGCGTATTTTTGAAGAGTTTGGAATTGACTTAACGCCGAAGGGTTATGCTTGTTTTAACGATTGGTGGAAAGCGGAATCAAGTAAATATGTTGTCTTGTTTGATGGTGTTGTAGAGGTTTTAGAAGCCTTGAAACAACGTGGATATAAGTTAGCAATTCTTACGAATGGGTCTTCCTTTTCGCAGCATGAAAAGATTCGTCTTACGAAGATTGAATCGTACTTTGATGCGATTGTGGTATCGAAGGATACAGAGTTTGAAAAGCCGGATGTGGAAATCTTTGAATTGGTCGCAAGAAAGCTTGGTGTTTCTTGTAAGGAGTGTTTGATGGTTGGCGATATTTTTGCGAAGGATATGCTTGGGGCGTATCGTTGTGGCATGGATGTTTGTTGGCTAGCGAATTATGGGCAATATCGCGTTAGTGAGGATGTAAAAGTGATTTCGCATATTCGTGAGTTATTAGATTTCGAGTAGAGGGGAAAAGCATAATGACAACGAAGTTAGACATTGAGAAAGAAACTACGTATTTATTTGATGCGGATTGGTATGCAGATGACTTTGATGCGAATGATTCTTACGAACATTATAATCGGGCAATGGCTTTGTTAGAGGCTTATCCTTGGGAGGAAGTCTATCCTGTTTGGAAAGCGTATGCGTATACAAAGTGTAAGACGTTTCGTGAACTAATCAATTATTGTAATCTTTACTACTATTATGGTGGGATTGATTATGTGATACCTGATCCATATGAGTTTTGTTCGTACTTTATGTACCGCTTTGATATTTCGGATCTTTGGGATGAAGGCGGAGAAAGTATTGAGCAATTTGTGTTTTCGATTTTGTTGAAATGCGGATATATTGATTTGTGGAATTGGAAGAATGTGAATATCTTTGAAGATGAGACGTTAGAAAGGCATATTGAGCAAAGAAAAAAGTATGGATGATGTAAGTGTTGGTAAGACAATCTCCTATGCATTGCGACATAATCCAAGTAAGTATCATTTGGAATTAGATGCAGAAGGATTTGTTCGAGTAGAAGAGTTGTTTAAAGGTCTTAAAGAAGTCGATGGACTTGATGTTTGTTTGGAAGATCTTGAACGGATTATGGCAAATAGCGATAAGAAGCGCTATGAGGTTCGTGATGGATTTGTGCGTGCAATGTATGGGCATTCGAAGGTGCATGTTGTAAAAGAGGCGGTAATGCCACCGGATGTGTTGTATCATGGTACGACGAATGATGCGTATTTGAAGATTTGTGAATCTGGGATTCAACCGATGGAGCGGCAGTTTGTGCATTTGTCACAAGATGTGAAAACGGCTTGTGTGGTTGGTAAGCGAAGGTGTAAGGATCCTGTGATTTTACGGATTGATGCGAAGCGGGCGTTTGAAGATGGTGTGTTGTTTTACCATGGGAATGATACGACTTGGTTGTGTGCGTCTGTGGATGTTCGGTATATCAGTGTTGAAAAGTAGAGATTTTAAAAGATTTCTACTTTTTTTGTGCTTTTGTGTTGACAAGTGTTAAGCGCTTACATAGAATATAGGCGTGAAGTTGGAAACGTTTACAGAGTGGATTGGAAACGTTTACGGTCCAACAAGGGAGGAACTATGAAGAAGAATATTTTGACTTTAGGTCTTGCGTCTTTGATGTCTGTTTCGATGCTCGCTGGTTGTGGTGACAAGCAGACGGTAACACCTGACGCATCAACATCTTCTGCTGTAGAAGGAAAGGGTTCTGTTTATTATTTGAACTTTAAACCAGAAGCAGATGCACAATGGCAGGAATTGGCTAGCATTTATACGGAGGAAACAGGTGTTCCTGTTACAGTTGTAACAGCTGCGTCTGGTCAGTATGAAGCGACTTTGAAATCGGAAATGGCAAAGAGTGAAGTGCCTACATTATTCCAAGTGAATGGTCCAGTTGGTTTGGCTGCTTGGAAGGATTACTGCTATGACTTGAAGGGAACTGCTGTAGACGGGGAACTTGCAAGTAAGGACTTTGAATTGATGAATGGTGATCAAGTTGCTGGTATTGGTTACTGTATGGAAAGTTATGGTTTGATTTTCAATAAGAATCTATTGGAACAAGCTGGTTACTCACAAGAGGATATTAAGTCTTTGGATGACTTAGTGAAGGTGAGTGAAGACATTACAAAACGTAGTGATGAATTAGGTTTCAGTGCATTTACTTCAGCTGGTATGGATGGTTCAAGTGATTGGCGCTTTAAGACACACTTAGCAAATCTTCCAATTTACTATGAATATGTAAGTGAAGGAGTTCTTGATTCCGATGCAATCAAGGGAACATATTTGGATCAATACCGTAAGGTTTGGGATATGTATGTAAATAATGCGACATGCAATCCTACACAGTTATCTACAAAGACTGGTGATGATGCGGTTGCGGACTTCTTGATGGAAAAGGCTGTGTTCTACCAAAATGGTACTTGGGCTTACAACGATGTGGCTGACATTGGCGATGAAAATCTTGGTTATCTACCTATTTACTTTGGTGTAGAGGATGACAAGGAAGGTCTATGTACTGGTACTGAAAACTACTGGTGTGTAAATGCGAAGGCAGAACAAGATGACATTGACGCAACACTTGCATTCATGCATTGGGCTGTTTCGAGTGAAACTGGCTTGAAGGCAATGTGTGGTGGTGAAGGTGCTATGCCTAGTGGTGATGCTGGTATGGGTCTATCGCTTCCATTTAAGGGCAATCTAGAATCGAACAACTTGCTTGTAAATCTTGCGAACTCTTATGTGAAAGAAGGCAAAACTCCTATTGCTTGGACATTTACAACAATGCCAAGTGAAGAATGGAAGAATGGTGTAGGTTCTGCTCTTACAACATATGCGGCTGATCAAACAGATGCGAACTGGGATAAGGTTGTGAAGGCATTTGTGGATGGCTGGAAAGAAGAAAAGGCAGCGACTGCTCAAGAAGATACCAACGCTGTAGAAGATTCTGTTGAAGAATAATTGAAACTTGTAAGCGACGGGTCATGTGATTCGTCGCTTTTACTAACTGGAAAGGAGCTTGTATGGCAAAGAATATTAAGAAGTGGTGGCCAATCTTTGTGTTGCCTACGATGGGGGCATTTCTGATTGGGTTTGTGGTGCCGTTTATTTTAGGTGTTGGCTTGTCGTTTTGTGAGTTTACGACAGTAAAGGACGCAAAGTTTGTTGGTTTAACGAATTATGTGAAGGCGTTTAGTGATCAGACGTTTATGCATTCCTTTGGGTTTACGAGTGCATTTGCGATTGTGACGCTTATTTTGATTAATGTGATTGCCTTTGCTTTAGCGATGGCGTTAACGAAGGAATTGAAGGGGACGAATATTCTTAGAACGGTGTTCTTTATGCCGAATTTAATTGGTGGTATTGTCCTTGGGTATATTTGGCAATTGATCTTTGCGGGGATTCTTTCGCAGTATAATATGGCGTTGAATTTGGATTCTCGGCTTGGGTTTATTGGTTTAGTGATTCTTGTTTGTTGGCAACAAATTGGCTATATGATGATCATTTACATTGCTGGGTTACAAAGTATTCCAAGTGATGTCTTAGAGGCAAGTGAGATTGATGGGGCAAGTGGGAAGACGCAGTTATTTAAGGTGACGATTCCGATGATGATGCCAAGTATTACGATTTGTACGTTCTTATCCATTACAAATGGCTTTAAGTTGTTTGATCAAAACTTAGCTTTAACAGGTGGTGAACCTGCGAAGGCGAGTGAGATGATGGCTTTGAATATCTTTAATACGTTCTATGGTCGTGTTGGCTATGAGGGTGTAGGACAGGCGAAGGCTGTGATTTTCTTTGTGATTGTGGTGTTGATTGGAATGATTCAAACCAAGGTCACTAGAGACAAGGAGGTGCAACAATGAAAACAAAGAAAACAAGTATTTGGTCATCGATTTGGTTGTCCCTTGTGGCGATTGCTTGGGTGTTACCGATTGTTACGGTGTTGTTGAATTCGTTTAAGAAGAAGATTTTCATTAATGCCGAACCGTTTGCATGGCCAAATGCGAAGACGTTTGTTGGCTTTGAAAACTATAGTATGGCATTGCATAAGTATGGGTTATTGGATGCGGTGTTCTGGACGGTGTTTATTACGGTTGGATCGGTTGTTGTGATTCTTCTTTGTACATCGATGTGTGCGTGGTTTATTACCCGTGTTCAAAATAAGTGGACGAAGTTGATTTATGTGTTGTGTATCTTTTCTATGGTTGTGCCGTTCCAGATGGTAATGTTTACGTTATCGATGGTTGCGAATCAGTTAGGTTTAACGACGCCTTGGGGTATTATTGTAGTGTATTTAGGCTTTGGGGCAGGGCTTGCGGTGTTTATGTTCTGTGGCTTTGTGAAGTCGATTCCAATTGAGATTGAAGAGGCGGCGATGATTGATGGTTGTTCACCATTGCAGACATTCTTCTTAGTGGTACTTCCAATTATGAAGCCAACGTATATTTCCGTTGGAATCTTAGAGACGATGTGGATTTGGAATGACTTCTTACTTCCTTACTTGGTATTGGATTTGAAGAAGTATAAGACGGTTTCGATTGCGATTCAGTATATGAAGGGTAGTTATGGTCGTGTAGATATGGGTGCGATTATGGCGGCGTTGATTCTTGCGGTGATTCCGGTGATTATTTTCTATCTATCTGCCCAAAAATATATTATAAAGGGTGTAGCAGCAGGTGCTGTGAAAGGTTAATTGTTAGAAAGGTGGTTATTGTATGACGACGATTAAGGATATTGCAAAGCTATCTGGTTATAGCATTGGTACGGTGTCGCGAGTGCTCAATGACCATCCAAATGTGAGTCAAGACGCAAAGCGTGCGATTGACCGTGTGATACAGGAAATGAATTATCGTCCGAATTCGAATGCGAAGCAGTTGAAACAGCAGAGTTATTCGCCGGTGATTATTTTGATCAAAGGGTATTCGAATATCTTCTTTGCAAGTTTGTTAGAGCAGGTTCAAAAGCAGTTACGAGCTTTGAATGAAGAGGCTGCGGTGTATTATTTGGATGAGTTTGAAAATGAGGTGAAGGCGGCGATTCAGTTGTCGATGGCGAAGAAGCCTAGGGGGTTTATTTTCTTAGGTGGGAACTTGGAGTATTTCAAGATGGACTTTGACAAGATTGATGTGCCTTCGGTGTTGATTACGAATACGGCGAAAGAGTTGCCGTTTGCGAATTTGTCTTCGTTTTCTACGGATGATGTGGAATCGAGTAAACAGGTTATGGAGTATTTGATTGCGAAAGGGCATCGGCGGATTGGTGTCATTGGTGGTACTTCGAGTAAGGAAGGAAGCCAGGTTGGCTACCGGCGTATGGAAGGATGTAAGAAGGCGTTTCAGGAACATGGGATTATGTTTGATGAGTCATTGCAATATGAGCCTTGTCGTTTTACGATGCAAGGTGGATATGAGGCGATGCGATCGTTACTTCTGAAAAGTCCTGACTTGACTGCTGTCTTTGCGATTTCCGATGCGGTTGCCTTAGGGGCGATGCGGGCGATTGAGGATGCGAAGTTGTCGATTCCTGAGGATATTTCCATGATTGGTTATGATGGAATTGATATGGTGAATTATACGACTCCTCGTTTGGCGAGTGTGAAGCAGGATGTGGAACAGTTGGCGTATTTGGGGGTAGATGATTTGTTGAAGCGTGTTCGTAAGAAGCGTGTTGAATGTGTGCATCAGGTGGTGGATTTTGATTTGCTTGGTGCAAGTAGTATTAAGGATTTAAATTAGGAGGTTTTTTATGGAACGTGCATCTGGAATCTTAATGCCGATTACGTCGCTTCCGTCAAACTATGGGATTGGAACGATGGGGAAGAGTGCTAGAGAGTTTGCAGATTTTCTATCTCTTGCAAAACAAAGGTATTGGCAGATCTTGCCAATTGGGCCTACGGGCTATGGGGATTCGCCATACCAGTCATTTTCTTCCTATGCTGGAAATCCCTATTGGATTGACTTAGATGAGTTAGTGAAAGAAGGGTTGTTGGCACAAGACGAGATAGTTGGACATGATTGGGGTAGTGATCCTAGTTGTGTGGATTATGGGTTGATTTATAAGAGTCGCTTTGCTGTATTGAGGCTTGCATGTTCGCGTTTGGAACAGGTTCTTCCGGATGATTATTTGGAATTTTTGAAAGAGAATCAAGAATGGCTAAATGATTATGCATTGTTTATGGCGATTAAGGATGAACAAGGTGGGAAGGCGTTTCTTGAATGGGATGAAGAGCTGAAATTGAAAGATGAAGCTTTGATGCAAGAGAAGATGGTAGAGCTTCGTGACGAAATGAAGTTTTATATGCGTATGCAGTATTTGTTTTTCAAGCAATGGAAGGCGTTGAAGGCGTATGTGAATGGACTTGGGATTTCTTTGATTGGTGATGTTCCTATTTATGTGTCGAGTGATTCCCATGATATGTGGGCAAATCCCGAACAATTCCAATTGGACGAGGAACACCAGCCGATTGAAGTTGCCGGATGTCCACCGGATGGGTTTGCGAAGGATGGTCAGTTGTGGGGGAATCCATTATTTGACTGGGAGTACATGGAAGAAGATGATTTCTCTTGGTGGAAGAAACGGGTTGCCCATCAGATGAAGTTGGTGGATGTGTTACGGATTGATCATTTCCGTGGGTTTGAAAGCTATTATGCCATTCCTTATGGAGCAAAGAATGCAAAGATCGGTGAATGGAAGAAGGGTCCTGGTATTGCGTTGTTTACATCGCTTGAGAAGAGTTTAGGGTCATTGAATATTATTGCCGAAGATCTTGGATTCTTGACGCAGGATGTATTGGATATGGTGGAAAAGACTGGGTATCCAGGGATGAAGGTGTTGCAGTTTGCCTTTGATTCTCGGGATACGGGAAGTGGGTATTTGCCACATATGTATACAAGTAATTCGATTGTGTATGCTGGTACGCATGATAATGATACGATTCTTGGTTGGTTTGAAACGGCTCCAAAACAGGCAAAAGAGATGGCGATTGCGTATTTACGCTTGAGTGAAGAAGAAGGATACCATTGGGGTATGATGCGTGGTGCGTTGTCGTCGGTTTCAAAGATTGCGATTTTGCAGATGCAGGATGTGCTTGGGCTTGGAAGTGAAGCGCGGATGAATATTCCATCGACATCGAGTGATAATTGGACGTGGCGGATGGATGGTAAGGCGCTTACGAAAAAGGTTGCGAAGAAGTTAGGTGACTTGACGCAGTTGTATGGTCGTTTTGAAGCGATGGAAACGAAAAAGGAAGAAAGTGAGGTTTTAGAATGTCTACAGTAAGTCTTAAACATATTGAAAAGGTGTATCCAAACACGAATTCAAAGAAGAAGAAAACAAATCTTAAAGTAACAGAAGAAGGAGTTCTTGCAGTACAAGACTTCAACCTTGAAATCG
>JAHHRC010000257.1 GCA_020026035.1 Erysipelotrichaceae bacterium | reverse complement strand
CAAACTACAACTATCCATGGGGAAACTTTGAAGAAGTGGATTATGAAACCATTGGAAAACACCCAATAGCTCCAACGGTTGTCAATGGCGTGAGTCATTTCCAAAAAGAATTTACGATTGATGAATCTTGGCAAGACAAAGAAATCTTTGTGTCGTTTCAAGGAGTAGAGTCTGCGTTTTATTTGTACGTGAACGGACAATTTGTTGGCTATGGGGAAGATTCGTATACCGTAGATGAATTTAATATTACGAAGTATTTAAATCCAGTTGGAGAAGTGAATACGATGGCTGTACAAGTGTATCGTTGGTCAACAGGGTCGTACTTAGAAAACCAAGACTTTATTCGCTTATCGGGTATTTTTAGGGATGTCTATTTACAATGCAAAGATCAGATTGAAATTCGTGACTTCTTTGTAAAACCAAGTTTGAACGATACGTTCGATGAGGGGGTAGTAGACATTGACGTTGATCTTAGAAATACTGCAAACAAACAAAACGTAACGATCAAAGCGAGTTTGTTTGATGAACACGATGTATGTATCAGTGAAGTGGAAACGGAAGGTATTAACCTTCCAACAATGAAGGGTTGTAAAAATGAGGGGAAGAGAGTAACTGTTCAACTTCCTGTTGTTGAACCAAAGCTATGGAGTGATGAAGTACCCAACTTGTATCGTTGTGTTCTTGAATTAGTAAATGAAGAAAGTGAAGTCGTAGAAACAGTTTGTCAAAGAGTTGGCTTCCGTAGAATTGAAAATGTAGTCATTAATGAAGAAAAGCAACACCAGATGCAATTAAATGGTAAAAAATTAATGATACGTGGCATTAATCGTCATGAAGCATCGTTTGACAATGGACGAGCTTTAACAAAAGAAGAAATCGAAGAAGATTTGATCTTATTAAAACAACATAACATCAATGCAATACGTACAAGTCATTATCCAAATAATATCCGGATGTATGATTATGCCGATGAATTAGGGCTTTTGATTTGTGATGAAGTAAATATTGAATCACATAAAGGAGCCTTTGAACCAACGGCGATTCCAAGTGGTCGATCAATCTTTAAAGAATCGGTCATGCAACGAACCAAAAACATGGTAGAACGGGATAAGAATCATCCTTGTGTTATTATTTATTCTTTAGGCAATGAAGCGACCTATAGTCATTACCGGATGAATTCTCGATATTGTTTTTATGAAAGTACGAAATGGATTTTAGAAAGAGATCCAAGTCGCATTCGCAAATATGAACGTGATAATCGCTACAAAGTGAACCGTGATGGTAGTTTGAATCGCAAGAAATCGATGGTGGATGTCTATAGTTCGCAATACTTTAGCATTGAAGAAATGATGGAACAAATTACAA
>JAHHRC010000256.1 GCA_020026035.1 Erysipelotrichaceae bacterium | reverse complement strand
TGTTGAGGAAGGATTGTGTTCAGAAGGTTTTGGTGGTTGGAACGGGTGATCATGCGCAGCGTTTGGATCAAACGTACCAAGAGAATCGGTTTGCATTGTCAGAAGTTGTTGGCTTTGTGAATTTGAATGGTTCGAAGGTGTTAGGGGAATATGAACAGAAGGTTTGTTCGTTGAGTAAGGAATTGATAGCGTTTGATGAGTTGCATTCGTTCTTGGATGCAAATGAGATTGATGAAGTCATCTTGGCTATTCCTTCGGCTAACCAGGAACAAATGCGTATTGTCTATAACATGTTCCGGAATCGTGTGGATGTGATTAAGAAGACACCAAGACAAACAGGATTTATTACGTATCAGACAAAGACAGAAGACTTTGATGGACAGGTATTAGTATCTGCGAGTCAAGGGTCTTTGAAGCATGAACACTTTGTGTTGTTTATGAAGCGAGTGGTGGATATCATTGGTGGACTTGTTGGTATGGTCTTATTGTTGTTTACGAATGTATATGTGAAGCTTGCGTATTTAAAAGAAGGGGATCATGGACCTATTATCTATACACAAAATCGGATTGGGAAAGATGGGAAGGAATTTAAGTTATATAAGTACCGTTCCATGGTGATGAATGCGGATGAAGTGTTAGAGAAGATGATGGAAGAAGATCCACTTGTGAAAGAGGAGTATTTAACGAATAAGAAGTTAATGAATGATCCTCGGATTACAAAGGTAGGGAATAAGTTGCGTTCTAGTAGCTTAGATGAATTACCACAGTTATTGAATGTCTTTAAGGGGGATATGAGTTTAATAGGACCTAGACCTTATTTGCCTAGAGAAAGACAAGATATGAATGATATGTATGATGTCATAGTGCAATGTAAGCCGGGTATTACTGGTATGTGGCAAACGCATGGAAGAAGTGATACGACATTCCAGCATAGGTTGTACTTTGATGATTACTACATAAATAACTGGTCTATGTGGTTGGATATTCAGATATGGATTAAGACATTTAGAACAGTAGCAGGAAAAGATGGAGCGAGGTGAATGATATTTTATGGAGCGAAATGATATTGAAATATTTGTTGCAACGCACAAGTTATATGAGGTCCCACCGCAGTCGATGTATAAACCAATATGTGTAGGCGCAACTCTCAAAGATGACAATGAAATAAATGAATTTAAAAATAGTGGATATATTTTGGACAGCGAAGACGAAAATATTTCATATAAAAATGGCAGCTATTGTGAACTAACAGCATTGTACTGGGCATGGAAAAATTCTACAGCGGAGTATGTAGGTTTGGTTCATTATAGAAGACATTTCACACTTAAAAAGTTCTACTGTTAGTGTCAAGCAAAACTTAACCAATTCTGTCATTGAAAATTCACCAGTTAC
>JAHHRC010000255.1 GCA_020026035.1 Erysipelotrichaceae bacterium | reverse complement strand
AACAATCAGCCCTTCTTCGAATACCTTTAACTTTGAATCTTTCTTCCCTCTTAATGTAACAAGTACTTGAATCAATGGTGCAACAACACTACATAAGAAGATAGAATCATAGGTATTGTAGTATTCAGAACGATGAATAAAGAACAAGTCAAACAAAATGAATAAACCAGCTAAAGCTACTACAAGTGGAATTCCTCTTAAGATCATTTGTTTCTTATTCATGCAGCATCCCCTTCCCCACTATCATTCTAGCAACAAAGACTTCTCATCTCTACTGCTTACATGTAATCAATCTTTTTACAAAATACACAAGCAATACCATACCAAATACAAAGTACACGTAATGTACACTCTTCAAATCAATCAATACACCCGTAAGTGGATCTACGATTACAAACGCAATCGAAATCAAAAGATTCTTATACGAGATAATACTCGCTCGATCTTCACTTTCAATTAACTTGTTGAATTCAAACGTCAAAGAAGGCCATACTCCAGATGAAAAGAAACGAGCCACAATTAAGATGGCGAGAGCTCCAACATGATACACAAACGAAAGAGATACTAAGATACTTGCAAACAACAATAAGACACCATTCACACCAATTCTCTTCGTAACCAAATGATACTTTGACCCTAAGGCAGAAATCACATTGAAAGCGAAGAATAAGATTCCTAAGTACTTCAAGTCAAAGTGTATTTCTACTAAGTATTCCTGTGTCAATTGATTTAGTGTTGCAATCGTAAGCGTCATAATCAAAAACAACATCACAATCGACAACAACTCTTTCCTCTTTAGAATCTTGAAATGCTGAATTACAGTATCTTTGATATTTACGCACTTACTTGAATCCCGTTCAAACCGTTCTTGAAATAGAATCACACAACACAAGGCAACTCCTTGAAACAAGATACTAATCCAAACAACCAAATCAGGACGATACGCAAACAAGCTACCACCAAGCAAAGTCGAAATTGAAAACATGATAAAGTTCTTACTACTAATCGACGCAAAGTAATCCTCAAACGCCTCTTCTTTTCCGTTTTGTTTGAAATGATCATAAATCATAGCCGTTTCCGAACCAGATAGAAATGCTTCTGAAATACCACCAAGAATGGATGCTACTACAAAGTAAGGAAACGTTTGAAAGAACAGAATAAACAACAAATCAAACAACGAACACAAAAGACCAACAACCATGATCTTCTTACGACTATATAAATCTGCAAGTATTCCCGAAGGAACCTCAAGCATCACAACAACAAAGGAACTAATCGCCTGTAACAACATAATCTCTTTAAAGTTCAGACCTTTTGACTTGTAATATAGGATATTCACAATGAAGATTGGAAGAGAAGAACTAAGGACATAAAAAATCTCAAACAGCACTTCATTACGAATCGTTTTCAAGTCTTTCATAATC
>JAHHRC010000254.1 GCA_020026035.1 Erysipelotrichaceae bacterium | reverse complement strand
GCATACTCGGCAAGTGCCTTTTCACAGACCACCTGCGCTCTTAAGCGTGTCATATGTCCTTCACTTAACTTTGGTTCTAAGGCAAAGATATGTGAACTACTCCAAAGTTGTAAAACGGCATCGCCCATAAACTCTAAACGTTCATTATCACGTACATTCGTATGCTCATTGGCATAGGATGAATGCGTAAACGCCTCTAACATTCTTTCTTTATCTGTTACTGTAATTCCCCGCTCACTGAGCCATTCAAAAACGTCCATGTTGTCTCCTAACTATTCTTTTCAAGTTCCTTACGAACTGTCTCTAGTAACAATTCGTAATCCGGATTGTCTAGATCATTTATGATATCGATTGCGTCTTTTCTTGCGGTTTCGATGATATCGGTATCTTCTACAAGATTCCCCAAAACAAAATCCATTGCCCCAGATTGTCTTGTACCAAGTATATCACCAGGACCACGTAAACGTAAGTCCTCATATGAAATTAGGAAGCCATCACTTGTCTTTGCAAGCACTTCTAAGCGATTTAAAGACATTTCATCTTTTGTATCACTCAATACATAACAACGACCCATCTCAGACCCACGTTGTACACGGCCACGCAATTGATGCAATTGCGATAGACCAAAGCGTTCGGCATTGTAAATAATCATACCTGTCGCATTCACAACATTCATACCCACTTCTACAACGGTAGTCGTTACTAAGATTTGAATCTTATTGTCATTAAAGTCTTTCATGATTTGTTGTTTCTCATCGGTGGACATTTTGCCATGTAAGATCCCTACTTGATACTTGTCTTTAAAGTATACCGACAAATTATGCGCCACATCATTCACATTCCTTGCTGGGTATTCTTCATTGTATTCCACCGCTGCACAAACAACGTACAATTGTTTGCCATGTTCTAATAACGATTCAATTTGTGGCAAGACCGATCGGAAGCTATTTTCATGAATCAAAACGGTTTGAACCATCTTTCTTCCTTTTGGCATAGTCTTAATCGTCGATACTTCCATATCGCCATATAAGGTCGTCGCTAGGGTTCTAGGAATTGGGGTTGCACTCATTAAAATAAAATCAACGCCCTTTCCTTTGTCACGGATGGCTTGTCGTTGAGCAACCCCAAAACGATGTTGCTCATCGGCCACAACCATGCCTAAATCATAAAAGCTCACGCCCTCTTGAATTAAACTCTGTGTTCCAACGACGACATCAATCGTTCCATCTTGAATGCCTTGTAAGACTTCATTTTTATCACTCGTCGCTAAACCACTAAACAACAACCCACAACGAACACCTAACGGTTCTAAGTACTTGCATACTTCTTGATAGTGTTGTCGCGCTAGGATTTCGGTTGGAGCCATTAAAGCCGCTTGATGACCACTTAATACTTCGGCATACATACAAAGCATTGCGACAAGTGT
>JAHHRC010000253.1 GCA_020026035.1 Erysipelotrichaceae bacterium | reverse complement strand
GATGTTCCATCGGTTACCTATGCGTATTACCATGCAAACATCAAACCAAAACCAAAAGCTGCCGAAAAAGAAGGCAAGAAGGTTTGGGTGTGCCAGATTTGTGGCTATGTGTACGATGGTGCAGATTTACCGGAAGACTTTGTTTGTCCTTGGTGCAAGCATGGCGCAAAAGACTTTAAGTTAGAAACAAGGTAAAAGAAAATCCTCAAAGCGAGGATTTTTTTACTATTTGCTCATTTCTTCGGCACGTTTGATACATGCATCACTTGCTTCATGGAAGATGTCTTGAAGGTTACTATGGCGCATGACTTCAATGGCTTCATACGTTGCACCACCCTTAGAACATACTTCTTCAATGTAGTCTTGAATTGGCTTGTTACGATCTTTGAGTAAGAGCTCGCCCGATCCAATCATGGTTTGAACAAGAAGGGCTCTTGCGACATCTTCATCAATGCCACGGCTTTTTGCGTCTTCCATTAAGCATTCAATGAAGTAATAGAAGTAAGCAGGGGTAGAACCATGCACAACGATGATGTCATTCATTTGGTCTTCACGAATTGTACGTGTTTCTCCCATCGATGCGAAGAGTTTGTATACAAAGTCATAATCATCCGCACAACAATTACCACTCATACAAAGGGCAGTAGCGCCTTCTTTGATTTGTAGTGGGGTGTTTGGCATTCCACGAATGACTGGTACATCATTGAGTTCTTCTTGAATCTTTGCGATGGATAGACCTGTTACGATGGAAAGAATACATTCAATCTTTTCACCTTTCAATTCTTCCAGTACACCATCTAAATCTTGAGGACGCACGGCCAATAGTACGATATCGGCATTTTGAGCAACTTCCTTAACGGATCCCATTAAGGCAAAGCTTTCTTCCTTACAAATACTTGCAATGTTGTCACGAACATCAAAGACGCATACTTCATGGCGTTCTAGATAATCTGTCACAACAGCTCCACGGGCAATGGCTAAGCCCATTTTTCCTAAACCAATCAAACCTAATCTATATTTACGGTTGTACATATCATTGTCTCACTTTCTTTTGGAAGTAATTATACCAAAGATTTCCTAATCCTGCTTTTGTAGAGTAGAATAGATAAGACTGGAGTTGTTTTTATGTATGTAATTCATTGTTGGGTTGAACATCCAATTCGTAGCTTAGATCAAACCTTTTCCTATATGCATGATGCACCAATTGAAAAAGGAGTAAGGGTCGTTTTAAACTTTCATAATCAGCACCTTGTAGGCTTTGTGCACCAAAGTGTTTTTTATGCTGGTTCTATGGCGGATTACAAACAAGAATATGGCTATGCCTTAAAACCCATTGAAGACATACTCGATGAAGAACCACTCATAACAAACGAATTAGAAGAACTTGCCTTGTATATGAAAGACGCAACACTTGCGACAACGATTTC
>JAHHRC010000252.1 GCA_020026035.1 Erysipelotrichaceae bacterium | reverse complement strand
ATTTCATTCCCACTTGCTTCATTGTCTTCTACAAATCCAGCAATGACGCCGTTAATCAATTCTAATATTTCCATTCCATTCATATCATAAGGAATGTCTTCAAAGATCAAGCGAATAAGTTCTGATGCGACTTTGCCACTCTTTTTTCCATCATACAAACGATTTGACTTACTTGTAACACCATCAATGACTGCCACAAAGTCTTTACTGATAAAAAGCGCATCTTCGTTTAATTCTTCTTGATCAAACTTCCCCTTACAAAACGATTCTAAAATATGCATACAAATTCCTCCAAAAAAGATATAGGTCACATTGTAACCTATATCCACGTTGTTTTCTATTTCTTTGAAATAAGATCCCCAACAATCAACCCATTCGCTGCAGCTTGCGATAGACTTCTTGTAAAGCCTGCCCCATCGCCAATGGCATAAATACCCTTTGTACCATCCAGTTCAAAGTCCTTACACTTTGGTCTTGCCGAGTAATACTTACACTCTACTCCATACAAGAGTGTATCTTGGTTTGCAGTACCTGGTGCTACCTTGTCTAAGGCATGTAATGTCTCAACGATATTATCCAATTGTCGTTTTGGCATACAAAGCGATAAATCACCAGGAATTGCATCAAGAGTTGGTTGTACAGAACTATTCTTGATTCTTGATACAGTTGATCTTCTACCAGCTTCTAAGTCGCCAAGACGTTGTACAAGGACAGTTCCACCACTAATCTTATTGGCAAGGGATGCGACAGATCTTGCATATTCGACCGGTTGATCAAATGGCTCTGTAAAGTATGTAGAACATAATAAGGCAAAGTTAGAATTCTTGGATTGTTTTGCCTTGTCTTTGTAAGAATGTCCATTTACCGTTAATACACCATCACTATTTTCCGTAACGACATAGCCTCGTTCATTGAAACAGAACATTCTTGTCGTATCGCCATAATGCCCTGCTTTGTAGTAAATCTTTGGCTCATAGATTTTCTTAGAGAAATGTTGCCAAACCTCATACGGAAGCTCAACACGAACCCCAACGTCCACCTGATTATTGTAAAGTTCAATCTTGTTTTTACTACACCATGACTCAAACATCCGATTGCCAATGCGTCCTACCGCAAAGACAATCTTGTCACCTACAACTTCAGCTGTTTCCTTCTTTGTTTGATACGTTACCACATGGCTATCCTTATCAACGTCAATCACTGTAGCCATGGTACGAATCGTAATATAGGTTTCTAAGTCTTGAATCAAGGCAAGCATAGTCCCATAGTTTGCATCGGTTCCTAAGTGCTTCACTTCCCCTTGTTGCATATGAAGATCATGTTGAAGACATTGTACCTTGAGTTCATCATTTGGATGATAGCGTTCCACACATGCTCCAAAGCGAATTAAGATGTCATCGGCTTGGTTAATGTAATCTAAGACAACATCAC
>JAHHRC010000251.1 GCA_020026035.1 Erysipelotrichaceae bacterium | reverse complement strand
TGGCTCTTTGGCTTTCTAAGTGACTTCATCGGTGCCTTACTCTTATTTATGATCGCAATGCACGCACCAAATGAAACAACCTCGGATTACATCTACACAAGTCCTTGCAAAAGCCTTCCATCCTTCCTTCTAGTAACACTTGCCATACTTGTGTCCGGTATTATGATTTACCTATTCAACAAAAAATTCGTATTCAAACATCTACCAAAACACCAACAACACAACCTATCCCTCGCACTTGCCATCTTCACTGCCCCCTACACCTTCTACCTACCACTGAATTGGTTTCTATAGACATAAAAGACAGCCGCAGCTGTCTTTTCCTTTGTCCTTTCAAAAGAAAAAGGCCACTTTCGTGACCTAATTGATTATAGAACTGCTTGTGCAGCTGTAATGATTGCAAGGGAGTACACTTCATCTGCGTTACATCCACGAGACAAGTCATTTACTGGACTATTTAGACCTTGTAGGATTGGTCCAACTGCTTCGAATCCACCAAATCTTTGCGCAATCTTGTAACCGATGTTACCAGCTTCTAGAGATGGGAAGATGAATACATTTGCATGCCCTGCAACATCTGATTCAGGAGCCTTCTTCTTCGCAACTTCTGGAACGAATGCTGCATCGAATTGAAGTTCACCATCAATTACCATATCCGGATTCATTTCCTTTGCCTTAACAACTGCATTTGCTACCTTATCAACAACTTCGTGCTTAGCAGAACCCTTAGAAGAGAAGGAAAGCATCGCTAGCTTTGGATCAATTCCAAATAGCTTCGCAGATTCATTGGACACAACAGCGATTTCAGCAAGTGTATCTGCATCTGCTTCAATGTTAATGGCACAGTCAGCCATGAGGTACTTTTCATCCCCTCTTAGCAACAAGATACATCCACTTGTACGCTTGAAGCCAGGCTTTGTCTTAATAATTTGTAAAGCAGGACGTACTGTGTCACCCGTTGTATGACAAGCACCGGAAACCATTCCGTCTGCCTTCTTTGTATAAACCAACATTGATCCATAGTAGTTTGGATCAACAAGAAGCTTACGAGCCTTTTCTTCATCCGCTTTGCCGTTTCTACGTTCAACAAACTTCACTACCATTTCATCAAAATCTTCTGCTGTTTCAGGATCAATGATTACCAAATCATTTAATTCTAAATTGTTTGCCTTCGCAACTGCTTCGATATCCGCTAACTTACCCAATACGATAGGCTTAAGAACCTTATCTTCGTTTAGCTTAACAGCAGCCGTAAGAACACGTTCGTCTTCCCCTTCTGGGAACACAATCGTAGGCATCTTTTCTTTTACTTGCGCTTTTAGTGTTTCAATAACAGACATTTTAAATACCTCCAATATTTATCATGTTGATTCAAAAGCGTCTGACTTTTAAACCGATACCGAATAATCATACACCAAATACAAGACAATTTGT
>JAHHRC010000250.1 GCA_020026035.1 Erysipelotrichaceae bacterium | reverse complement strand
GTGATTTCTTGATTCGACAAAGTCATAAAGAATATGATTTGTTGGATGCGATTGGAACGAATGTTGGAACGCCTTTTGAGGAAATTGAAACAGGGATTGAACAATTGCGGAATAAGGTTCGCTCGCTTACAAAGACAAGTGATTTCTATCGAAGTCAGTATTTAGAGTTGCTTGTGGAAAAGAATTTGAACGAATTAGAAGGCAATGTGATTGTGGTCGATGATCCATCCCTTACCATTGAAGATATGAAGTACTTGCTTGTGCAATATACCAATCGGAGTGGTTTGATTGGTGTTGGCATGCATGTTGAGAATGAGCGGTTATCGCTTGTAATTTCCAAGAGTAAAGATGTCGAAGACTTTGATTGTGGTGCTTGTTTTAAAGCGTTAAGTAAAGCATATGGATTACGCGGTGGTGGATCGAAGCTTGTGGCCCAAGGTGGTGGTCAGGTGTTTGATTCGTATCGTGATTTGATTCTTGCGTGTGTAAAGGACAATCTAGGAAACTAGGTTGTCTTTTTAAATGAAAAAATACCACTCAATTGCTTGAGTGGTAGGTATCTTATTGTTCGAGATTTGGTTTCCAGAAGTGGAGGATCAAGGCGATGATCAATCCACCCACTAGCATGTCTACAACATACCATAGCTTTCCTACAGTGACACCACCGATGGCTACGATTCCACCAAAGGCAACGATGGATTCAACACCGTGATACATGCCAAGTGCACCTGCAACTGCGGTACCAATACTAATGGATACGAGTACACGTTTTGGATCTTTTCCAAAGAATGGAATGGTTCCTTCGGTGATTCCAGCGGTTGATAGGAAGAGTGCGGAGATTCCGAATTTCTTTTCTTCTTCGGTGTATTTGTTACGAGAAATTAGCAAGGATGAAATTGCCATTCCAAGTGGAGGTACAGCACAACATAGACGGAAGGCGCCGTTTGGACCGTTGATGCCTTCTGCCATTAAGGCAAGTGTGAAGGCGGTAGCGGCTTTGGAACATGGTCCACCCATATCAAGAGCTGCTAGAAGTCCGATTCCTACACCAAGTGCGACTACGCCGACACCGTTTAGGCTATTTAGAAGTGCGACCATCATGGCTACGAACCAGTTGAGTGGATAAATCAGAATGTAGATGTAGAATAGTCCAACGACAAGTACAGTCAAGAGTGGTACGACCATAGTTGGCATAATGGATTGCATCACTGATGGAACTTTCCACTTCTTAACCCATTTTACAAAGTAACCAACTAAGAAACCAAGGACCATAGAGCCTAAGAAGCCTGTGGATAATTGATCTGCTCCGATTGGATTGTTACAAGCATAACCAAGGATGAAGCCTGGAGCTAGGGCTGGTTTTCCACCGATGGCATAGGCGATATAGGCGCTTAATACTGGTACCATCATGGTGAATCCGGCGATTCCTAAATCAT
>JAHHRC010000249.1 GCA_020026035.1 Erysipelotrichaceae bacterium | reverse complement strand
GTGATTTCTTGATTCGACAAAGTCATAAAGAATATGATTTGTTGGATGCGATTGGTACGAATGTTGGAACGCCGTTTGAGGAAATTGAAACAGGGATTGAACAATTGCGAAATAAGGTTCGCTCGCTTACAAAGACAAGTGATTTCTATCGTAGTCAGTATTTAGAGTTGCTTGTGGAAAAGAATTTGAATGAACTAGAAGGCAATGTGATTGTGGTCGATGATCCATCTCTTACCATTGAAGATATGAAGTACTTGCTAGTGCAATATACGAATCGTAGTGGTTTGATTGGGGTTGGCATGCATGTTGAGAAAGAGCGATTATCGCTTGTGATTTCCAAGAGTAAAGATGTCGAAGACTTTGATTGCGGTGCTTGTTTTAAAGCGTTAAGTAAAGCGTATGGATTACGAGGTGGAGGATCGAAGCTTGTGGCCCAAGGTGGTGGTCAGGTGTTTGATTCGTATCGCGGTTTAATTCTTGCGTGTGTAAAGGACAATCTAGGAAACTAGGTTGTCTTTTTGCATGAAAAAATACCACTCAATTGTTTGAGTGGTAGGTTTGTTATTGTTCAAGATTTGGTTTCCAGAAGTGGAGGATCAAGGCGATGATCAATCCACCAACGAGCATGTCTACAACATACCATAGCTTTCCTACGGTGACACCACCGATAGCTACGATTCCACCGAAGGCAACGATGGATTCAACACCGTGGTACATACCAAGTGCACCTGCAACTGCGGTACCAATACTAATGGATACGAGTACACGTTTTGGATCTTTTCCAAAGAATGGAATGGTTCCTTCGGTGATTCCAGCGGTTGATAGGAAGAGTGCGGAGATTCCGAATTTCTTTTCTTCTTCGGTGTATTTGTTACGAGAAATTAGCAAGGATGAAATTGCCATTCCAAGTGGAGGTACAGCACAACATAGACGGAAGGCGCCGTTTGGACCGTTGATGCCTTCTGCCATTAAGGCAAGTGTGAAGGCGGTAGCGGCTTTGGAACATGGTCCACCCATATCAAGAGCTGCTAGAAGTCCGATTCCTACACCAAGTGCGACTACGCCGACACCGTTTAGGCTATTTAGAAGTGCGACCATCATGGCTACGAACCAGTTGAGTGGATAAATTAGAATGTAGATGTAGAATAATCCAACAACAAGTACAGTCAAGAGTGGTACGACCATAGTTGGCATAATGGATTGCATCACAGATGGAACTTTCCATTTCTTAACCCATTTTACAAAGTAACCAACAAGGAAGCCAAGTACCATAGAGCCTAAGAAGCCTGTGGATAATTGATCTGCTCCGATTGGATTATTGCAAGCATAGCCAAGGATGAAACCTGGTGCTAGGGCTGGTTTTCCACCGATGGCATAGGCAATATAGGCGCTTAATACTGGTACCATCATGGTGAATCCGGCGATTCCTAAATCAT
>JAHHRC010000248.1 GCA_020026035.1 Erysipelotrichaceae bacterium | reverse complement strand
CAACTGGTGGATTTGAATACCAACTATATGAAGGTGAAGGAAAGTCGAATGTAGCACATGAAAACCTATACCTCAAAAAGTCGGTACAATTCCGTCCTGGTAAACTTGTAGCGGAAGCGTATGACCTTGAAGGGCATAAGATTGATGATACCGTTGGACGTTCTACCGTTGTAACAAGTGGCGCTCCGGCAAAACTTGTTGCGAAAGTAAATAAGAAGAACTTGAAGGCAAATGATCATGATTTGTCCTATATCACAATTGATGTATTAGACGAACATGATAACTTCGTTTCTTATGCAAACAACAACGTTGTTGTAAATGTAAGTGAAAACGGAAGACTAAGAGCGATGGACAATGGTGAACAAGCAGACCATACACCATTTAGTGCAAATCATCGAAATGCATACAATGGTAAGGTTTTGGCAATTGTTCAAGCTACGAAGTCAGCTGGTGAAATTCGTGTTGATATTTCAAGTGAAGGTCTAGAAGGTACAAGTGTTACCTTAAACGTTGCCGAAGTTGCAAGTGAAAAACAAGTCACTGGATACGAAATGGCAAAGACCATCATGGTAAAACAAAACACCGTTCCAACACTTCCTGCAAAAGCGAAGGTGTTCTACTCCGATGGATCACACGAAGAACACAATGTCACATTTGATACAAGTGACTTAGCGACGAAAGTTGCGAAGGATGGATCCTTCAGCGTGAATGGAACAATTCAAGATGTGAATATTCCATGTCATGTCAATGTGCTTGTTGTAAGTACTGCCTTAACTGCTTTGAATCAATCAAGTGTTTGCCGTCAAGGTGAGACAAAACAACTTGAACCTTATGGCTATGCAATCTTCAGTGGCGGAAAGAAATCAAAGAATACCTTCCCAGTCACTTGGAATGCATATAACACATCAACCTTGCATGAAGGTGAACAGTTGGTTGTGACTGGTACAATGCGTGTATTTGATCAAGAATTACCAATTACAAATACCGTTCGTTGTTTAGAAGTCAATACAACAAAGGGTGGAAATATTGCTCGTAATACAAATGCTCTATCCCAAAGTATTGAAGCTTCCAAACAATCTGATACCTTATCTGCAATTAACGATGGAAACCGAACGGAACACCTAAGTAACCAAGGTGGTGGTGATAATCCAAATGTATGGAGTAACTTCAAAGCTGCACAAGCAGACCAAAGACAGAACTCATTGAACTTAGAATGGGCAACGTTAAATACGGTTGGTAGTGTAGATGTGTACTACTACATTGATACATTTGCTTCACAATTACCGGAATCCGTTGCGTTTACCTACAAAAATGATAAAGAACCTGACTATCATCCAATTCAAACAACGCAAACACAAGAACAGATTAATAACCAGGTTCAAAAGATAACCTATACCTTTGAACAACCGGTGAGCTTATTGAATCTTGAGTTGTTGTTTAC
>JAHHRC010000025.1 GCA_020026035.1 Erysipelotrichaceae bacterium | reverse complement strand
AAATTGGTCAGAACATTCAATTCACATTTGGTGGAGATGTTGTTCATGTATTCGCTAAGGATTCTCAAGTTAACTTAGAAGCGTAATATTAAAAGCTTTCCGTGTCTAACATGGAAGGCTTTTTTGTATCAGAAATGTTTGACAGATGAAAACACAAAAAGTGGTTTAAAATGCGATAACAGAGCCGTTTCTTAAAGGTTTCTTTTCGTTTCAATTTGTAGTAATGTTTTCTTTTCTAGTAAACGATGCGATTTCGTTCGGTAATTTGGCATGCTGTTGGTGTGCTACAAGATATAGCTTTCCGTGTCTAACGTGGATGAGTTATTATCAAAAAAGTTTGACAGATGAAAACACAAAAAATGCTCTGAAATATGATAACAGAGGCATTTTTTATATGTTTGATTTCGGTTCAAATTATAGTAATTTATCAATCATCAAGAAAGTTACACGAGATAAAGTAAACATTCTTATTAATCAAGTTTTAGGTATATATACTATTTACAAGTGTTATTGAAAAATTACGTTCATGTAATGATTAGTCTCTTAAACAACCAATAGGAACGACATACACTCCATCTTGTCGTTTATAAGCATAGTTACTGGTTCCAGTTAGTACCATGAGAAACGAAGGAGCGTGCATTCTAGTAGTATCAATGGTGTTGGCAAGAACTTTAAGTGTTTCAGCACCGTACTCTATCGCAGTGTCTCCACCGATTTTAATCTCTATTAGACCGTAATCACCATTATTCAAGTGTAGGACCGCATCACATTCAAGGCCGCTTTTATCCCTGTAGTGGTAAAGTTGTCCCCCGAGTGCATCAGCATAAACGCGAAGATCTCTAATACACATAGCTTCAAACATAAGACCAAATGTATTTAAGTCATTGATTAAGTCTTTAGGATAAATTCCCAATGCCGAAGCAGCGATGGAGGGGTCGATGAAATATCTTGTGTCGGATGTTCTTATGACAGTTTTTGTTTATAAATTTGGAATCCATGCTGGTAGATCCTCAATTACAAAAATGTTTTTCAAGGCGTTTATATAGGAAAGGATTGTATCTTGATCAAGAGTGGAAGAATCGTTCGCATACATGTCTTTCTTAAGTGCTGCATTGCTTACTTGAGTTCCTTGATTTCTTGCGTAGGAACGCATTAGTAGTCTTACTCTTTGCTCATTTCTATTTATACCATCGACTCTTGAAATATCATTTTTCACAAAAGATTCATAGTAGTTACGTGCCTGATTTAACGCAACTTCTCTATCCTTCTGCAAAACCGCTCTAGGCCATCCGCCCCGGCAAACAAGATAAGCTAAATCTTCGATATCTAATTCATTAACAGAAGCGAATGGATTCTCGTCTGTTTCGTCAAATAGAGTTCTGAGAGACACCTCTCCATTGGATTCTCCAGATTCAAATAAGGACATCGGGCGCATCCGAATTCTAGCAAAGCGTCCTGTACCAGAATGTTCTGCTTTTGAAAGATCTGCTGGGATTGATGATCCAGTGAGGATATAACTCCCTTCCCCATCACCATGATCGATTGAAAATCTTATGCTATCCCATAAGGTTGGAGCTAATTGCCATTCATCAATCAGTCTTGGTTTACTGCCCGATAGCAATACGGAAGGCTTGATTTCAGCCATTTTGATGTTCTGAACTTTATTTTCAGGTTCATCCATGTATAGGATACTTTGTGCCATCTTTTCGGCAGTTGTAGTCTTTCCGCACCATTTTGGACCTTCAATTAGGACAGCGCCTGCACTTTTTAATTTTCTTTCTAGAAGCTTATCAGCTACTCTTTTCTTATACTTATCCATGGTAAAAAATTCACCTCCTCTATTTTAATACCGTTCTATAAACCTATTATTAAGGTGTTTTTGCTTATTGTAAATCATTTTTCGGTTATTTGGCGTGATTTTGTTCGGTTATTTGGCGTGATTTCATTCGGTTATTTGGCATTATTTTGTTCGGTGATTTGGCATTATGCATTTGGTTCTAAGACATTTGATATTTGGTGTTTTGTTTTTTACTGTTTTGCATATGCTGATGGATAAAGAGGTGCATTTTTTCGTGTATAATGGATTAAGAAAGAAGGTTTGTATGGAGCAGAAAGAACTAATTCATGTTGTGGAAAATGATATCGTTGATGGCTATTTTGTGATTAAGGAGTTGCGTGTTGCTACGTCAAAAAAGGGAGATGAGTATATTCGGATTACGTTAGGGGATAAGACGGGGTCGATTGCTGGTACGATTTTTGATTTGCGGGATATTGATGTGGAAGAGTGGATGGAAAATGGGTTTGTGAAGGCCTACTTCCGTGTGGGAACGTATAATGATAAACCACAGGCGAACTTTGAGTCGATTGAGTCCGTGAGTAAAGAGGATGTGGATGATTTGTCTCAGTTGATTGAAACTGCACCTTTGTCCAAGGAATTTATGATTTATGAGATTCAGGCTATGATTGATGGCATTGAAGATGTTGACTATAGGTATATGGTGAATGAGATTTATCAAAACGAAGGCTTGATGAGTTTGTTTACAAATATTCCTGCTGGTAAGACGATGCATCATGATTACTTGTATGGGTTGTTGTACCATACGTATCGTATGTCTAAGGCTGCTTTAGCTTTAGCGAGTGTGTATACGAATGCGAATAAGGATTTGTTGTTGGCTGGTACGCTTTGTCATGATATTGGTAAGGTGTATGAGTTTGATCTTAACAGCAATGGTTTGGTGGAAGAGTATTCGAAGTATGGAAACTTGTTAGGTCATATTTATATGGGTGCGAATTATATTGCTAGAATGAATGGTGATGGTAGTTGTAGTGGTGATTTCAAAGAGAAGAAATTGTTGTTACAACATATGTTGTTAGCGCATCATGGGAAACTTGAGTATGGGGCTGTGAAGGTTCCGAGTATCTTTGAGGCGTATTTGTTACATACGATTGATTTGATTGATTCAAGAGCGGATATGTTTGAACATACATTGATGGGATTAGAGCCAGGTCAATCATCAGCGAAGGTATTTGGCTTAGAGACTTGTGTGTATAAACCGGATTTGAAAGAAGAATAGGACTTTGTTCTGTTCTTTTTTTATGAAAAAAACACCTACGAATAGGTGTTAGAGTAGTTTTAATACAAATGGGAGTAGGATGGCGGTGAAGATACCGGCTATGCCAATACATAGGCCTGCCATGGCTCCTTGAATATCGCCGAGTTCTCTTGCGCGTGATGTTCCTACGGCATGGCTTGCGGTACCTAGGCTTACACCTACTGCGATTGGATCATGGATTTTAGTTAGCTTCATAAATGGTGGGGCAAGGATTGCACCTAAGATACCAGTAATGATAATAATGGCTGCTGAAATGGCTGGGATGCCTCCGAATTGGGCGGATAGGTCCATGCCAATGGCGGTGGTGATGGCTTTTGGGATAATTGAAATGGATACGCTTTTTTCTAGGTGGAAGAGTTTTACAAAGAAGACCATGGAAAGAAGTGAAGTGATTGTCCCAGCTAGGATGCCTAAGAGGATGGCTTTGAGGTTTGCTTTGAGGATGTCTAGTTGTTCGTACAGTGGTACGATGAGGGCTACGGTTGCTGGTGCAATTAGGAAGGTGATGTATTGTCCACCTTTTAGATAGTGTTCCAGTGGGATGTGGAAAAGTTGTAAGGTGGTAATACTGAGGAGAATGGATATGAGTAAGGGATTTAAGAATGGGGATTTATAACGTTTGGCAATTTGTTGTCCGAGTAGGTATGTGGAAATGGATAGGACAATGCCGAAGAATGGATTATTTGTCATTTGCTTGTTGTCCTTTCTGATTGATGTATTGCACGACGTGTCCGGTAACAAATACGGTTAAGAAAAGACTTAGGATGAGGGAAGTTAGGATAGCGAGTACGTTTCCTTGGATGAGGTGGTAGTGTTCAATTAAGGATACGCCACTTGGTACAAAGAGGAAGGCTAGGATGTTTAAAAGACCGTTTGTGGTGGTTTTGATTTGTTCGACTTTGATTGTTTTTGTAAGTAGTAATACAAAAAGCATAACCATGCCATAGATGGTAGCTGGGATTGGTAGAGGGATGTATGTGTTAAGTATGGTACCCACCCATAATAGGGCGATGAATACGAGCATTTCTTTGATAAGATTCATGGATTTGTCCTTTCGTTAATCCGTTCTATTGTACTCTTATCAAGATGGAATGCATAGGTCATTCGATGATTTTAACAGGATATGGTTTTGTATTGTGGAACATACGAAGTTTGTCATTGTCCATGGAATATTCTGGATGCACGTTCATTTTGTTTTCGTGTTCTGGGTTGTACCAATTATTATGAGCGTTATTGGCAAGTTTCGATCTTGGTGTTCCGTTTTCTCCTAAACCAAATACGACATCACCTTTGTCATCTATGAAAGGTTTTGATTTAACGATGATTTCTCCGTTTTCCTCATAGTAGTACACAAGGATGTATTGGTAGATACCGTCTTTTTTGATCCAGTCCCAATTATTACAACCAGTCTCTGGGTTACCAAAGGCGTCATGACGTAGTTGTTTGAGGTTTCCTGCTTTGACGTCATACCAGATGATTTCATCTTGATTATTATCAACGTGGATTTTTGGGGCTTGGTTAACTTTGCCTTCAAGACCGACAACTGTGATGGCGTCACGAGCAATTTTGATATTGGCTTTGTTGGTGGCATTGATGGCTTTTAACTTGTTTTCATGAAGAATAGGGATGGTGATGGCGGTAAGTATTAGGATGATGGCTACGACGATGAGTAGTTCGGCTAGGGTGAAGCCTTTTTTGGTTGTTTGTTGCATAAGATGACCTTTTGATTCCTTTCAGAATTAAGGTAGCTAGGTAAAAGTGGTTCGTCAATAGGGTTTGTGGTTTCTTTGGTGGTGTATGTGGTTGGTGTTAAATGCGTGTTACAAATGCATAAAAAAGGCCGAAAGGTTTGCTTTCGACCTATAGAATGCTATTTCTTGTGAAGTTTGTATGCAGTTGCACCGATTGCCGCAAGCGCTACGATTAGGATGCCTACATATAGTTTTACATGAAGGTCATCACTTGTTCTTGGAACGATTGTGTTAGAGATGCGTTCTGCTTGTTTTGTTGTGTCATTCCACTTGTAGCCTGGTTTTAAGTCGAAGGCTCCACTTGTAGCATTCCATACGAAGCCATTTGGTGCTTCATGAGGTTGTACATGTGTTTTCTGGGAATTTGTTGGGTTTACTACTTTTGTTGTAGTTGTTGGTTTTACTTGAGTAACAACGGTTTTTTCTACTTTTAGAATTTCGAAGTTCGCTTCTGCTTTTCCGTCTGTAGATTCAATCGTCATTGTGTAAGTTCCAGGTGTTAATGTACGTAGGTAGTTGTTGTTTAGTTCAACTTTGATACTACCTGGTTTAACGGTGTAGTATTTACCATCGAGTTCAGAATCTGTTCCATCCTTGTGGCGTACTAATACGCGTACAAATGTTTTAATATCTGCTTCTGAACGGAATGCTAGAGTTGGTTTTGCGGTATTGGTTGGTTCAACCTTTGCGTTTTGACCATCTAGCATTGTGTAAACCTTATGATAGTTATCATAGTTGCGCTCTGCTTGATCAAGCTTTGTCTTTTGTTGTGTTTCAGCTTGTTCTTTTTGTGCAATGTCTTGGTTTACAGCTTGAATCTTTGTGTTTTGTGTTTGAATCTTAGCACTAAGAGCAGTTGCTTTTGTAGTAGCTGCTTTTTGTTTATCCACTTCTTGTTTGATTGCTGGATATGCGCTTAGATCTGTTGTAGGAGCAAAGATCGTATCTTCTGTCATTGCTTGAATATTTGTTAGAGCAGTTTGAGCATCTGTGTTTGCTTGTTCTGCATCTGTTTTCTTTGCGTCTAATACGTCTTTCGAAGGGAAATCAGTAAGAGCTTTATCTGCTGTTTGTTTCGCAGTTGTAGCTTCTGCAACCTTTTGTGTTAATTCTTCACGTTTTTGTTTTAAAACGTTTTTCGCATCTAGAGCAGCCTGTGCATCTGTAACAGTTCTAGTTGCATTTTCTAGATCTGTTTGTTTAGCAGTGACATCGGCTTCTTTTGTGGTGATATCAGTAGCTAAAGCTGTAATTTCAGCTTGTTTTGTTGCGATTTCACCTTGTTTCGTTGTGACTGCTGCAGTAGCTGTAGTAAGAGCTGCTTCTTTGTTTGTTACGGCAGCTTCAGCATCTGTTAGAGCTGTTTGAGCAGCTGCTTTTTCTTGTTCTAGGCGAGTTTGAATATTCGCTAGTTCTGTTTCTGCAGTTGTGACTGCTGTTGTTGCAGTTGTTAGTGCTTGTTGCAATTCTTCAACTTTTCTTTGACCTTCATCAAATTGAGTTTGAAGATTAGCTTTTGCTTGTTCAAGATTAGTGATTGCAGTTTTCAATTGCTCAATAGGAACTTTATGAGTTGTTTCGTAATCTGCTTTTAGAGTTTCTAGATTAGTATGAAGTGTTCCAATTTCAGTACTCTTGTTTGTTACTGCTTGGTTTGCATCATTTTTCTCTTGTTCAAGTTGCGCAACTTCAGTTGTTAGACTTTCGATTGTTGTAGTCAATGTATTGATTTCTTGATCAATAGCTTCGATTTTGCTTGTTATGCTTTCTACAGTAGGTCCTGTTTGTGTTGGATTAATTACTTCTTTATAAGCATTAATTAGAGCTTTAAAATCTTCAACAGAGTAGCTCGCACCATCAAGAGGTCCGAAGAAGAATGTTTGTGTGTAGTAATTGTTATTATACTCGTGTGGGTGCGACTTGTTAATGGCAGCACCAGATACGGTGAACTTATTGTTTACAATTGACAAGTAATGCCCAACGCTTCCGATATTTATATATTGACTAAGATTGATATCTTTATTATGTACGATATCTGCGTAAACGTCACTAAGTGTAATTGTGTTGTTTGCAATCAATGGATCGATAAGGCCTTTTTCAAACGTAACCCAACTATTACTTTCACCGTAGAAAGCGCCATGAAGAGTGCCATACCAGCTTAGGTTTTCGCCGTTAAAGTAGGTTAATGAGTGCTCTAATTTTTTGGTTATATCTAGAGTTGCTGAATAGTTACCACTAAGGATTGCTTCAACCATCAAAGCAGGATCAACTTTTAAAATAGGTAAATTGGCATTATCAGTTTCGTTGATTAGACAAGTTGCTCTATAGTTATTTGATTCTTGAATAATGTCTAGTGATTCTAAGAAGTTGTCTAGATTAACAGTGTTGTTTGGATCTTCAAAGTTTAATAATGCGACAAGTTCGCTATGTGATATATTTGGTGTTCCTTGCTTGTTGATATATTTATTCGTATCGTCATATGAACTATCGAATAGTTTTAATGCTTCAGCAAACGCTGCTTTGTTTTCTCCATACTTCGCTTGGTATTTATAGAATCCAATTGCACCATGCGCTTTGTAGTCAGCGATTTCTTCAGCTGTTGGTCCTGTTTGTATACCGGATTCAAGAGCTGTTTTTTGATCTTCTAGTTCTGCTTTTTTACGTTCTTTTTGAGTTTTTTCTTGTTGTTTAGTAGTGAGTTCATTGTTTTTTGTGTTGAACTCAGTTGTTTTATCATTGAATTGCTGTTCAAGACCATGTAGGTCATTTTGAGCTTTTTCAAATTCTTTTTGTTTGGCGTCAATTGCTGATTGAGCTGTTTTAGCGGCTTCTTCAAGTGAAGTTAGGTGAGTTCTTTCAGTATCGATTTCCTTGCCTTTATTCGTTAAATCAGTTTGAAGAGCTGTTTGTGCAGTTTGTTTCTCAGTTAAAGCTGCTTCTGCTTGTTGTTGAGTTTGTCTAGCAGCATCAACTTTTGTTTGAGCCTCTTGTTTTGCGGCAATGTTTTCATCGGTTCCATCTGTTGCTTTCTTTGTCGCAAGGTCTAAGGCTTCCTGTTTTTTTGCTTTGGTAGTTATAGCTGTGTCTTTAGCTTGTTGTGCTAAATCCTTTGCATTGTTGAGGTTGTCTAGCTCTTTGTTTAAGCTAGTTAGATTTGTTTCCTCTGTTTGTTTTTGAGTTTTTGCATCTGCTAGAGCTTTGTCAGCTTCATCTTTTGCGGTTTGTGCAGCAGTTTGAGCTGTTTTAGCTTCTTCGAGTGCTGTTTCTTTTGCTTGGATGTCTTTATCAAGTGTTGCATTGTCTGTGTTGAATTCATCCAGTTTTGTTTGTTCTTCTGTTAAGGTTTGTGTCGCTGTTTCTACGTTTGCAAGAAGATCTTGCTTGTTTTTGTCGTAGTTATCTACATCAGCTGTTGCAGTGGCAAGTGCTGCTTTTGTTTCGTTAAGCTTTGCCTGTGCTTTTGCAAGTTCTGCTTTTTGTGCTTCGATTGCTTTTTGTTTAGCGGCTTCTGCTTTTGCGTCTTGTTCTTTCTTGTCGTTTGTTAGAAGGGTTAGTACTTCTTGTTCTTTGACAAGGTTTGCCTTTGCTGCTTCGTGTTCTTTCTTAGCATTGTCATAGGCAGTTTGTGCTTCGTCCTTTTTTGTTTCCGAATCCTTTTTGCTACTGAGTAACATTTCCGTAGTTGGTGCTGCATCTTGAGCAGACACGTGTAGGAATGGAGTCATAGGACTTAAGGTCATTCCGCATGCTAGTAACAAGGCTAGTAGGCGGTTTGTTTGTTGTCTATGTTTCATAAATTCCTCCTTGTTTGATTCATGTTAATTGTAGCAAGGTTCAAATGTAAAATACAATACTAAGATGGTGGATAATGTGATAATCAACGTGTTTTATGTCATGAATGGAAAAGAAAAGAAGGTTTGTACACCTTCTTGACTTTTATGGGTTATTGGTTGTTTTTGGAGTTAATGTAATCGTGAAATAGATTGTTAGTTATGGGAGTTTTTTAACTTTTTAAAGGTTGTAATAAGTGTGAGTGTTGTGAGTACAAATAGGGTGGTGTAGAAGAGTAGGTTGCTGTTGTCGTTTGTACTTGGGATGGTGTTGTTTGTAAGGTTTTTGTTAATTGGGGTTGTTGTTTGTTTTGTTGCTTTTTGTGATGTGATTGTTTTTGTTTTTTCGATGGTGAAGTTTGTGGATACAGATCCGTCAATGGATTCGATTTCGATTTTGTGTTGGCCTACGCTTAGTGTTTGTAGATAACTATGTTTGAGGTAAACGATAGTGGATCCACTTTCGGTTGTGTAGTTACTTGGGTCTACGACGTTGTTGTCGACTAGAACACGTGCGAATTTAGAAAGGTCTGCACTTGAACGGAACTTGAGGGTGTTTGTTTGGGTTGTGGTGTTTTGGGTTGCGTCCATACCTTCTAGCATTATGTAGGCGATATGTGTTGCGTCGTATGCATCTTTGGCTTGTTTTAAGGTTGCAAGTTGCGTTTTTAGGGTGGTTAATTGGGTTTTGGTTTCTTGTTTGTTTGCAAGGGTTGCTTGTAGGTTGTTTAGGGTGTTTGTGGCTTGTGTTGCAGTTGTTTTTGCTTGTTCGAGGTTTTGTTGAGCTTGTTGTTTTGCGTTTTCGAGGTTGGTTGTAAGGTTTTCTAGGTTTGCGGTAAGGGTTGTTTGTTGGTCGTTTGCTTGTCGGAGGGTTTGGTTGAGGGTTTTTACCTCTTGTGTTGTTTGCTTGATGGAAGTTTCGAGTGTTGTGAGTTGTTGTTTTGTTTGATCGAGTTGTTCCATCTTTTGGGTTAGCGTGTTTCCATGAACGGCATTGAAGCTTTCAAGTTCTTGGTTATAGGCTTCTTGAAATGGTTCGATTGCTTGTTGTTTTGGTTCTACTTGTGGGGTTAGGGTAGCAAGTGTTTGGTTAAGGGTTGTTAGGTCTGTTTCGATGGTTTGTAGACGTGTTGTTACATCGTTTAATTTGGTTGTTGTTTCATTTATTTTTTCTTGGATGTATTCCGCCGTTGGTTTTGTTTCGATTGGATTGTTTATATAGGTTTCGTAGTCGGCGATGAGTTGTTCGAACTCTTCTACGGTGAAGGTTGTGTTTTTGCCGGCAATTGGGTTGAAGAAGAAGTCTTGGCAATAGTAATTGTTGTTGGAGTTTTGAATATTTGTTGAGTTAATTGCAGCACCTGAAGTTTTGAGTTTGTTGTAGTTTAGGTTTACGTAGTGTTCTACTTTCTTTCCGAATTGTGTTCCGTTAAGAGTGGTGTAGCGATCGGATTCTTTTAATTTGTTCGCTGCTACAAGTGCGTCGTAATCTCTTTTTTCAGCTGTCACCCAGCTGTTTTTCTCTTTGTAGAATGTATTGTGTAGGTTTAAGTGCCATGCAATGTTTTGGAATACAACGAAGGTTTTAGCGTGTGCTAGCTTTTCTTTTGCTGGGCAAGAATTAATGGTTAGGATGGAGGTTGCCATAAGTACTGGATCTACCGTTAGGATTGGTAGATTTGCATTACAGCTTTGACGGTAGGTGTTTGATTCTTTGATGATGGCTACGGAGTTTTTGAAGTTTTCAAAGCTTACCGCATTGTTTGGGTCATTAAAGTCAACAAGAGCTAAGAGTTGATCGTGACTCATGGTTGATTTATTTCCTTTTTGAGGGCCTACATTAGATGGGGTTGTTGGGTTTGTTGTGAACAAGGAGGCTGCCATTTCAAAGCCTTTTGCCTTTGGGTTATTTTTGGCTTGGTATTTGAAGAATCCAAGAGCGCCTTCTTTTTTATAGGCTTCTACTTCTTCAGCGTTACCGATTACAAGTTCGTTATTTCCTGAAGCTTGTGCATTGGTTAGGTCTTCTTGAAGTGTTGCAAGTGTTTCTTCAAGTGTTTGTTTTTCTTCATTCTTTGTCGTTTGTTCGCTTTCTAGAGTTGCGATGTTTGTGTTTGTTTCTTGAATGGAGGCTTGAAGGGTTTCAAGTTCGTTTCTTGCTTGATCGAGTGGTTCTTTCTTTTCTTGAAGAGCACGGTATTCTTCTGTTTGTTCAACTGTTTCTTTGAGTGTATCAAGCTCTTGTTTTGCAGTGTTATAGCTTTCTTGTAGTGCCGTTTGTTCGTTTGTGGCAGTTTTAATCGCTTCTTCTTTTTCAGCTATTGAAGCAGTAGTGTCTTGGATGGTTTTATCTAAGGCATCTTTTTCTTCGTTTAGAGCTTGTAGTTTTGCTTGGTGTTCTTTAGAAGTTGGGTCCGCTTCTTTTGAGGCGATGTCGAATTCTTGTTGTTTTAAGGCAAGATCTTCATTTGCTTTGGCTTGGTTTGCCGTTGCTTGGTTTACATCGTTTGTTAGATGATCTACTTCACTTGTTAAGGTATTTAGAGTTGTGTCGAGTGATTCTTCTGAGGTTAAAAGTTCATCGAGTTGTTCAAGATTTGATAGGGTTTCTTTTGTTTGGGTGAGGTTTGTTTGGGCTTCTTTGAGTTGTTGTTCACTGTCGTGTTTTGGTTTGAGGGGGTCGTCGTTTGCGTGTGTTGTAAGTGGTGCAAGTGCTAGCGTTGTGGCTAGGATTGCGGTTAGTAGTTTTTTCATTGTTTTCTCATTTGTTAAGTCTTTTTAATAATATAGGAAATATAGTGTTAATAATAGAGAAGTGACCACGTGGAAAGAAAAAGATCCGACGAAGGAGAACGTCAGATCTTTCAGTTAAAGGTGGATAGCGAGCCAGTACGCTATTCCAAATATGCCTTATATCTTAATCACAAGTTTAGTATACACGAAATATGCAAAAAAGGAAGAAGAAATTTAAGCGCTTACATTTTTGTTGCGTAGTTATGCGAAAATTAGTTTATTGTGTATAGTTAGTAGATTTTCTTGTTGTAAAAGGGTTCGTGTTTTTCTTTCAAAGAAATTGTAATTTTTTTGTTAGAAAATAAGGTGTTTGACTGTTAATTGACCGTACGGTTAGTTAAAATAATAGCAACATAGATGCGTCTATGGAAAGCATAAGAGACGAACGTTGTGATTGTTTCTTAGCTTGGAAAGGATTGAGTTTATGAAAAAGTTATATTCGACATTATTTGCTTTTGCTTTAGCTGCTAGTCTTTCTGCAGTTACTCATGTGTACGCAGAAGGCGACAATCCAATACCGCCAAATCCTCCTGTGACGGATACGGATGATGTAGATGAAATTCCGGCAGAAATTCCGGCTGACACTCCAGATAGACCTACTCCAACACCAGCGGAAATTGAAAACATTCCTTCGGCAACTAATCCGATTACGGAGGATGTGGTGACAGATGATCGCGATGTTGAATTGGATTTGAATGCGAACGCTAATAAACTTCCGGTAGGTGAAGATGGGCAACCATCCCTAATCGCACAACCAACTGCAGAAGAAAAAGATGTTCCTGTTTTGACGAAGGAAGAAACAGCAGCGAAGGTAGCTAAAGAAGATGAGGCGAGACTAGAAGCAATTGCAGCTTCAAAGAAACCAGCTGAAGAAAAAGTAGAAGAAAAGACCGAAGAACCAAATGAGGTTGAAGAAGGTGTTGAAGCTAATCTTGATGAACACAAAGATGAACTTCCTAAGGATGAAGCTGGGAATCCTTCTTTAGTCGCAAAAGTGACGGAAGAAGAAAAGAATGATCCTAAGGTTGATACAGAAGTGAAGAATGAAGATGGTTCTGTAAAAGAAGTAGCGAAAGAAACTACGGAAGAAGTAAATGAGTCTGATAAGGCTGTAGAAGAAGCGAAGCCTGTAGTTGAAAAGAAGGACGATGATTCTGAAGTTGTAGCAGATCTTGATGAACACATGGATGAGCTACCTAAGGATGCTGATGGAAATCTTGTTACTGAAGCACCAATTGCTGAAGATGAGAAGGATATTCCTGTGATTAAGGAAGAAGATATTCCTGCTCGTGATCAAGAATTGGCTGAAATGAATAAGAAGCTAGAAGAAGAAAAGAAGGATGAGGTCTTAGTGGATGAAGATCCTAAGATTGATGCGGACTTGGATGCACATGTAGATGAGCTTCCTAAGGATGAAAATGGAAATCCTTCGATTGTTGCAGAACCTACGGAAGAAGAAAAGAATGATCCAAAGGTAAATACAAATGTTGTGGTTGATAAGACTGCGGAAGAATTAGCTGCTGAAAAGAATAGCGAAGGTTCTTTCATTGGCTTGGATGAACATGGACACGAAGTAGAGATGAGTGTTGTGACTGCAATGCACGGTGAAACGGCTGTCTTTGGTTCTACTAATGCGATGCAAGACTTTGAATCTGTTTATGTAGATGGTAAGAAAGTTTCTGAAGATGATTATACGGTTGTAGAAGGTTCTACGATTGTCAGGTTGACGGAGCACTTTGTGAAGACTCTTGCTGAAGGTGAACACGAAGTTCGAATGATTTTCAAGAATTCTTATACATTTGGGAAGTTGGTTGTGAAGCCTGCTGTAAGTGTTGAATCTACTAATGTTGTGGAAAAGACGGAAGCTGTTGTAGTTGTTCCTGCAACAACAAAGAAGGTTGCTGCTAAGGAATACAATCCAAAGAGTAACTATATTGGTGAAGTACAAGGTGCGAAGTTTAATGAAGTGACTGGTCAATACGAAGCACTTGAAGGCTTTGCTTGGAATGATGAGAAACAAATGTTTGTTCGTACAAATGGTGTTGTTGGTAAATCAAATATTCCTAGTACTAAGGATGAATCAAATATGATGACTTATGTAACTCTATTCCTTGCTGGTTTAGGTGTTGCAGTTGTAAGTGTATTGAAAAAAGAAGTATTTGAATAAGTAGTAGATGAGGCTGTGTAGAGATACACAGTCTTTTTAATATGCGAAATATATAGAAAATATAATTCTAGGGGGCTGTGTTTAAGAAAATTTATGTTTTTTGTTCACAAAATTGAAAGATGAATGGAAAGAAATGCCTGTGATATATTTAGGCGAAATAATCACATAATTTGGTATTTATATACAAATCAATATTTATTAAATAGGAATAAATGTTGTAAACCATTTGGAAATATTTTCTAAGTCATTGTTTTTTTTTATATACATTATACTGAATGCGTGGACTATGCTCAGTGATAGGGGAATCAGTCCATAACTATAGGGGTTTGAGGTACTTGTTTGTTTAGTCACGAATGTGATGATCGTACGAACTCAAACAAATAGTTCAAACAATCTAGAGTTACACAATAACTATGAAAGGAAGAACGAAATGAAAAAGTTATTAACAACACTTTGTGCATTTGCATTAATTGCAGGTGTAGCAACAAAAGCATCCTTTGTTAATGCTGAGGGATACGACGATGACTATGCAAGTGGTTGGGCTGCAGCGTCAGCAGAGCAAGATGAAAAGCTAAGTGCTGAAAAGGAACAAAAGAAGAAAGACGAAATCGCAAATTACCTACCTGAAGGTGGCGATGAGTACCAAGCAGGATGGGACAAAGCATCCGCTGAACTTGGAGAAAAAAATCGTAAAGAACTAACAGAAGAATTTACAGCAGAAGGAACTGATGATTACCACGCAAACTGGGAAAAAGCATCAGAAGAATTAGGGGATAGATTCCGTAAAGAACTAGCTGATCAAATGAAACCTGAAGGGTATGGTTACGAAGATCAGTGGGCAGACGCAGCTGCTGAAGTAGAAAAGAATAAGGATGCTGCTAAGCCAGCAGAAAAGCCTGCTAAGGAAGAAGCTACAAAGCCAGCAGGTAAGGTTACAGAAGATGACCTAAACAAACTAAGACCAGAAGGTGAAGATGAATACCAAGCTAACTGGGAAAAGGCGTCTGCTGAACAAGATAAGAAGCTAGCTGACCATAAGGCTGATGTAGATTCATGGAAGCCAGAAGGATATGGTCATGATGATCAATGGGCAGAAACTGCTGCTGAATTAGACAAGAAGAAGGAAACAGTTAAGCCATCTGAAAAGGTTGAAGATTCTAAGGAAGTTAAAAAAGAAGATAAGAAAGACACAGCTAGTAAGGAAACAGCTGCGAACACAGTTGTTACTAAGAAGGTAGTAGCTCCTTCAAAGGTAGCTGTTGTAAACAATACTGTTGTTAAAGAAGTTCCAAGAACTGACGTTACAAAGTAAATACGTATAAGCACTGTCAGTGAAAGCTGATGGTGCTTTTTTAAAGGAGAGATATGAAAAGATTAAGGTTATGGAAGTCGCTTCTTGCACTTAGTTTGCTTATTGTACCGGTTGGTTGTGGAAGTGAAGAGGTTCATGAAGAAGTTGTTGTTGAGCAAGTGGAAGAAGTAAGAGAACCGTATTATTTAGATGATGCAGTGATTCTTGATTTACAAAAGGAATTGAAAGAAGACAAGAAAGTGAATGAAGATATTAAGGCCATTGTTCATTTTCAAAATGGGTTATTGCACCAACCGGTTGCGTATGATGCGAAGGATTTGAATAAGTATCTATTTACGGATTGGAAGACTGGTGTATTTGATGTGAATGGAGTAGGTTCGATTACATTGGATACCGAGAATGATCTAGAGAAAGATGACTATATGAATGTCATTCTCTATGGGCATTATTGTTATGAAGTGGTAGACAAAGAGCGTAATAAAGTATTTACACCATTGGCACAGTTGATGGATGAGAAGAACTATGAAGACAATAAGTACTTGGCTTTATTGGTTGGAAATGAACTTCGGTATTATGTGGTTGGATGTGCGTATGAGTTACCTACTGTACAGATTAATGGCATGGATGCCACTCCGGAAGACTTACGGTTTAATTATGTGTATTACGATGAAGAATACTTTAAGACCTATGTAGATGCCATCCAGGAACATCAATACTATGAAACCGATGTGACATTTACATATGGAGATCGTTTGTTGACGATGGAGACGTGTATTGAAAACAACAAGCCAGCAAGAGA
>JAHHRC010000247.1 GCA_020026035.1 Erysipelotrichaceae bacterium | reverse complement strand
GTAAACAACAACTCAAGATTCAATAAGCTCACCGGTTGTTCAAAGGTATAGGTTACCTTTGTGACTTGGTTATTAATCACTTCTTGTGTTTGCGTTGTTTGAATTGGATGATAGTCTGGTTCTTTATCATTTTTGTATGTAAACGCAACGGATTCTGGTAATTGGGAAGCCCATGTATCAATGTAGTAATACACATCTACACTACCAACCGTGTTCAACGTTGCCCATTCTAAGTTCAATGAGTTTTGTCTTTGGTCTGCTTGTGCAGCTTTGTAGTTACTCCATACATTTGGATTATCACCACCACCTTGATTACTTAGGTGTTCCGTACGGTTTCCATCGTTAATCGCTGATAGAGTATCAGATTGTTTGGAAGCTTCAATACTTTGTGATAGAGCATTTGTATTACGAGCAATATTTCCACCCTTTGTTGTATTGACTTCTAAACAACGAACGGTATTTGTAATTGGTAATTCTTGATCAAATACACGCATTGTACCAGTCACAACCAACTGTTCACCTTCATGCAAGGTTGATGTGTTATATGCATTCCAAGTGACTGGGAAGGTATTCTTTGATTTCTTTCCGCCACTGAAGATTGCATAGCCATAAGGTTCAAGTTGTTTTGTCTCACCTTGACGGCAAACACTTGATTGATTCAAAGCAGTTAAGGCAGTACTTACAACAAGCACATTGACATGACATGGAATATTCACATCTTGAATTGTTCCATTCACGCTGAAGGATCCATCCTTCGCAACTTTCGTCGCTAAGTCACTTGTATCAAATGTGACATTGTGTTCTTCGTGTGATCCATCGGAGTAGAACACCTTCGCTTTTGCAGGAAGTGTTGGAACGGTGTTTTGTTTTACCATGATGGTCTTTGCCATTTCGTATCCAGTGACTTGTTTTTCACTTGCAACTTCGGCAACGTTTAAGGTAACACTTGTACCTTCTAGACCTTCACTTGAAATATCAACACGAATTTCACCAGCTGACTTCGTAGCTTGAACAATTGCCAAAACCTTACCATTGTATGCATTTCGATGATTTGCACTAAATGGTGTATGGTCTGCTTGTTCGCCATTGTCCATCGCTCTTAGTCTTCCGTTTTCACTTACAGTTACAACAACATTGTTGTTTGCATATGGAACGAAGTTATCATGTTCGTCTAATACATCAATTGTGATATACGACAAATCATGATCATTTGCATTCAAGTGATCCTTGTTTACTTTCGCAACAAGTTTTGCCGGAGCCCCACTTGTCACAACGGTAGAACGTCCAACGGTTTCAGTAATCTTATGTCCTTCAGCATCATACGCTTCGGCCACAAGTTTACCAGGACGGAATTGAACGGACTTTTTGA
This sequence comes from Erysipelotrichaceae bacterium, assembly GCA_020026035.1. GTDB lineage: Bacteria > Bacillota_I > Bacilli_A > Erysipelotrichales > Erysipelotrichaceae > Bulleidia. The sequence goes on along the minus strand of JAHHRC010000247.1, from coordinate 72 downwards.
GGTAAAGGTTTTCATGAGCTACATTCGACTTTCCTTCACCTTCATATAGTTGGTATTCAAATCCACCAGTTG
>JAHHRC010000246.1 GCA_020026035.1 Erysipelotrichaceae bacterium | reverse complement strand
GTACAGATGATGCGATTGGTGAAATCTATGAATTCAAACAAGGATTAGAAGACTATATCAACTTCTTAGAAACATCGTTTGCGATGGATCTACATGGGGTTAAGTTGGCCGTAGATTGTGCAAATGGTGCAAGTACGACAACAGCGAAGCGTGTATTAGAAGATCTTGGTGCAACTGTTACGATGATGCATGATACACCAGATGGAGTAAACATTAATACAAACTGTGGTTCAACTCATCCAGAAGGTCTACAAGAAGTCATGAAGAATGGTGACTTTGATTTAGGGCTTGCCTTTGATGGGGATGCAGATCGTATGATTCTTGTCGCTCCTAATGGGGAACTTATTACGGGTGACCATGTGTTGTATATGAGTGGTCGTTATCTAAAAGATAAAGGTCTTCTTACAAATAACACAGTTGTGACTACGGTTATGGCAAACCTAGGACTATTCAAGGCGCTTGAAAAAGATGGAATCAATGTGGCTAAGACGGCTGTTGGTGATAAGTATGTCTATGAAGAAATGCTTCGTAGCAACGATGTAGTTGGTGGAGAACAATCTGGACATATTATCTTTAGCGAATATGCAACAACAGGTGATGGCTTGATGACAGCGTTATTTGTATTAAAGATTATGCAAGACACAAAGTTACCTGTATTAACGCTTTGTGAAGGTCTACGCATTTATCCACAGCTATTGGTAAATGTGAAGGTGACAGACAAAGATCTTGCAATGGAAGATGCAGATGTGAAAAAGGCGATTGATAAGGTCAACGAAGACTTGGCTGGAAATGGTCGCTTGTTAGTAAGACCAAGTGGAACAGAGCCACTTGTACGTGTCATGGCTGAAGCGGAAACCGATGAGATTTGTAAACAACGTGTCTATGAAGTAGTAGATGTTGTAAAGGCAAAATTTGGAATTTAATAGGATTGGCAAGAATTGTTTGTTCTTGCCTTTTTTATATGGTATAGCACTTTAACACTAGGAATGAACGCGAATGAAATGCTTTGAGTGCTATTTTGTGTGTGAATTAATATGGCTTAAATATGAGTTTTTTAAGTATTCCTTGTTTTTTAAGTCTCAAAGAAAGTAGTGCTAAATAGACGGATGGAGTGTTATAGCACGTTAACACCTGTGTGTGAGTCGTGCTAAGGTCGTGTTTTGGTTTGTTTGTGTGGTTGAATAAGGTGATAGATATGCGCTTTTTCGTTGTTTGGTGTATTTTACTCTTAAAGAAATGAGTGCTAAGAGGTGGATTTGGCAAGAATAAAAGTTGTATTCTTTTATCTATGGTATAATGAAACGCTTATAGGAAAGATAACGACTATAAGCCAAATACGTCCTTGCGTAAGGGGTTTCGGGCCTTTGCGACTTGGTATAAAGAGTTTTATATGTAAATGAAGAAGACTATGCCTTGCATGGTCTTTTTGATTGTGAAGGAAAGTGCTAATATGG
>JAHHRC010000245.1 GCA_020026035.1 Erysipelotrichaceae bacterium | reverse complement strand
GTCCCCTTCAAGCTTCTTACCACAATACTTACAATACATAAACTTCCCCCTTATACAACTTATTGCACTGTACTCTTCGTTACAAACTGATCCATACGAGAAGACACACATTCACGGTACATCTCATTTAGATCACGTTCGCCATTAATGTAGTAATACTCTCTACGACTCGATTCTTCGCTGTAACAATCCATGCAAATTGAATCCGGTAACTCACCATCTGTCACATCCACCTTAATCGGCGTTTCCGCATTCACATAAATCGGATCTCTATATTTCAAATACGTATAGAAATCAAACGTATCCGAATATCCAGTATCTTCTATCCAAACAGACGTATTCACCTTATATACAACATAAATCATAGGAGAACGCGAAACATTTTCTTTCGGTGTCAAAACATAATAGCCAATACGATCAATTGAATTCGCAGACATATTTCCATCCGCTTTATTTGCAAACATCGAAGTCATTTCATCCTTCATCTGCGCATCAATCTTTTCAAAGTTCGCATCCGTTAAATCCGTATCCACACTTACATACGAACCAAGACCTTCTACCTTATATGTAAATTCCTTACCAACCGGAACACCATCAAAACGATCTAAGAAATTCTGCGCTTCATAAGACTCCATTGGACGCATCGAAATCTTAATTTCATCCCCATTCGATAAATTGTGTTCCTTTTCAATTTGAATCAAATCATAAACCGTATAATCATCAATCGGACAATTATCATCTACCTTAACTTCAAGAGTGCCATTCGGCGAAGTACCGTTTACCTCAAACGTTACATACTTAAATAGATCAATCACATTCACTTCTTGAAGATTCGTAACCGGCATACGAATATCATTTGCCTTTAACTTAATCCCAAAGTCCTTCAAAATCGACTTCTCATCAATATCAAACTTCACTACAACCGTATCCCCGTTCATTAACCCTTCAACCGGCTCAATTGTAAAGTCCACATAATTGTCTATAATTGCCTTTACAAAACGCTCTTTCCCCTCATACTGAGAAGCTAACTTCTTACCACTAGGAGATGGCTTAATACGATCCTTACAAGCATCATAAAACTCATCCGACAGCGTATGCGTCGTAACATACCCATAACCATCAAACCCATTCACAGAAATATCAAAGTAATGGTTAAACGTATACGAAGGCTTCTTAAACAAAATCAAACCAATTAATACAAGCGCAAAAATCACCACAAGACCAATACGCCCATTCTTATCAAGCTTCTTCTTCGCTCCCTTATCCGCAATCGAAGCATTGCTTGAAACAGCAGGTTCTACAACCTCACTTTCAACACTTGAACCATCAACGCTTTCTTCTTCTAGACGATTCCCACAACCATCACAGAAAATGGCATCATCCGGATTCTTGTGTCCACATTTCGTACAAAACATAACTATTCCTCCCTTTTTACACAGCTATACGTAACAAATAGAAC
>JAHHRC010000244.1 GCA_020026035.1 Erysipelotrichaceae bacterium | reverse complement strand
GTAACTGGTGAATTTTCAATGACAGAATTGGTTAAGTTTTGCTTGACACTAACAGATACGATTTTTCGTTTTCCCAATTGGAAATTGTTTGCCTAGAAACATTCAATTTTTCAGCAACATTCTCCTGTGTTAGATTCGCTTGGTTTCGCGCATCTTTAAGTTGTTTTCCAATTTGCATTTGCGTGACCTCCTGGTAGCTTTATGATAAAAGAAGGTGTTCGATTTGTATATCAAACACCTTTTACAAAGCTATTTTTCTTTGTCAAAATTATTTTACTTCGCCTTTTAGTAGTGGAATTGTTCGGTAAGATTTGTTTTCGTGATCATGGATTGGTATAGGCTACAGGATTGTAAGAGTTCTTCATGGGTTCCATTTCCAACTAGTGTTCCTTCGTTTAAGACTAAGAGTCGATCACAGTTTTCTACCGATTTGAGGCGGTGAGAAATGATGATGACGGTTTTATCTTTGATGAGGTGTTGCAAGGATGTTTGAATGATGTTTTCGTTTTCAACATCTAAGTTACTTGCGATTTCATCGAGGATAATAATTGGGGCATTCTTTAAGAAGGCACGGGCAATGGAGATCCGTTGGCGTTCACCACCAGATAGTTTTGAACCATTTTCACCAATGATGGTGTCATAGCCATCTTCAAAGCGGCTTACGAATTCATCGCAACCAGCAAGACGTGCCGCATGGAGGATTTCTTCTTTGCTTGAAGATTCATTACCGAGTTTGATGTTGTTATAAATGGATGTGTTAAATAGAACGACATCTTGATACACAATGGAGAGTTTGTCGTAGAGGGCTTCTGGGTTTACGGTGTGGATTGGGGTATTGCCAATACGGATTTCTCCTTTGTCATAGTCATACAATCTAGAAATGAGTTTAAGTAGGGTTGTTTTTCCACAGCCACTTGGTCCAATGAGGGCGACGACTTCGTTTTCTTTGATTGTACAACTTACATCGTTAATTACGTTACGATTGTTGTCGTAACTAAAGAGCACATGGTCGAGTTCGATGTCTTTTGGAAGAAGTGTGGAAGTGGTTCCAACTTGTAGTTTTTGTCCATAGAGGTCATTTAAGCGTTGGACGACGGCATCGATGTACATCAGTTCACCAAGGTTTAAATACAAGGCAAATAGGGCATCGTTGATACGCATAGAGGCTAGGATATAGCCAATGATGTAAAGTGGGGATACTTCGTTTGCTTGAACCATTGGTAAACCAATAAGGATGAGAAGTCCTGGAACAAATTGTAAGACCATACTTGAAAGAATGATGAGGTTTCCTTGGGACATTTCGGTACGGAATTTTTGTTTTTCGGATTCTTCCATGTAGTGGTCTAGGGTTTCTTTGGTTTTAGCTTGTAGGTTGTAGTTGCGGATTTCTTTTTGCATTTCAATCGCATTTTGGAAGGCTTGGGAGTTTTTACGATGCACATCGTATAAGTCGTGGTGCAT
>JAHHRC010000243.1 GCA_020026035.1 Erysipelotrichaceae bacterium | reverse complement strand
TGCCGGGTAAGTAAGAAGCACATCGAAAGGTGTGCTTTTTTTATGCGTAAATGAAAAATCCAAGCAATGCTTGGATTAGTTCGGAAATGTTAGCGTAAATAACCAACCATCACTTTCTTCGTGGAACGTGATGGAGCCGTGAAGCTGTTCCATAATGGTTTTACAAATGGATAAGCCAAGGCCACTTGAGCCGTTGTAACCTTTGGCAAATGGTGTGAATAAACGTTCTTTTAACGATTCATTAATCGGGTTTCCATCGTTGTAGAAATCGATGACAAGTGATTCGTTTGTTTCATAAGCCTTGATTGAAATCGTAGATAACGAATACTTCATTTGATTCGTAATAAGATTCTCAAAGAGAATATGTACTTTTTCAGCATTTGCTTGAATTGTAAGGTCATTTGGAAGATCTATGTCAATCTTCTTTTCTTTTAGCTGATAGGTAAAGGAGTTCAAAACTTGTTGAATGGTATCCTTGATTACGATTTCTTCTTTGGTATCATCATCTGCAGTAGATTCAAGATGCACAACGGTTAGTAAGTTTTGAATTTTCTGATTCATGCGCTTTGTTTGTTCAAGGATTGTATCAAATGTGCCATCTAAATCTTTTGCTGGATAAATACCATCTTTTGCGGAAGTTACATAGCCTTCAATGATCATAATCGGTGTTTTCATCTCGTGTGAGATGTATTGTAAGGTCGACTTACGAATATCCGCCTCCTGTTGAAGCGTTGCATTCATGTGTTCTAAGTCATGGACTAAGTTTTGGAATTCTTCATCCTTAGATTCTATTTCTAATGGTTTACATGGAATGTTGTTGGCGATGTTGTTGGTATAGGTTCGTAATTGTTTAATACTGCTATAAACCTGGTTGGTAATTGCTTGTGTGTACCATTTTGACATCAAAACTAAGACAACTAGAAGAATCAGAAATGAGATGGCTATCTTAGGAAAGATTTCCGCATAGATATCTTTAATGATGCTGTACTTATAAATCGTTTCACCATTTTGTACATCTAAGTCAATTAAGTACAAAAGATGTTTGCCATCAATGGTTTGCTTGTAGAGTTGACTTGGAACAGTTTGGCTTTTTGCTTGTTGGTAAATCGTATCCGCGACTTCTTGTTTGTGGATACTTTCCACAACGTCAATACTGTTTGTAGTAACGCCTAGGATCCATTCATTCGCAACGCCCATATCTTCAAGTTTTTCAAAGGTATAAGAATCAATGACGCGGTCTTCAAACAAGTTTGCAAAGTGGTAAAACGACCAATAATAGATGACAGACAGTGAAAGCAATGACACACAAAGAATAAACAGGATATTCGTTGCGCGTATTTTGCGTTCTAAGACATGGAACTTACTCATAAGTTATACCGATACCCATAGCCGTATAACGTCTCAAGAGGAAGCTCTGGTAGCTTATGACGAATGTTTTTGATGTAGTTATCAATCGCTCTTTGATT
>JAHHRC010000242.1 GCA_020026035.1 Erysipelotrichaceae bacterium | reverse complement strand
ATTGTCGGTGATATGTTTGCAAGTGACGCCCTTGATTGGGGCATTCGTGATGCTGTAACCTTTGGACCTGTCCTTGTCTTTGATGGACATCCTGTAACTGTTACAGGATCAGGTGGAGGCTTAAACCCAAGAACCGTCATTGGTCAAAGAGCCGATGGAGCAGTTCTTATGTTAGTGATCGATGGAAGACAAACGACTTCTTTAGGAGCTTCCTATGAAGACTGTATTCAGATTATGTTAGACTATCAAGCCGTTGTAGCGGCAAACCTTGATGGAGGAAGTTCCTCAGTCATGGTGTATAACAATAAGATTATTAACAATATTGTGTCAATGTATGGAGATCGGAGTGTACCAACAGCATGGATCGTCAAATAAATCGAAACCGTTCGAAACAACTTTCGTACGAGCAACGCGTTGCTTTAACAAAACAGTTTCATAGACGTCTATTGAAACTCATCCTTACTTCTGCCATTCTTTGTGCAACTGGCCTTGGCTATCTTTGGTTCTGGTTGTACCGCTACGAATCACGTAGTGTAAATGGCGCTATGACACAATACATTGACAATGTCTGTAACCAAAGATGGGATCGTGTGTATCACGACGATACCCGTTACTTTACCGAACTCAACTCCAAAGAAACAATCATCGCCTACTTACGAGGTATTTATGCCGATAAGAATGCAAGCGGGATTGTCTTCTCCTATGCCGGTTCCCAAAACGAAGGAAAAACAAAGCTCTACAATGCCTATTACCAAAATAGTCAAATTAGTACCTTAGAAGTTTATAAACCAGAAAAACAAGATCGATACAAAGTTCGTACCGTCGGTTTATACAACGAATACAACTTCGAATTACTCGATCCTGCAATTAAATTCCGCATCAATGGAATTCCAATTACCGATGACTTTGATTACGATGAAGATGTTGTCGTATCTGGCTTTGATGCAGTATCGAAGAATAAAGTCTTACCTGTTGTAAAACGCTACACTGTTACAGGCTTTATTACTGCACCAAATGTAGAACTTGAAGAACCAAACACCTATACATCGATTCGAGATTATTCTAGTCAATCGATGATTCTAGGTGAAAAACCAACTTCCCAGCAATTTAGTTCCATGGCAAAAGAAATCGAAGATACTGCAATTGCCTATTGTAAGTACATTACAAAGGATGGAAGTTTCTACGACCTTACAAAACACTTGTACCCAAGAACGACCTTCTATAACGCAATTTCAAGTTTCTCGAACCAATGGTTCTCACACCACGACTCGATTGACTTTAAAAACATCATTATCTATGATGTTCTACCGATCGAAGACGATGCCTTTGTCGGAAGTATTTCTTTTGACTATGTCATTAAAGGACACGACTTAGACAATCCAGACCATTACGTTGAGAAAGTCTATACAAGTAATTACCAACTCTTCTTTGTCAAAGACCAAGGAAACAATTGGAAGTGTTCTAACCTCAT
>JAHHRC010000241.1 GCA_020026035.1 Erysipelotrichaceae bacterium | reverse complement strand
CTTACCCTAAGGCAAGACTTCCTTCATTACTTCATCAATCGAACACAACTCACAACAACACCAACAATCGCACTTACAAGTACCATTGCATAGTTACGAACAAACAACGCATCTCCTGTTGAAATGGATAGTTTATGTTCATTTGAAACAACTGTTTCTTTCTTACTTGGTGTCTTTGGTTCTTCTACAACAGCTTCTTGAATCTTGTTGTTTACTTTAACAATTAACTCAACAACTTCATTGTCCACCATTGCCCGTCCCTTATGATCGATTGCAATATGGATATCACCTTGTTTATCTTCATAGCCATCTACTACCTTAACTTCCTTGAGTACATATCTATGATCACAAGCTAATACCTTGATGATCTTCTCATCTTTTAAATCATGACTCGTCCATGTATGAACCACTGTATTTGTATCTTCATCAATCAATTCAAACACAGCGCCCATTAAACGATGTTTACTTTCATCAACCTTACGAACATCCATTCTTGTAGGCTTATGTACGATTTGAATCGTATCATTACCCTTCATACTTGCATGTTCATAATCACCAACAAGCACTAATTCTCCACGCTTATTGATTTCAAACTTCACATCATCCACATAGACAATGCCATCTACTACTTTTACTTCTTCAATGGTGTATGTCTTATTACGTTCTAACGCATCAACAATCTCATCAACTGATGTACTGCTTACTACCTTAGACACAACATTCTCACCATCTTTAATCAAATACTCACATCCAGCAAGTTCATTGCCTTCTTGAACCTTTTCAAAGTAAGAACCAATGAAGTACTTCGCCTTCTTATTCACTACTTCAATCAAAGGATCTTTCTCATCTACATGAATCATGAAATCACCCGTTGCAACATAGCCATTTGGAGCTTCTACTTCATGTACAGAATACGACGCACCTGCATCTAATCCATACACAATCGCATTTCCATCACGATCTGTCACATACTCTTTTCCATTCACAACAAACGTTGCAAACTCTAATGGTTCTTTCTCTTCATTGACCTTATGAAGAATCACTTTCGTTTTCTCATTCTTGACAACCAAAGTACCATCTTCACTCACATACGCATCCTTACCTTGTTCAATCACAACTTTCTTACTCTTCGCATCAATTCTAAATGCAATAGCATCAATAGCCTTGTATCCAGGATGGGAAGCTTCCACAAGACGATACGTATGATCCATCTCTAATTCACCAGACAAATCAACGCTAGAATCATTACTCTTAAACGACTTAGCAACCTTTTCTCCATCGTAAATTTCAAAGGAAACATCCGCTAACACACCAACTTCCTTACCATCCACAACTTCGACCTTCTTCACAAAGAATGGAATCTTCGGTTCATGAATCAATTGCAACGTATCTTTCTCTTCATTCAAACTACTACGTGGTTGAAGACTCGCAAATCTAGAACGATGATCATTCACAATCTCCAATTGACCACTAGTATTCACCT
>JAHHRC010000240.1 GCA_020026035.1 Erysipelotrichaceae bacterium | reverse complement strand
GATCAATTCTTTGAGGAAGTCATTACAGTGAAATGGGGAGAAGGAAAAGAGTCTGTAGATATCATTGATCAGACGCTTCTTCCAACGACTGTGAAACGTATTCAGTTAAGAACAAGGGAAGAGATTTTTGAGGCAATTAAGAAGTTGCGTGTAAGAGGTGCGCCAGCGATTGGTGTTTCCGCTGCGTATGGGATTGCGGTATTAGCTTCCAAGTATCCGGTTGAAACGTATGAGGAATTCGTTGCGTTGTTTAAGGAAGACAAGGAGTATTTAGCTTCGAGTCGTCCTACGGCTGTGAATTTGTTCTGGGCGTTGAATCGTATGGAAGATACGGTTGTTAAGAATGCGGGTGTTTGTGTTTGTAAGTTGAAAGAGATTTTGTTTGAAGAAGCGCAAAAGATTCGTGATGAGGATGTTGCGATTAGTCGAAACATTGGTGAGATTGGCTTTAAGATTCTTGAAGAGTTGAAAGTGGATGGCGAAGAGCTTGGAATTCTGACGCATTGTAATGCGGGAACACTTGCGACTGCGAAGTATGGAACAGCGACAGCACCGATGTATATTGCCTTAGAACATGGTTGGGCTGGTAGTGATATGCATGTGTATTGTGATGAGACACGTCCTTTATTACAAGGGGCAAGATTGACATCGTTTGAGTTGTATCATGCTGGTATTACAACAAGTGTTCAGTGTGATAATATGGCGAGTATCTTGATGCAGAGTGGTAGGATTAAATGTATCTTTGTTGGTTGTGATCGTGTAGCTCGTAATGGGGATGCGGCGAATAAGATTGGTACATCTGGTGTTGCGATTCTTGCGAAGCATTATGGTATTCCATTCTATGTATGTGCTCCTTCTAGTACAATTGATATGGAATGTAAGACTGGGAAAGATATTCCGATTGAATTGCGTGATGGCGAAGAGATTTCGACGATGTGGTATAAGGAACGGATGATTGCGGAGGGTGTTGGGTTGTACAATCCGGCATTTGATGTGACGGATCATTCGTTAATCACGGGAATTATTACAGAAAAAGGCATGTGTCATGCGCCATTTGAGAAGGCTTTTGAAGCGTTTGAAATTGGTAAGAAATAACATTTAGCTGACACTGCAACTGGTGTCAGCTTTTGTGTAGGAGGTAGTGAATGGAAGAATTTAAATATCCGACAGATCAAGAGGCGAAGGATTTGATTCTTGAAATTGGAAGAAGGCTATATGAGAAGAACTTTGTGGCTTCGAATGATGGCAATATTTCGGTTTTGGTAGATGAAAAGACATTGTGGACAACGCCAACAGGTGTTTCTAAGGGCTTTATGAAGGATGAAATGCTTGTGAAGGTAGATCTTGATGGCAATGTATTGGAAGGTAGTTATAAGCCTTCGAGTGAATTGAAGATGCATTTGCGTGTATACAAAGAGAATCCTAATGTTCATGCGGTTGTGCATGCCCATCCACTGTTTGCGACGGCGTTTGCGATTGCGAATAAGCC
>JAHHRC010000239.1 GCA_020026035.1 Erysipelotrichaceae bacterium | reverse complement strand
ATTTTAATTCGTAAGGCAATCAAACAAGAAGTCTTTGAATTATGGAATCGCAAAGATTCGATTCGTGACTATATCTATATCGATGACTTTGCGAAGGCATTGCATTTACTAATTGAAAACGATATAAACAATGAAATCGTAAACATTGGTAGTGGCAAAGGGGAAAGCTTAGAAACCCTAATGCGTATCATTGAAGAAGATACCAAACAAACGATTCAAATTGCATATAAAGAAAGTAATGTTGAACAAGTACAAGCGATTGTCTTAGACATTACAAAACTAAAACGTTTGACCAACTTTGAAATCAGTGTACCAATTGAACTTGGAATCCAAAAAGAAGTCAAACGCATACAGATGGAGGAATTAAAATGAATATTATCGTAACTGGAGGAGCAGGCTTTATTGGTGCAAACTTTGTGTTCCATATGCTTGATAAACACCCAAATGACCGTATTATTTGTGTCGATAAGCTTACCTATGCAGGAAACTTATCCACGCTAAAAGACGTATTAGACAAACCAAACTTCCGCTTTGTGAAGTTAGATATTTGTGACCGTGAAGGAGTATACAAACTCTTTGAAGAAGAACATCCGGATGTCGTTGTGAACTTTGCGGCAGAAAGCCATGTCGATCGTTCGATTGAAAATCCACAAATCTTCTTAGAAACAAACATCATTGGGACAGCCGTACTTATGGATGCGTGTCGTAAATATGGCATTGAACGCTTCCACCAAGTATCTACCGATGAAGTCTATGGAGATCTACCATTAGATCGTCCAGATCTATTCTTCACAGAAACAACACCAATTCATACAAGCAGCCCATATAGTTCTTCCAAGGCAAGTGCCGACTTATTAGTTCTTGCATACCATAGAACGTATGGTTTACCAGTAACGATTTCGCGTTGTTCAAACAACTATGGACCTTACCAATTCCCTGAAAAGTTAATTCCATTAATGATCGCTAATGCCTTAGATGATAAGGCACTTCCAGTGTATGGGGAAGGGTTGAATGTTCGTGACTGGTTGTATGTCGAAGACCATTGTAAAGCCATTGACTTGATTCTTATGAATGGCAAAGTTGGTGAAGTGTACAACATTGGTGGCCATAACGAAATGAAGAATATCGATATCGTTAAGATTATCTGTAAGGCACTTGATAAACCTGAAAGTCTTATTACCTATGTGACAGACCGGAAAGGGCATGACTTACGCTATGCCATTGACCCAGAAAAGATTCATAGCGAACTTGGATGGCTTCCAGAAACGATGTTTGAAGAAGGCATTCAAAAGACCATTGCTTGGTATTTAGACCACAAAGAATGGTGGGAAGAAATCATCTCTGGAGAATACAAAAACTATTACAAGGCAATGTATGAAGACCGCTAGGGGAAGCTATTATGTATGATGTAATTGTCGTTGGAGCAGGCTTTGCAGGGGCTTGTGTTGCCCGTAAGCTTGCCGAAAACAATCAAAAAGTCTTAGTGTTAG
>JAHHRC010000238.1 GCA_020026035.1 Erysipelotrichaceae bacterium | reverse complement strand
CCAATCGCATCCAACAAATCATATTCTTTATGACTTTGTCGAATCAAGAAATCACCAACCCGCATTACAACACGAACACCATGACTTGTTTTTTCACTTCTTAACAAGTGAATTGCCTTTAAATACCGACTCGATGGAACATGCAAACAGCCACATAAATTATGATCATAATACACTCCATTTCGATCTTTAATCGAAATCAACCGATATTCACTTAATCCTCGATACGTATCCGCTTCATCACCCGCATAGTGCATGGCTTCTTCTTCACTGATATACGAAATCTCATACACAAAATCACGACTCACATAGTCATTACAGATTTCTTCTACCTGTTCTAACATCTCTCGACTCACAACATCACAGTCCAACTCAATATCGCAAGTCCCATCCGCAAAGGCATGGTTGCCAATTGTTTGAATGCCAAACAACTCCACAAAACCAACCGATACTAAATGCTGGCAAGAATGTGTCTGCATATGCATCATTCGAATCTTTTCATCAATCACAACTTCAACAGTTCCACAAACTGCCTCTTTTAACACATGATAAACCGTTCCTTTGTAGGTATAGACATCCACAACTTCCTTGCCATCAATCCAACCTACATCACTTGCTTGACCACCACTTTCCACAAAGAACAGCGTTTCTTCAAGCGCAACTAAAAACTCATCTTTGTCTTGTACACAAGACACAACATTAGTCATGAGTCTTGTTTTGAACACCTCATCATAGTATACATTCACGCTAACTCACCTTCCTCCGATCCATCCGCTTTTTGAATAATTACTTTTCTACGGAAATCACTTGGCGTCATTGCCTGATACTTAAAGAAATTCAAATTAAACGTCTTCGTGTTCGAATAGCCAACCTCAATCGCAATCCGTGTCACCGATTGATCGGTTGTTTTTAACATCTCACACGCCTTCGTAATACGCACATAGTTCAACAAGGCATCAAAGTTCTTTTCCACATAGTACAAAAGATTGCGATTCATCTCTGTAACAGAAATACCAAACTTCGCCGCCACCTTATCCGCAGTTAACTTTTCCGTCGCATAATTCTTTGAAATATACTCCGACACACGGAAGGCAACTTCCTTATCCGTACGAGCATAGTTGTTGTTTGCTTTTCGATAAATATTTCGATACTCAACCGGTGTTACACCAACTGTTGAAGAAAATGTCTTAGAGATATGACTCGCATCCACAAAGCCCATAAGCACCGCAATCTCTTGCAAGGTCAAATCGGTATGAATCAAGTAATCACTCGCCTTTTCTACGCGAATATTCTTCAACACATCACAGAACGTCGCACCTGTTGAATCACTGATTTGTCGACCAATCGAGGATTCACTCATATAGAACACTTGGCTCAACTTTTTTAGTGTTAATTTCTCTGAGGAATGGGCATAGATGTAAGAAAGAATCGATCTAGAAGATGTATTCTGTTCTTCTTCCGCTTCTTCCTCGGTTTCATATTTCATCATCCGATACCGTGTCAA
>JAHHRC010000024.1 GCA_020026035.1 Erysipelotrichaceae bacterium | reverse complement strand
TTAAGAATGAGGGTTGATAATTCTTAACATTTGTTTAAGATTCCAACAACAAATACGAAGAAAGAGAACAACCACTTATGTTCTCTTCGTTCTTTATTTAATTATAGCAAATGTTGAAAAATATCCTCTGCATATCCCTGAATTTTCGCCGCATCAAAGATTGGTCTCATATTCTTATCCAGGATATTCATAAAGTCTACTTCACTATTTCCAGGTCGATATAACTCACTTTGACCCCAAATCGAATTCAAGTTATCCGCTCGACAATTATTAAAGCAATCGCGAATCGTTGATTCCGTTTGAATCAATTCATACATCTTATATTGTTCATGGGCAAATGGTTCAAAATATGTATCCCACTTTGGTAACAAGTTACTCTTGCGAGAATTCATCGAACAATCTGCTGGAATTAAATTCCACATTTCATCGTGAGCTATATAACTCCACGGAATAAAATGATCAATCGCATACTCTTTTCCATTCAAAGGTTCATTTGTATAGATATCATTAAACTCTTTTATTTCGAGTGCTTGTTTCCACAACTCACGAACCTTGGTAAGTTTACGAACCCCATTTTCCGCTTGCAGCTTGTAAATAATTCCTGGAACGGTCGGATTACGAGATTGTAAGTAACTCACCTTTTCAAAGAGTACCCAATTCTTCAAAATTGGATAGTAATCAATAAACATCTGTTTCCAAATCGGATGTAAGACAATACGTCTTTCCATTTGCGATTTATGGTATTCAAACGTATAAGGAAAGGCAATTGAAGACGCATTTACCGCTTCGACAAATTGCTTAGGTTTTGCAATGCATGCCTTTAACGCCTTGTCATTCCCAATGAACTCGGATAAAAAGCGATAAGGAACCATATTCACCATTTGTTGTTTCAAAGTCTTAATATCTTTTTGTCTTTGTTCCTGAATGGCAATAGAACGCAAAATCTCTTCCCGACTCGCACTCCCCTTCAAATAGGGATCTGATACCTTTAAACGCTTTACAACACTTTCTAAGGCATCGTTTGCAATCCCAATCGATAAGTAACACTCCGCTACACTAAACCACGCATCCGCTATCATCTGATTGGCAATCTCATCAAAGGAAAAGGAATCCCGTTTCGAATTTCGTTTAATCAGTTCTAAAATCGCATCAAACCAATAAAACTTATAGGAATTTGAAACGGATCCAAACACACTCGATAGCCCTCTTATATCCAAAAGATTGGTATAGATTGGATCTTGTATCATTAAATCCATACTAGTCTACCTTCCTTAAAAATACATTCAACCACTTCTCATGTTCTCGATTGACTCTTACATCATTCGTTACAAAACAATCCACAACCTCTAAGCCATCCACCTTTTCAAGCAAGGTATTAAACTTTTCTTCATTGTAATCATTAAAGAAACGACCATCTTTCACTCTTGTTGTATCGCCATACTTAAACGAACAATACAAGATGCCATTTTCAACAAGTGCCTTTTGAAGTGCCTTCATGACTAACACCAAATTCGTATCTTCTAAATGCAATAACGATGCACAAGCCCATATACCATCATATTTCGCTTCTTCATCAAATGCACAAAAGTCCATACATTCAACTGACAATCCTGTTTTCTTCGAAGCGAGTTCACACATCTTCTTCGACCCATCAATTGCTGTAACTTGAAGTCCTAACGTTTTGAAATACAAACTATCTCGACCAATGCCACAACCAAAATCAAGCAATGTATAGCTTCCATCACCAAATTCATTCTTCAACACAGTCAAGAAATGTTCCTGCATTGCATTCATCTTCGCATCGTTTGTTGATTGAAAGAACAACTCTGCATTTTTATCATACCAATTCAATGTATCATTCATAAATTCACCATCAATCTTTAATCGCTTTTAATAACGTCTCCAACACCTCAATTGCATACTTGCGCTTCAGTAAGTGATGTTCAAAGCGATTCTTATAATTTCTCAAACAATTGTAACACGATGTATCTTCATCACAACAATTCTTAGAAACTTTCTTATACGCTTCTTTCATACTCGAAACAATCGCATCCTTCGTCAATAAACGCTTCACATGCCCTGCTCCACCTGGAACATCGTCGTACAACAATATGTCATACGTATTCATCGTTCTATTTTCCGCTACGACACCACTGATATCATTTCGTTCAATATCCAATGCTGCACTCATTCCTTCCAAGAATGCATACAAGAAGGATAACGCTCTTGCATACTCAACAGATTCTGCAGATTCAACACACAACAACATCGGAATTGTAAAGCGTACTACGTCTGTTTTAAATGTGTGTCCTAACTCATTCATCCGAAGCATTGTTTCATTACACTTATACCCATAACGCGTATAGTGTTCCATTTCAATGACTTGCCCTTTTCCATCCAAATCGAGGTGATTCTTACGATTGTATTTCACCGCATATCCACATTCTGGACAGATATAGAATAAATCAAGACTTAACACCATCAACTCATCATCTCTTGAAGATTCAACTCCCAATACTCCAGGTAATTCAAAGGCATTTTCCACAATTCCCTTACCAACATATAAAACATTCGTAATCTGATTTCGTTGTGGCTTTGACTCTGGAGTTGTCTTCGCCCCTACTGCCTTAAACCCATGCACAGGATCGATAAACGGACTCACTAACTCAGACGGCAATGAACCACCGCAATACTCACAAGTATCCACAACCTTATCGGAATACATAATGTTAAATCGTTTGCACGTAGGACATACACAGTAGAATCGCTTCATGAGGTTTTGTTTTTTCGGCAAGATTACATACTGCGACATCACCTTCTTACCATCCACTACTGTTTCCGCTTCCGGTCCAAATTCAGAAATCGCAATACGCAAATCACGTTGTAATCCATCATTCGCCTTAATATGATCTTTCTTACTCTTATCACGATCTGGCATTTCTAATGAAACAACATCCACAGGGAAACCGTATCGTGGAATGACGCTATATCGAGACAACATATCCAAGACTTTCGCCGACTTGATTTGATTCATCAACCTGTCATAATCCACAATATCGGTCGTAGTACCTTTTTGGTGTTGTAACGCCTTAGCTACCTCATACTCACGGATGCTCACTTCGACAGAGTTTTGCAAATTCTCCAAACGCTCATCGCTTCCATCAAACCAATTAAAGTCATGATACTTTGCATATATTTCTTCTGGTAACACACGCTTATTAATGTATTCATTCAAGTCTTTTGGACACGACAAAATATAGTCATTAAAGGCCTCAACCCCTCCATCCAATAAGAACATATCCAAGGATTTAAAATACTCTGGGTGAATCTGGAAGAACGAGGATAAACAACTCGACATCAAATGACGACGAATAATCTTGTCATTCAAAACTTCAAACATCGGTGGGTGAATCATTCCAGAAATCATTTGTTCTGGTTCTTTGTAGAACGAGAAGTCATGTGAATTAAAGTCACAATACGTCAAAATAAAGGCGGAACTATCTTCTCTACGACCTGCACGACCTGCACGCTGCACATAATTTGCTGGAGTCGGAGGCACATTACGCATAAATACCGTTTCCAAACCACCAATATCAATTCCCATTTCAAAGGTCGTTGAACAGAATAAGATATTCAACTTCTTATTCTTAAAGTCATTTTGATATTCTTTCGCTTTGTCACGTTCTAATTGCGCTGTATGTTCTTTACCTACAATACGTTCAATCTTCTTGTTGATATACAAGTCACGATAGTAGTTGCCCTTCATGACCTCATCGACATCGACTTCCACCAATTTCCCCATACAACCACGCTGAACACAAACATCATGTACATTGTGTGGTGTTAATCTTCCACAGGTATCACAGCGATAGTACTTCGATGTTTTGTAATTCTTTAACACATAGCGTTTCGCATAGATTTGCGTCTTCCCGCCGACTTCTATCTTAAAAATCGGCTCGTATCCAGCGTCTTTCAATTGACTTAGTAAATCTACAAAGATGACACTCAATAGATTTTTCGCCTGTTCATCCGTGCACTGAAACGCCTTCTTCACATATTGCACCGCCGCATTTTCTCTTGTATCCGTTGGCAAGAAACTCTTAACTTCTGTCTGTTTCTTCTTCGTTCCACGCGCCTCTTTTTCTAATTGGAATACATAATAATTATCGAAGTGACGATAGTTGAATTCATTCAATTTCTCTTCATTCATCAAACCAGCTTCTGCGTAATCAATTGCACAATTCATCTTAAAACAATTAAATACAACTTGAATCAATGTCATGA
The DNA here is from genome assembly GCA_020026035.1 of Erysipelotrichaceae bacterium. Classification (GTDB taxonomy): domain Bacteria; phylum Bacillota_I; class Bacilli_A; order Erysipelotrichales; family Erysipelotrichaceae; genus Bulleidia. The sequence continues at coordinate 11,684 of JAHHRC010000024.1, read as the reverse complement.
AGTCTTTCTTCGAAATATCTAATCCAGGGAACGTTTGTCGAATTTCTTCTTCGCTTAAAGCGTTTTCAAGATCACTTAAATCTAAGTCGAAGTAGTACAACCCAACACCTTCACCATCGTACATTCCATCTACGCGAAGCAGGTCATACAACACCGTTATCCACGCATTCTTTTCAGCTCCCATATCGTTATCAAACAGATTCTTCGTTTGTATAAACTTAGAAAGTTGTGTCACTAACGGACTCACCTCAATATCTTCATAGCCATTATCTTCAATCATCTTCCAAATCAATCGCTTCCGTAATAAACGCGTATGATTCTTCATGAAGAATACAGCTGCATAGGATGCTTTCTGTCGACTATCCGAGAAGGATAAGAATTGTTTTACCTTCGCATCTTCCTGTGGCTTTGGAATCGTCCTTGGCTTTAGTGAGAGCTTCATTGGCTTTACTTCTACTAAGTCATCGGATTCCATCGATTCCAATAGAATCTGAGCCATAATCGCAGTTCCTGAATCACTACCTACTTGAAGGCTTTTTAAAATAGTAGAATTATTCTTATTTCTTCCACAGCTAAGACATTTCATTAACTTACCGTACAAAAGATCAGTATCACTTGCATTTTTTCTACAAACCTTATACATCAATCGCTTATAGCTATCTTTACAATGACATGTGATCTTGTTCAAATTACGCGTTTGCCAAATTGCACCGCATTTCGAACAAACTTCATACGGTTCATATTGGTCACTTTTCACATTTTCGGCAAACTCATCATTCAACATGAAGTACGCCTTCTCTAAGCTTTCGTACAAAGCATCTTGTTCAGACGTTTCACTTTCAACTTCCAAATACTGTACACCTGTTTCTTTGTTCACACGTATCAATCCAGTGACATAGAGTTCATTACAATAATCACATAATGCAATCTCGAACGTTTTCAAACCATTGAGTTCGTTTGTTTTCGTAAGAGATAATTCAACATTCTTTCCAAGTGTTACATAACCGCTAGAAAATGGTCGAACAAAGGAATGGTATTTTAAATCGTAAAGACCCATTCCATTTCTTCGTGCTTTATTGATAAGTGAACATAATGCGACTAACGCTTCCTCACTCATCGTAGGAATCAACTCTTTTAACACTTCATCAAAGACTTTGGTCGTCTTCTTCAAGATCCTGGAAAGATTGTATACATGCTTATCATGGACCAAAAGATCATAAAGCAGTTCATTTGTATTCATATGATTACTATCGACATACTTTTGAACAATAGGCCGAATGGATTCCTTCGCCTCAATCATTCTTTCCATCTCTAGCAAATCTTCTTCGCTAACTTGGTACTGAATTTCTTCTGGATCTAAATCCACGCGTTTGGCAAAAATGATATCTGACTCTTTAAATGGAGCAGCAGTTAGATTTGTCGCAAAGTCCACAATTTCTTGTTCACTACGCCCTTTTTCACCAAGGGTTGCACTGGTTAAAATAAACGTTGGTTTTGTTTCTTTTAACCCCGACAACCTTCTTAGCAACATTGCAATTTCAATACCCTTACTACCAGCATAGGTATGTGCTTCATCGAGTACGACAAACTTCCATTGCTCGATATTCTCTTTTGCAAATAACGTACAATCACTTGGTCGTAGTAACAAGTATTCCAACATTGAATAGTTGGTAAACAAGAGTTGTGGTGGTTTGTTTCGAATCTCTTTCCGCGATAACAATTCATTCTTTGGATATTCAATTCCTGTATCAATTGAAAGCTGCACTCTTTGCGCATCACTTAACGTTTCTGGTGTATCACCGGTATAGAATCCATAGGTAATCTTTCCGTATGGAGTAAGCATTTTCCGTACACGTTCCACCTGATCATTCAAAAGTGCATTCATCGGGTACAAGAAAATTGCTCGAACCCCATGCACCTCTCTTCCATGCTCAATATCCTGTAAAATATCGTCTAATATCGGATATAAGAAGGACTCTGACTTACCTGAACCTGTTCCGGTCGTGACGACTACGCTTCTACCTTGTTTCAACAACTGAATCGCTTCTTCCTGGTGCTTGTAAAGTGGACGTGACAAATGTACATCCCCTAGGTTTCTGAACTCTTTACTCATCACACCTGAATGAATTAACTCATTCACACTCTTCCCTTGCACAAACGGAAGACTCATCGAAAGATAAGGCCCACGGAATAAATCCTCTTTCGCAAGCTGTTCTTCAAATTGCTTTTGAATTGGTTCGTCTTTAAAGAAGAAAGAAGAATGTAGATACTCACGATATCTACGATCAATGTATCTAGCCTTTTCAATCGAATTCAATTTCTTAGCCATTTCCTACCTCACTCAATTATCTAATTTCATTTCAATCAAATACACATCCGGTGCTTTTTGGTCGGTTAGTGCATTCAAAATATTGCTATGTTGCAAATCAAGCAATACGCCATCTTCATCTTTTGTAATGAACACATCCATCTTCATATCTTCTGCACACCCACAAAGCTCAACCGTTACAGGGTTCAAATGATATAAATAGAACTTCCCATCCGGCGTATCTGAATACAAATCACCAAGATATCGACCATCCTTTAACAATTGTGTCAATTTAATATGCACACCCCTTAACACCAAATCACGTTGGCGATACGCTTCATTGCAATACACATCGTAATGTGCTCGAACCAATGAAAATCTTCGACCTGCCATATCATTGAACAAAATGATATTCATCGGTATTTTGCAAAGTTCTTTCTTCTTTAAAAGAGACAATCCCTTTGCCTTTTCATAAAACGCTAGTTCATATTCACCCGAAGATGGAACCGTCGTCTCAATCCATTCTCCATTATCAACTTGACTCTTACACAACACCATGAATCCATCCGATCGAGTGAGTTCCATACTCACATCCCCGATTCCATCGTATGTCACCTGGAACTTTAAATTTCCATTGAACTGATTCAAATCAAAGTGAATATCTTTCTCACGAATCACACATCTTAAGAAACATTCAATTGGTTTTGGTCCGTCATTCTTAAACAAAAGAATCAATAACATCTCATACTCCGCCTTATAGCGATTAAAGTATCCAATGGAAATGCGTTGAATCAGTTTGTCTTGTTCTAAGGCAACACTATCCGCTACAGGATTTATCGAAACTTCATGGTTCTTTCTTCCACAAATCTGATAGGAACTATAACCTCCGCCATACAATTCCAAATAAGAATCCAATCCTAGATCCTTTTCGTTCATCGTATCAACGCCAATCTTTCGCCATTCTCCACCATTTATGCGATACAATTCAAAGCCGAAATTAATCTCATATCGATACTTCATTCCACCATAGAAAAAGTCTATAGGCTCTTTGTCAAAGTGTTTCAATTCCACGACTCGTATAAGTTCTTCATCGTAAAATGATGACGTCACATGCAACTCATACTCATCGCCCATTCGTCTCTTTGTACAGCTTTCAAACGTTGGATCATATACAAAATCAAAGCTTTTTATATTCGGAATTCGAATCCGATACACACCTGGATTTTCAATGTTGGAAGGAATAACAAACTTATGCACGCCTCCTCGATACGATTGTTCCACGTTCAATGACTTCAATGGAATCATCCGTTCATTTACATACAAACAAGTCGGAACTTGCTCATCTTTGCATTCAAACATCAAAAACTTTAGCTTTGTAAATACAGGGAGCGTTTCATTTCCATCCAAACTAGAAACTGTAGCCTTTGAACAAATAGATCCATACACATTCGGTACTATCATACCGGAACAATTAAACACTTCATTTCCAAACACGAACACATCTTCGTACTTCACCGACTTACTCGATAGTAAATACGTTCCACGGTTTGCGGACACTTCTAATTCAGGAATTCGATTTTTATAACAGAAGGTAATTCTTCCTTCATAACCCTTGTTATTACGTACTTCTACCCCTTCTTCATTAAAGGCAAGTACCTCTCGATGCAAGGAAGCTCCACTCGAATACACTCCCCGGTTATCAGCTTTTAATACATAACGCACTTCATTCAACGGATCATCCAACTTGATATCATTTACGCGGATACGATATCCACCCATGATTTCTTGAATATTGACATCCATTTGTCTTGATTCATACACCAAACGCTCTCCACAATACACTTGCGCAATCACTGAACGTCCATTCATCAAATCGCGAATCTTATGCACCGGTGGAACTAAGTACACACAACCATAACGAAGTTCAAACTTCGGTTTCCAACTCGATCTAGATCCACTCATTCCATTCCGCTCTGTGTCATGGGAGTAGTTCGCTTCCCACATTTCATAACCATAGTTGTAATAGGAATTCTTTATCGTTGGATTCTTATCCCAAACGCGACTATCAATCAACTTCACGACTTCAACACTCAATTCCGTTAAGGCTGAAGAATCCTCATTGATCAAACATTTCGTCGTTTGAATCAACTTATACGTCTTATTCGTACAATTTACCTCTAACTCATCAAAAGAACCTTTCGAACCATCCAGATTGTGATACACAAACTCAAACTCCTCGTACAGGTTTTCCGGCAAACTATATTCCAAGTTCAACCGATAGATATCATAAATAAATTCAAAAAACTCAGGTAAAAATGCTTGCGGTACAATCGTTTGACGTAACGCATAGTTAATCATTCTCTCATCTTTTCTACTTGCATTCTTCGGCTTAAATTTTCGTAACACATCTCGAATCAAGCCTTCGATACGCTGTCTTGAGGAAATCTCATACAATTCTTCATACGTATTTTGTACGGCATCATAAAATGCTCCATCGTAGGAAAAGCCAATACAAACTAAGGATATAAATACCAAAGCAGGATCGGATACTCTTGTCCCTACATCTAAGACCAAAGAATTTTTTAAATGCCATTTTGCACGCATATGCAATTCTTTTAAAAATGCTTTGTTGTCGAGTAATTCAATCAAATCCATACCAATGTTTTGTTCGTGATACACTTTTATTTTCAATTCATTCAATTTGTCATCATAAGAAAAATTCATCATTCACCATCCCTTTCACCTTAAATTTCTCTAAAACGAAAACCAATAGAAAATAATTCATCAAACTGTAAAAACAAATACCTGTTGTTACCATTGTATCACAATTCCTGTACGTTAAAAGTACCATTCAAACTTTCATTTATACAATTATGAATTCCTTTCACAAATACGCTATAATACCTTCAGTACATTTGGAGGTAAACTATGCATGTAATCGTATGTGTGGATGATCGTATGGGAATGCTATTTAACAATAGACGCCAAAGCCGTGATTCCATCTTAAATGAATATCTATTAAACAAAACAAACGGAAATACCCTTTATATGAATTCTTATTCCTATAAACTCTTTAAAGACCTCAATGCATCAAATATTGAAGTTTCTGAAGACTTTCTAAATCAAGCAAATATCGGTGATTATTGTTTTGTAGAAGACAAGGAACTTTCTTTTTATAATGACCAAATTGAAACCCTTATACTTTGTAAATGGAATCGAGCTTATCCAGGTGATTTCTATTTGGACTTAGATCTAAATGATTGGTTCAAAGTCCAAACAACATTCATCACTGGCTCATCCCATGACAATATTGAAATAGAGGTCTATATCCATGCAAACAAACAAACCATTTAAAACTCTCACCCTACTTCTATCAGCCCTTCTTCTAGTTGGCTGTATTGAAGAACCACAACAACCAGCAACACCAACTCAACCAACAACTACCCAAACCGAACAACCAAAACAACAAGAACCTATCGAAGTAACCCCAACCAAAGAAGAAAAAGAAATCAAACTCTCAACAAACCCACTTGACTCTTTACCTCATCTTTATGAACAAACAAAAGACATCCCCGCTTTTAACGGTAATGCCTTTACTACTCTAAACAACAATGAACCATTCTTCTTAGATGAACCCTATGACTTCGATGCCATCTTCAGTGATAGTCTTGAATACTATGCCCCACTCGACAACCTATCAAGACCACAAATGGCCTTCTCCTTTGTAAGCATTGATACTATGCCAACAAAGAAACGAGAATCCATTGGAAGTATTAAACCAGCCGGCTGGCATACAACCAAGTATGATTCTATTAAGACCAAATACCTATACAATCGATGCCATCTACTTGGCTATCAATTAACCGCCGAAAACGCAAACCCTTTAAACCTTATAACAGGTACTAGATACCTAAACGTAGAAGGCATGCTGCCGATGGAAAACCTTGTAGCCGATTATATTAAAGAAACAAACAATGTCGTATTATATCGTGTAACCCCAATCTATGAAGACAACAACCTCATCGCCAAAGGTGTCATAATGGAAGGTATGTCCATAGAACTAAACGAAGAAGGAAACGAATACGGAAATGATATCCTATTCAACATCTTCGCCTATAACGTACAACCAGGAATCGAAATCGATTATTTAACCGGCGATAGCTTTGAAACAAACCCTCCACAACAAACCAAAGAAGTTTCTCAAGTCGATCCTTACGAACAAGAAAAACTCGACTGTAAAAACAAAAATGGTCAATGGTACAACAACACCTGTCACATCATCGACCCTTACAAACAAGCAAAAACCGACTGTGCCAATAACTACGGAACTTGGGATGCAAACAAAAACGAATGCACCTGGCCAGAAGCACAACAACCTGCCTACCAAGAAACATACCAAGAACCAACCTACCAACAACCTTCAAACGGTGTACAAAAAGGATATGTCCTAAATACAAACACCATGAAGATTCACACCCATGGTTGTCGTCATGTCAAAGAAATCTATGCCGAAAACCGCATGGATGTAACAGCCAACTTCCAAGATCTACTAGACCAAGGTTACTCCCCTTGTGGTAGATGCCATCCAAACTAATCAAAAGGTATGAACATTTGCGTTCATACCTTTTTCCTTATTCAGCTTTGCTTTTTTTCACTTCTTCTATAAGCGCACATGCATCTTCTACCGTAAACTTACCAACAACATACTGAAGGGCATCGTATTGACGAATCTTCGTACGCGGACAATGGTCTAAGAATTCTTTTGCACTACATCTACCAATTATTTTCCGTTCATCATCCACAAACTTTACTTCATAAAACGAATACGTATAGTCTCTTGCTCTATTGAGTTCCCGATTCACGAATGGAATCGTTAAATCCTTTGGAATTACAAAATACTCATCAAATCTAAGATAGAATTCATACACCAATTCCTCCGGATTTGACTGGCAAGTATGTGATGAGAAGAATGGTTCACGCATCATAACCGTTTCTCTTTGTTTCAAGAAAAGAGCTAACTTCTCATTCACATCCAAATCACTTGGTAAACGATTAAACTCCGCTTGATCTAAAAACATATACGTTAACATCGCACGGAACTTCCAAATATGCTTTGGATCATCCATAACCTTTTGATACTCAGCTTCTAATAACTTTCGATTATACTCTTGAAACTCCTTACGCAACCGTTCCACATCCCCTAATGGCATATCTTCTTGATTCATTTTCACACTACATTCCCCTAAGGAAATACAATCTGTTAACACATCAAAGAACACATCCACATCATAAGACGTCGTCGGTAATTGCAACACCATATTCACGATGTCCTTATAGTAGTAATCAACATTATAGAATACACCTCTACCAGGATGATCTTTCGCACCTAGCATAAAATACCAAGTATACTCATCCTCATACCTACCATGATTGGGTTCACCATACCAGATTACATCTTTCCGTGTAAAAAAATCAATTTCTTGTTTTGTTTGATATGTCGTATAGCGAAGATCTATACGCAACTCATTTACAACACTATCACCCATAGATAACCTCCATCTTCTTAAATGATAATAAAAAAACAACCAATGAGCAACTCATTGATTGTCTTCATATTTCTGTAGCAGTTTCACTTCTTCTTTGCTTAATTCATACTTTTCAAACATATCTGGACGATACTTCTTCGTTTGCATCAAAGACTGTGCATGACGCCATTCTTTAATGTTTTTATGATGCCCACTCAATAACACATCCGGTACCTTATCCCCATTATAATCCGCAGGCTTTGTATACTGTGGATACTCTAATAAGCCATTTTCATGAGACTCCTCACTAATCGACTCACTCGTAATCGCACCATCAAGCAACCGTATAATCGAATCCGAAATGACCATAGCAGCTAATTCACCACCCGTTAGTACATAATCCCCAATACTAACAAGCTCATCTACGTGCTTATAAATACGATAATCTAAGCCCTCATAATGCCCACAAATAATAATCAAATGCTCAATCGTTGCATAACGCCTTGCTACCTGTTGATTATACTTCGTACCAGCAGGACTCATTAAAATCACATAGCTATTTTCACTTCTTACAGACTCTAAGGCATCCAATACCGGCTGACACTTCATAACCATACCAGCTCCACCACCAAATGGTGTATCGTCCACATGATTATGCTTGTCCTTTGAGAAATCACGAATGTTTACAAAATCAACACTCGCAACTCCCTTATCCAAACAACGCTTAATAATACTTGTCGACACAAAATCATTAAACATCTCTGGAAACAAGGTCAATACTGTGATTCTCAAAATAGACCCTCAACCATATTTGCTACAATCTGATTCTTTTCATCGTCAATTTCAATAATAAACGCATCCACATAAGGAAGTAAGAACGTCTTACCATCTTCCTTCTTTACACGTAAATTATTCTGTGCTCCATTGGTTGGTTCTACATCAATCACTTCACCAACGATAACACCCTTATCATCTACGACTTCCATACCAATCAATTCATCGATATAGAACTCACCATCTTCTAATTCCTGACGATCTTCCTCATTCATATAAACGGCATGGTTCTTAAACTTTTCCACAAGATTAATATTTCCATAGCCATCAAAGGTCACTAACACCTTATTCTTATGAATCCGATAACTTGCAATCTCCACTGGAATCATCTTTCCGTCATATTCAATGTAAATCAAATTCCCAACCGCAAAACGCAACTCCGTAAAGTCGGAATAGGATTCAATCTTCAATTCCCCTTTGATTCCATGTGTATTCTGAATCAAACCAATCTTAATATATTCCATACTGCTACCACCTCTAAATTATTTTAAACATAAACAAACAAATACGCAAAACAAAAGGACGCATTGAGCATCCTTCCGTGTTTGATTAGATTTGTTCAAACTTGATCGTAACTCTTTTGTCTTGGGTATGTGATGCTACTGACATTACCTGTCGCAATGCTGAAGCCATCATGCCTTTCTTACCGATCAAACGTGCAATATCACTATCTTTTGCATTCACAACAAGAAGGATTTCACTTTCATCGTGTCCAGGCATTTCTTTTACACTTAGTAGATCTTTATCAGCTACTAAAGGAAGTAAAAGATCAAGTAATACTTTATCAAGTTCAGCCATATACGACTACTTCTTTTTGCTTTCGTGGAACTGCTTCATGATACCCTGACGTGAAAGAATGTTACGTACTGTATCTGAAGGTTGAGCACCATTACCTAACCAAGCCAAAGCCTTTTCTGAATCTACATGAACTGTAGCTGGATTTGTTGTTGGATCATAGTATCCAATGTTTTCGATGATACGTCCATCACGTGCACAACGGCTATCCGCTGCAACGATACGATATTTAGGAGCCTTCTTTGCCCCAACTCTTGTTAGTCTTAATTTAACTGCCATGTCTATTTCTCCTTTTGACATCCTCAATTATACCCACTACAAAAAAGGTGTCAAGCAAAATTACTTGACACCCTAAAATTATTTTTAATCCTCTAACTCTTCTTGCACACTCGCATGCAATTCAAGCATCAAACGCATATACGTATCTCCATCAATCTCTTCTTGATCATACATACGCATCAACTCATCAATGCGCTCTTTTAGTTCTTCTTTCGTCATACAACTTACTTCTTCTTACTAGCAATACTTGCCGCAACCGAAGCGGTAAAGACAACAACACCAGCTACCGTCTTAACACCCTTCACCAAGCGATCTAAATGCTTCACTTGCTTCTTCTCTAACTTCTTAGCCATACTATTTCCTCCAATCTTTCTTACTAAAACAATCGATCAATGACATCAAAAAACACATCTAATGCCGTATATTTTACTTCCTCAACAACTAACTGACCCACACCCTTTACCGTTTCACGCGCCATCTCACGCACTTCTTCTACGACACCTTTTTCAGTTTCTTTTTCTTCGTTCTTCTTTGTATCCTTATCCATGCTTACAAACCTCCAACAACTGCTCACCAGTAAAGTTAATTTCCAATGCTTCAACCAAGCCAACATGTTCCAAAAGTTCTTCATGCATTTCAACCATTTCAACTTCATTGTTAAAGAACCAGTCATCAAGCTTCTCCTCTTGATGTACATGTTCTATGGTCTTCACTTTCGAATAATCAAGACTTCCAACATAACTCTTCGCTTCTTCAAAGATCTTTAAAGCCACTTCTTTTTCATCTTGAATCACAAACGTACCAGCCAACATCCGAACCGCATCATTGTACAGATTGAACAACACCTGCAACTTCACAACTCTTCCATCCAAACGATCAAAGAAGTTATTCAAATGCTTCATACCCATAAGAAATTGTTTCAACTTCTTATCTGGAACACATGGGAAACTTCCTAATTCTCTTTGAATCTGTTTGGCAATCTGATTCTTACCAACCACAATATGCTCTCTCGCATTCGCGAGTGCCTCATTCCGTAGTCGTTCATCTTTCAAATACAACGCCTGCATAATTTCTTCACGTCCTGAATCAATCAACGCAATACGATCATCCATTTGACCAACTTCAATCTTCTTTACCTCTAGGTAAGTTTCCTTTGCGATTTCTAGGATTGCATTCAATTGCTTTTGTACAGCAAGATTATGCACACATTGTGCTACCTTCTCAAAGTTTGCTTTCTCTAGAACCTCTTCTTCTACCAAAGCCTGTCCAACAAATACACGTTTACCATCCTTGATTTCCTCAATGGTTGGGTACAGTTTCGTCCCATCCTTACTGCGTAGAAAATTCGCTTTTCCGCTTTCAAAATCTTCCAAAAACATTTCCGGTATTCGAACCACGTAACGCTTCGTCGTATCTACATCACATAACGCATCCAATCCTTGAAACACTTGCATACACTCATTCAAATACCCAAATGCCTTTGCGCCAAGTACTTCCTCTAGCACATCATAATCAAGACTTAATACATGTCCATTCGGCATACTACTAGCTTTCCGTTCTTCTTCGACATTTCTTGTATAGGTTAATTGCAACATCCTAATCACCTCTATCTAGATATTAGTATAATCCAAAATCGACTTATAAAAAAAGATTCAAAAAAGTCATTCATGCAGTTACACAAATGACTTTCTATTACTCTAAAACTTTCCGTACTTACTACGCTTTGAACGACGGTATCCATCGTTTCTTGGCATACTAGTCGCATTGTTCATCATCTTATTAAGCGTGTCTTCATTCAAGCTACCAGACTTTTGCATATTGCCAACAATACCCATAACCTGCTTCATACGCTCGAATTGCTTTACAAGCTTATTGACTTCTGCAACCGTAGTACCACTACCCATCGCAATACGCTTCTTATGCGTACCTCTTAGACAGCTAGG
>JAHHRC010000237.1 GCA_020026035.1 Erysipelotrichaceae bacterium | reverse complement strand
CTCCAGACAACCCACGCTTTGTTCCAGACAAAGTTTTAGGGATCTACAAACTAAATGACGAAGGTGAAATGGAATCAATTATCTTCGACAAGAATCTTCACATTGTCGATAAGGAACCAGAAGAGGATCTAATTAAAAGTGCAAAGACAAAGATGTCTGATAACTTCTGTTGCTTCCTAAGTAAGCAAAACTTAAATGACAGACGAGTCGACAAGCACGAAGATGTTACTTTGTTTATGGTTGGTGACTTCGAGTACAACGAAAAATTCAATACTCTTACAGTTGATTTTGAAAATCTAGATGGTTATCTCTTTGGGGCTGACTGGGGAAACACTTTCGGTATTCCAAGTCTTGGTTCAAAGGTCGCTTCTGTTGCATTCGAGATTAACAAGTCGGTTCAAGATGTATTCTCATCTCTCACAAAAGAAGATTACTTATTGTACATCAATAAGCCTCTTGTAAGTATCAAATCATCTAATGTCAAAGTTCTTTCGGTAGACACACCAACACAAATTGAAGTGGGTAAACCAATTAGTTTGATTGCACATGACTGCTATAACTACTTGAACTTCCACATTGATTCAATTGTTGAAGACATCAAAACTCCTTGTGAAGAGTACGATCATTACAAGAAAAATCTTCAAGCAAAGTTCCAAGCATATAAAGATTATTGTGAATGGGACATCGAAAACGATCCAACTCAAAAGTTAGTAAAAGAAAAAGTAGAAAAGGATTTGGTTCTATTCCGTATCGGAGTATTACATCGTGAAGGTTATGCAAAGGACAGAGGATCTCTTGATTTGTCATTCAAGACAAACGTTGTTCTATTAGACAACACATCACACAACAAATACATGACTCAAGAAGAGATTGCAGACTTAACAATGTTCATCTCAATGTTCCTCTACAAGAACGATTTGAAAAAACAACTTGCTAAATACACACATGAGGTTGCTCCGATTAAGGAGTAACCTATGTCACTAGATCTAGCGATTTACTTCCATGTTCAGCACCAGCTTTGGATGGAAGACGCAACACGTATCGCATACGAAGTCTTTGACGAAGAAATCGATGATGCAACAGCGGACCATTTAGCTTGGATGTTTGAAAAGCACAAAGACTATGATGTTGCTGACAACGACACATGGTGCATGGTAATCCAAAAGTACTACATCGATACTAAGCATATCGGCTAAAAGCGAACACCTTTTCGGAGGTGTTTTCCTTTGGTTACTCTTGTTTAATAATATTATACATATAGTAAACGCCCTCAGCCTACCCTTTCAAATACCCCCTATTTTTCACAAGTCATGACGTCAAGACATAACACACAGGAAAACGCCTATATTAACGGTTTTTTGTGTCCTTTTCTCATTCATGACCACCTATTGCAAGACGTTATTACTTTATCTTGCTAAATATTGGGGGAATACTCCAATATTCTATTAAAGGCGATTTTTAGTATCCTTTTTAGTCGTTTGCTTAATATTCATATAATGGTTTGTAATATTAGGATAACCACTAATAC
>JAHHRC010000236.1 GCA_020026035.1 Erysipelotrichaceae bacterium | reverse complement strand
CAAGCCCTGCTAAGTAGGTTTGTAAGAAGATTAGAAAACATCCAACACAAGCAATGACAATCAAAGTCATAACGGGTTTTACTCGTATTGTCTTTGGTGCCATTGCCCATTTCTTTAAGTTTTTCACTTTCATCGCCTGAGATTTCATGTGTTTATTATAGCACTCCAACAACTATTCTCTACAAGCACCATGAACTTTGTTATAATGGTACAGTCGAAAAGAGGAATACCAATGAAACAACCAGTTACATTTGAAGTTACCCACGTATGTAAACAATCCGGCGCTCGTACGGGGATCTTACATACACCACATGGAGATGTAGAAACTCCAATGTTTATGCCAGTTGGAACACTGGCAACCGTGAAATTCATTTCACCAGAAGAACTCTATGATTTAGGAGCAGGCGTGGTTCTTGCAAATACATACCACCTATGGCTAAGACCAGGTGAAGACATCGTCGAAAAAGCCGGCGGTGTACAAAAGTTTATGAACTACAATGGACCAATGTTAACCGATAGCGGCGGATTCCAAGTCTTCTCTTTGTCTGACACAAGAAAGATTACCGAAGATGGCGTTACATTTAAAAACATTTTAAACGGTGACATGATGTTTATGTCTCCAGAAGTATCCATCCAAGTTCAAAACAAAATCGGAGCCGACATCATTATGTCCTTTGATGAATGTATCCCATACCCTGCAACCTATGAATATGCACGTAAATCAACAGAACGTACATTACGTTGGGCAAAACGTGGAAAAGATGCACACCAAAGACCAGAAGAACAAGCCCTATTTGGAATTGTACAAGGTGGAGACTACGAAGACCTACGCCACCACTGTGCCGAAGAACTAGTCAAGATGGACTTCCCAGGATATGCCATTGGTGGAACATCCGTTGGTGAAGACAAAGAAACCATGTACCGCATGATTGGCTATGCCGTAGAAAAGCTACCACTCGATAAGCCAAGATACCTTATGGGTGTTGGTGCTGTAAACGACTTACTAGAAGCAGTATCGCACAACATTGATATGTGTGACTGCGTACTTCCAACAAGAATCGCAAGACACGGTACACTTATGACATCACAAGGACGTATCAATATCCGTAAAGCCATCTACAAAGATGACTTCACACCACTTGATCCAAACTGTGATTGTTACTGCTGTAAGAATTACACAAAAGCGTATCTAAACCACCTCTTCCGTACCAACGAAGGATTTGGTTCACGCTTAATGTCCATTCACAACATTCGTTTCTTAATTAAGCTCATGGAAGATGCACGTGTTGCCATCAAAGAAGACCGCTTCAATGACTTTAAAGAAGAAACACTCAACAAAATGCAATTTGACCATAGAGGATTTTAAAAGAAGGCACTCTAAAATATTATGGGGAGACCTGCGTAAAGTGGTTCCCTTGTCAAGGACAAAAACTAGACAGTTAAGAACTTTTTTGAAAAGACAGAACACATATCTAACTCTTAACTTCCAGCAGTTTCACTACTCAATTCACCGAAAATAACCGAAAAAGAGC
>JAHHRC010000235.1 GCA_020026035.1 Erysipelotrichaceae bacterium | reverse complement strand
GTTCTTGTCTTTACCCAATATGCTGAGATTATTCCGTACTTAGATGCGTATTTAGAAAAGATCTTTGGAAGAAAAGGATTTGTCATTGAAGGAAAGACACCGGTGAAAAAGCGTGGTGCAATTGTGAAGGCGTTTAACGATGAAGATACCTATACACCATATGTTATTCTTTCTCTAAAGGCTGGTGGAACGGGTTTGAATTTAACGAGTGCGAATCATGTCGTGCACTTTGACCGTTGGTGGAATCCGGCGGTAGAAAACCAAGCAACGGACCGTGCTTACCGCATTGGGCAAAAGAATGATGTATTTGTCCGAAAGTTAATTACGAAAGGCACATTGGAAGAAACGATTGATCAAAAGATTGAAAGTAAGATTCAACTTGCGAATGATTTGTTAAGTGATGATGGCATGATGAAGGCAATTACAGAAATGAGTAATGAAGAAATCTTAGATCTTGTTCGTTTGAAGGTAGGTGAGTAAGATGCTTGCGAAGAAACAATGGAAACCAGTTGTTGTAGAGACGAGAAGTCGTAAAATTGTATCGTCGTGGTGGGCGAATGCTTGGATTCAAAACTTAGAACGCTATGCGGACTTTTCCAATCGTTTACCAAGAGGGCGTACCTATGTAAGAAAAGGTGCAGTGGTGCATTTAGAGATTCACAAAGGTAAGATTATTTCCTATGTACAAGGTTCAAGAAGAAAGCCATATGAGGTTGAAATTGAGATTTTACCATTGAATGAGAAAAAGAAGAAGAAGAAGATTCAAGACGTGCTACAAGACAATGTCAGTAGTATGGAAGATTTGTTGCATGGCGAATTCCCAGAAAGCTTGAAAGAAGAACTTCTAGATACATCGTATGGTTTATTCCCATTAGAAAGAGAATTCTTAGTGGGTTGTTCGTGTCCGGATTGGGCGTATATGTGTAAGCATGTCATTGCGACCTTGTATGCAGTGGCCTTACGGTTGGATGAAGAACCGTTGTTGTTTTTTGAATTACGTGGCATGGATCCAAAAACGTTGATTCAAAAAGGTGTACAAGAGAAGATTCAAGAGCTTGTACAACAAAAGACAATGGTGGACAATACGCGGATTATTAAAGATGAAAAGGTCATTGAAGACTTGTTCCAAATTTAAGAAAGAAAACTCAAGAGCGAAATTCTTGAGTTTTACTGTTTATAAAGGGCAAGGAAAGCTACGGGCAGTGGATTTGCATTGATGAGTGTTGATTCGATGGTTTTGAAGTGAGCTTGTTCTACGAATTGTGTAAGCTCTTGTAAGGTCCATTCGCTACAAGAAGGAAAGCCTAGAAGTTTCATCATGCGTAAGCGTAGTTTGTTGTAAGTACCTTCATATACATACGTTGGGGCGAGTAAGATGCCGTTTGGTTTTAGAATGCGATGGATTTCGTGTAAGGCAAGTTCAGGTTGAGGCATGATGTGTAAGGCGTTTGCAATAAGAACAACATCAAAGGATGCGTTTGGATATGGTAAGTTTGTAGCGTCTTGTATGCTTACTTGTAAGGTTTTTGGACATATTTGCAT
>JAHHRC010000234.1 GCA_020026035.1 Erysipelotrichaceae bacterium | reverse complement strand
CTCATTCAATCGAAGTTTGATCTCATAGACATCCTTCGTTAACCTTCGATTTCCAATCACTTTCCCTATCAGTTCTTGCATTCCTTCATTCCTTCTTCATACACAATCGTTCCATCCACAACATTCAACACAACACGCCCTTGAAGCTTCTTTCCTTCAAATAACGTTGACTTTCCTTTTGAATAAAATTGACTTGGATCAACGACCCATTCTTTCTCAAGATTTACAACACACAAATCCGCAATCTCACCAACATCAAGACTTCTAGGCCCTTCAATTTCAAAGATTCTTCTTGGATTCAAACACATCACTTCAACAAGCTTTTCTAGTGGCATCACTCCACGAAGAACAAGGTTTGTATACATCGAAGCAAACGCCGTCTCTAAGCCAACAATCCCAAATGCGGAACCATCTAACCCTTTGTTTTTCTCTTCTTCACTATGTGGTGCATGGTCGGTCACAAGACAATCAATCGTTCCATCAAGAATCCCTTCAATGAGTGCCTTACGGTCTTCCTTACTCCGAAGCGGTGGATTCATTTTCCACTTGCCATCTTCCTCTAAGTCCTCTTCGGTATAGATTAAATAATGTGGACAAGTCTCACACGTCACCTTTACACCGTCTAACTTTGCTTTCCGGATTGCCTCTACAGACTCTTTTGTAGAAACGTGACAAACATGATACTTACAGCCAATTTCCTTCACAAGTTCTAAATCCCGCATCACTTGTTTGTATTCACTTGCACTGTTGATTCCAACATAGCCATGACTTCTTGCAAACATCCCATCATGGATACAGCCGCCAGCCTTCAATTCACTTTCATCTTCACAATGGGCAACAATGATTTTGTCTAACCGCTTCGCCTCCACCATTGCTTGTTTCATCACATCTTCACTTTGAACGCCACACCCATCATCCGAGTATCCAGCAACATACCGACTCATTTCTTCCATCGAGCTCAATTCACCGCGACCAACTCTTCCCTTACTAATGGATCCATACGGAATGACCTTCACAACTGCTTTTTCTTTGATCGCCTCTAATTGCACATTCAAGTTCTCCATACAATCTGGTACCGGATTTACATTTGGCATAGAACACACCACACTATAACCACCAGCAGCCGCTGCCTTCGTTCCACTTTCGATGTCTTCTTTATATAAAAAACCGGGCTCACGAAGATGTACATGTACATCAACCAAACCCGGTAATATATAACAATTTGTACAGTCGACAATCCGACCATCCTTGAAAGAATCAAAAGACGACGAAGAAACAATACGACCACGATCAACAAACAAATCTTTGACAACAAAGCCATCATTCGTAAAGACCTTCGCATGTTTCAAACACAATCTCATGGAACCTTTCTCCCTTCAATTTACTTTTTACTCAAATTATCAACATGTTAGCAAAGTCAATCTCAATATGCAATAGGCAAATCAAAAATCTTCAAACATTTTTTCCACAAACAACAAAACCAAGATAGACGTATCTACCTTGGCATGTTTCTTAGTGAATTTGAATCTGGAATGACTCATCGTCTTTGAATGGATTTTCAAAGTA
>JAHHRC010000233.1 GCA_020026035.1 Erysipelotrichaceae bacterium | reverse complement strand
ACAAATGAAGAAGTCATTGTGAATGAAGAAGTGATTGAAGAAGCTGCTCCATCGGTAAATACACCTAAGGTACATGAAGAACCTAAGGTTGAAACGAAACCAAAGAGAGAAATCTCTACAGGTGAATGGGTTGCCATTGGTGCAGGTGGTGTGAGTGCGGTATCGGTTGTAGCGTATATCGTGCTTCGAATCCTTCGTGCATTAAAGTGGTTTGTTTAAGACACATGAAAAAGGAACATTCCTTCCAATTGGAAAGGAGGTTCCTTTTTGTACGTTCGACTGTGTTTGTTTATGGAAAAAAGTAATTCATCTTTTGTGAATAGGTTTATAATAGACGCATGGAATTTGAACGAAAGAAACTTAAGCAGGAACAAATTGCAAGTAGCTATCCAATTGTTGTGTTGCTAACAATGAGTGGTGGCTTCCAGGATGCGTATACCTACTTTGTAAGAGGGCATGTCTTTGCCAATGCGCAAACTGGAAATATTGTATTAATGGCAAGTCAAATCGCACAAGGACATTGGAGAGTGGCTTTACAGTATCTTGTGCCCCTTTGTTTTTTCTTAGCTGGTGTATTTGTGGTGGAACAATTACAGGCCTATTTCCATAAGAAACGAAAAGCACATTTCCGTAATGTTGTCTTACTTTTTGAAGCCGTATTGTTAGGTGTATCCACGCTTGTGCCAAGTGAATACAACATACTTGCCAATGGAATGATTTCCTTTGTTTGTTCCATGCAAGTACAAGCCTTTCGATATGTGAATGACAATGCGTTTGCCTCGACGATGTGTATTGGAAATATGCGATCTGGGATGGAATGTCTTTCGAAGTATTTGCGCTTGAAAGAAGATTCGTATAAACAAAAGGCGTTGGATTATTTACGCGTGATTCTGTTGTTCTTTAGTGGAGCATGCCTTGGATATCTTTGTTCAAATTGGTTTGGTGTATATGCGATTTATGTAAGTTGTTGTCTTTTAATGATGGCATATATCGTTGTTGTACAACAGGCGAAATAAATGTATAAATCTTAATCTATTCTTTACAAGAAAGCGCTTGCATAAATACAAGTATTTGCTACAATTAGATGGCGAACCATAGTCTTAATCTTTTTTCTTAAGACGATCTGAGAAGTAAGGGGGAACCCTTATTTTTCTTTTTGTTTGAATCACTTCATTCCTTTCTTCGTATAAGAAGGTAAGAGGTGGAATGGTAGTGAGAACGGTATTAAAAGAGGTTGTAGTTTTTGCAAGTATGTTTGCGTTAGCGTTTTATGTCGATGTAAGTCCCATCGATATTGATTCAATGCATAAAGATACGATTCATGTGTTAGTCAAAGGAGAAGTCGAAGAAGAAGTCGATGTTCCCTTAAACCCTTATGCAACGATTGAAGAAGCACTAAGTGCTGTAAAGCTTACAGAAGATGCAGATTTAGATTGTTTGAATCCAAGAACGATTGTGAATGATGGCGATGTGATTGTTGTACCAAGCAAACAAGAAGTTTCAATACGAAAAGTATCGATTAATTCAGCAAGTGAAGAAGAGTTTGTCTTAGTACCAGGGATTGGACCAAGTAC
>JAHHRC010000232.1 GCA_020026035.1 Erysipelotrichaceae bacterium | reverse complement strand
CACTTTAAGAATGAACTTGGAACAGATTTGCATGTGGATTTGTGTAAGAATCACATTTGGGGTGGAGGATCTGAAATGGCTTCTGTTACGAAGTGTGAATTTGAAGCGAATATTCCAACGGAAGAAATCTTTACAACTCCAAGTAGAACCGGTGTCAATGGAAAGGTTGTTGCAAGTAAACCATTAAATGAAAATGGGCATTTGATTGAGAATTTCTATTTGGTATTTAAAGACGGAAAAGTCGTTGATTACTATGCTGAAAAGGAAATGGATGCACTAAAGGAATTAATCGAACGTGATGAAAATGCATGTCGTTTAGGAGAAGTTGCGTTGTTATCATATGATTCTCCAATCAATCAATTGGATATCTTGTTCTACGATACATTGTTTGATGAAAATGCGTCTTGTCATTTAGCATTAGGAGCTTCGTATCCAACACAGATTAAAGGTGGAGCGACAATGAGTGATGAAGAATTGTTAGCACATGATGCCAATGTATCGGCAGTTCATTGTGACTTTATGTTTGGTAGTCGTAAGATGCATATTGTTGGAGAAAAGATGGATGGAACAATGGTGGATGTGTTCCGTGATGGTAACTTTGTCATTTAAGAAAAGGGGGATTTATGTTTCATATATCGGATTTAAAAAAATATAATCGATGTAAACGTATGTTCCTTTTAGAGTATTTGAAGAAAGATTCAAGCTTTCAAAGCTATGTTCGTATGGATGAAGAGTTGAATGAACTCGTGGCTAAGAAGTTAGGTATGAAGGAGTATTATTTAGGAATTAAAAATGATCCTCCAACACGAGTTATGGAATCACTAGATTCGTATGAATGGTTGATGAAGGCAAGGTTTGAGTATAAGAATCTTCGTATTAAAGCACCGATTCTACATAAGGTAGAGGGTGGCTATGATGTGTATTTCTTGTATGTAGGAACCTATCCAAAGGCAAATGATTTGCAAATGTATTGTGCTACGGTCTTTGTGCTAGAAAAGCTTGGTTTGAAGCTTCAAGAGTTTTATTTCTTGCACTTAAATGAAGCGTATTGTCGTAAGGGTGATTTGGATGTTGAGAAGTTGTTTGTAATTTCAAGTGATTTCTACAATGAAAACAAAAATCCAACAAAACCAATCAAAGAAACGATCTATGCGGCAATGAAAGACTTAGATCCACTTCTTTTAGAGATGGAAGAAGCTTTGAAGGAAGACATAATTGAGCCTGTACGGAAACCACGTTGTGCAAGTCGACAGAAGTGTTTCTATTACAATGATTGTTTTGAAGAAAACGATGTGGCGGATAATTCGATTTTGACACTTTCTGCTAGCCAACATCGTTATGCGATGAAAAAAGATGGCATCTTGTATTTAAAGGATGCAGATCTTGATCGGATTGAAGGAAGTCGGTTGCAATTTGCTCAAATTATGGCCGATCATAATGGTGGGTTGTTCTACGATAAACATGCCTTAAAACATTGGTTAGGGGATATTCAATATCCAATCTCTTTCCTTGATTTTGAGTGGGAGTGTTATGCAATACCGCCGTATGATGGCATGCACCCATATGATATATTGC
>JAHHRC010000231.1 GCA_020026035.1 Erysipelotrichaceae bacterium | reverse complement strand
GTATTCTTATCTTTTTATGCGTTACTTCCTTTGTTTGTGGTGGGGATTGAACGGGTATTGCATGAAAAGCCTTATGGTCTATTGATAAGTATGACATGTATTCTTGCATGTTGTGACTTGTATTTGTTTGTGTCCTGTTTGATGATTTGTTTTGTGTATTACGTCATTCGTTATTGTATGTTGCATACGTTTGTAGTTAGAGAGTTTGTTTTGGATTTGAGTCATGTGGTTGTAGCGATTGTGATTGGTTTGTTGATGGCATGTATTGTGCTGTTACCGAATGTAGTGACGATTTTAAAGGCACCTAGAATGAATCTAAGTGGTTCGTTGCAGTTTGCATGGAGTTTAACAAACGTAGAAGCAATCATAATGAATTTCTTGATTCCAGTGGTCCGTGGAGAATCTCTTTTGTATCATGATACAAGGTATTGTTTTTATCAGATGGGGATTTATGCAAGTGCGTTGGTGTTGTTACTGGTAGGACAAGTGAAGGTATTAGAGGGAAAGAAACGATATTGGGTAAGGGTGTTTCTTGGATTCTTAGTTGTGTTACTTTGTTCTCCAATCTTTGGGAAGTTGTTGCACAAAGACTATAGTCTACGATTTACTTATGCCTATCCTTTATTCTTGTTGGTGGTATGCAGTGATGTATTCAATTATGGGTTTGATAAGAAGCGATTATTCAAGACGAGTGGGTTGCTTGTTTTGATTGCGATGATGCTTGGGTTTGTAATTCCAAAGGAATCGGTTTCGATTCTTTGGAGTCAGTATCTAGAAACAAGGTTGCTTGTGTATGTTTCGGTGTTTGTGATTGTTGAAGCGGTGTTATGTTATGTGGATTGTAAGAAGGTTGCTTTGTCTGTTGCACTAGTTGAAGTGGTACTTCTTTCAAGTATTGCGTTAACTACACAAACAAATGACCATCATGAGGCAGAGTATATCTATTTTAAGGACGAAATTGAAGAGATTGTTCGACATATAGAAGAAGTAGATCCTTGCTTTAAACGGTATAACTTACTTGTTGGAACGAATACGGGTTTAAGTGAGAATACAAATGCTGGGTTGTTTTACGGGATTCCTTCCTTATCTGGTTATGATTCTGTATTTGCGTATGAACAAGTTGACTATTTGAATAGTGTAGGTATGTATGCGAATACCAACTGGGATTTTCGGTTGATGAATGAGAATGAATTCCAACGATTAAATGCGAAGTATACGATTGTATCAAAGAAGTATGATTCCCTTGTGAGTGATCAAGCACAGTTGTTGTGTGAGTTTGGAACATATAACTTTAATGTGTATTTGAATCATGGAGAGTTTGGGGTAGCGAAAAGCTGCAATCACTTTGTTGAGAAATCAAAGTTAGATACATATTTATTGGATTTTGATACGCATGCGAAACAAATCGAAGAATTGTATGCTAGTGGTACAATTATTGCAGATGACGTAGTAGAAAAATTCAATGAAAAGTATCAAGGACAAGATGTTACGTATTACGATGGGGTGTTAAACGATCATGTGATGCAGTTAAATGTTGATACTGCAGAAAAGAAGTTTATCCAAGTATCTATTCCATGTGTT
>JAHHRC010000230.1 GCA_020026035.1 Erysipelotrichaceae bacterium | reverse complement strand
CATTTTGGAAGGCTTGGGAGTTTTTACGATGCACATCGTATAAGTCGTGGTGCATGTTTTTTTGTTTTTGTAAGGATTTTTGGTTGAAGTAAAGGGATAGAAGGATTGGTATGAGGACGGTTAGACCTAATTTCCAATTACTTACTAGCATCATGATTCCTATCACAACCACAAATAGTAACATACCAATTGTTTGTGGTAGGGCATGGGATATGGCGTGTTCTAATGCGGCGATATCGGCAATGATGATTTGACTAAGATCGGTTAAATCATGTTTGTATAGATACGATAGTGGTAATTCCTTTAGCTTTTTTGAAGCGTTAAGGCGTTGCACCTTTGCCTCACTAAATACTGCAGTGTAAAGAGCATCGTAAGAAACGGTATAGACAATGCGTAAAAGAAGGTCAATGCCTACGACAATACTTCCATACACATAGTAAGATGCGATGTTTTGATCAAGGATTCCTTGAATCGTAAACATGATCACAAACATAGGTGTCATATTGACAAAGAAGGTAAGGAAGCTTAGTAGGGAAGCTTTTTTCAATTGCTTTGCGCCTGTTTCGGTTAGTGCAAAGTGGTTCATTAAGTACTTAATCATGTACGACCCTCCAATCATTTGCAGTAGCATATAAGGTTTGTAGTTTGTAATACAAGCCTTTTTGGTTCATAAGCGTTTGATCATTTCCACGTTCGACAATCGCTCCATGATCAATGACTAAGATTTCATCAACGCCTTTGATGGTTGTTAGACGGTGAGCGATCATTAGAACGGTTTTGTTTTGCATGAGGTTTTTGAATGCTTGTAGGATTTCGTATTCACATTCAGGATCTGTAGCCGCACTTGCTTCATCGAGAATGACAATCTTAGCGTCCTTTAAAATGGCACGGGCAATGGCGATGCGTTGTTTTTCACCACCACTGAGGTAGACTCCTTTTGCGCCAATGATGGTTTCTTCCTTGTTCGGGAGCTTTTCTAAGATTGGATCACACATGGCAAGGTGTAAGGCTTGCATAACTTCCTCATGGGTTGCCTTTGGGTTACCGATTTGAACATTTTCGTAAATCGATGTTTCAAAGAGCTTTGCGTCTTGGAAGACAAAGGCAATTTGGCTATTGAGAGAAGATTCTTTGTAGTCTAGAAGGTTGGTTGAACCAATACGAATTTCTCCTGCATCGACTTGGTATAGACCAGCTAAGAGCTTGGCAATGGTTGATTTTCCACTACCGCTTCGACCAACAAGGGCATAGATTTTGTTTTCTTGTAAGTCAAAACTTAAGTCGTTTAGGATTAAATCGTCTTTTTTATAGCCAAAGCTTACATGGTCAAAGTGGATGTTGTGGTTGTCAAAGGTTTCTACATCTCCATGTTTGATTTCTTCTTGTTCCATGGATTTATAAAGTGCTTCTAGCTTATCAAGGCAAGTGGAAGCTTGGGCAACGTGCATGCCAGTGTACATAACACTCATAAATAGAACAAACAAGGAACCTGTAAGAATGGTTGCGAGTACTAATGAGCTAATGACTTCCGTTGGATCAATGCCTTTGTTATAGGCATAGATAGCATACACAGCAAGAAGGGCTGGGCTTACAAAGAAGGT
>JAHHRC010000229.1 GCA_020026035.1 Erysipelotrichaceae bacterium | reverse complement strand
CATTTTGGAAGGCTTGGGAGTTTTTACGATGCACATCGTATAAGTCGTGGTGCATATTTTTTTGTTTTTGTAAGGATTTCTGATTGAAGTAAAGGGATAGAAGAATTGGTATGAGGACCGTTAGACCTAGTTTCCAATTACTTACTAGCATCATGATGCCAATCACAACCACAAATAGTAACATCCCGATTGTTTGTGGTAGGGCATGGGAGATGGCATGTTCTAATGCGGCAATATCGGCAATGATGATTTGACTAAGGTCGGTTAAATCATGTTTGTATAGATACGAGAGTGGTAATTCCTTTAGCTTTTTTGAAGCGTTAAGGCGTTGCACTTTTGCCTCGCTGAATACAGCTGTATAAAGGGCGTCATAGGAAACGGTATAGACAATGCGTAATAGAAGGTCAATGCCTACGACAATACCTCCATACACATAGTAGGATGCGGTATTTTGATCAAGGATTCCTTGAATCGTAAACATGATCACAAACATGGGTGTCATATTGACAAAGAAAGTAAGGAAGGATAATAGGGAAGCTTTTTTTAATTGCTTTGCGCCTGTTTCGGTTAGGGCAAAGTGGTTCATTAAGTACTTAATCATGTACGACCCTCCAATCATTTGCAGTGGCATATAAGGTTTGTAGTTTGTAATACAAGCCTTTTTGGTTCATAAGTGTTTCATCATTTCCACGTTCGACAATTGCACCATGATCAATGACTAAGATTTCATCGACGCCTTTGATTGTTGTTAGACGGTGAGCAATCATAAGAACGGTTTTGTTTTGCATGAGGTTTTTGAATGCTTGTAGGATTTCGTATTCACATTCAGGATCTGTAGCCGCACTTGCTTCATCGAGAATGACAATCTTAGCGTCCTTTAAAATGGCACGGGCAATGGCGATGCGTTGTTTTTCACCACCACTGAGGTAGACTCCTTTTGCGCCAATGATGGTTTCTTCCTTGTTCGGGAGCTTTTCTAAGATTGGATCACACATGGCAAGGTGTAAGGCTTGCATAACTTCCTCATGGGTTGCCTTTGGGTTACCGATTTGAACATTTTCGTAAATCGATGTTTCAAAGAGCTTTGCGTCTTGGAAGACAAAGGCAATTTGGCTATTGAGAGAAGATTCTTTGTAGTCTAGAAGGTTGGTTGAACCAATACGAATTTCTCCTGCATCGACTTGGTATAGACCAGCTAAGAGCTTGGCAATGGTTGATTTTCCACTACCGCTTCGACCAACAAGGGCATAGATTTTGTTTTCTTGTAAGTCAAAACTTAGATCATTTAGGATCAGATCGTCTTTTTTATAGCCAAAGCTTACATGGTCAAAGTGGATGTTGTAGTTATCAAAGGTTTCTACTTCTCCGTGTTTGATTTCTTCTTGTTCCATGGATTTGTAGAGGGCTTCTAGTTTATCAAGGCAAGTCGATGCTTGGGCAACGTGCATGCCAGTGTACATAACACTCATAAACAAAACAAATAAGGAACCTGTAAGAATGGTTGCGAGTACTAATAAGCTAATGACTTCCGTTGGATCAATTCCACTGTTATAGGCATAGATAGCATACACAGCAAGAAGGGCTGGGCTTACAAAGAAGGT
>JAHHRC010000228.1 GCA_020026035.1 Erysipelotrichaceae bacterium | reverse complement strand
TCCCACCACCTAAAGGAAGTGGGTTTCCGCCATTACAAGGAGAATTTATGAAAACTTGGAAAACGAATACGTGGTTTAAGACGTTGTATGTTGTGTTGATGTGTGTTGTTGGATGTTTTATCTTGTATGAAGCTTACGGGTATTTCTATGTAAGTGAGCATGTATACGTAGATAAGCGTCTTAAGACTATTGATACAGAGGTTGCATATGAATTTAATCATTCAAGAGGATTGAATTATGTAGATCACTATATGCATAACTCGTTCTATTTATCCTGTGGAAGTTATCAAGGCACGCATTTGGTTACTTCCGAGGATGTGCCAATTCAGAATATGTATATGAGCTTATCGGAGTATGATGCAGCAACCCATTCTTGGAAGCTTGTAGGTGAACAAGAGTATGCAAGTAAAGGTAAGAAGGTCTATGAGAAGACATTCTATCGGTATTACTTGCTAGATGATAATGGCAATCGTACCAATTACTTTGCCGACTATGATCCAAAGGACTTTGATATTAAGAAGGCTTTAGAGGATGGTTATTTAGCTGGCTATAAGGATGGTGTGTTTAAGGCATCTTCGATGGATGGTAGTACGAGTTACTTCTTACCAGATCAAACCGATGCGATGGATATGAAGGACTTAAAAGATGTAGATGCGAAGTACTTGTATGGGGATGAGGCAGATGGCTACTATAACGAGCATCGTGGTGACTTTAGTAAGAATGAAATGGGTTATTTCCGTTATGACCAAGATCTGAATGAGTATGTTGTAGTGGTGAAAGATCACGGGAAATCTACGAATCGGATTGCTTGTTATAAGCTAAATGGAATTGTCTATGATACGTATGAATACAACGATGTATTAACGTATGAGAAGTTCATGTATGAAAGGTTTATTCCATACAATCAAGCACATTGGAGTAAGTTAATTACATATGTTGGTATGATGATTGTCTTACTTGTATTGAGTCTTACAAGTGCTGGGCATAAGAAAGACGAAGAGGGCATTTGCTTACTTTGGGTAGATCGTGTTCCTCTTGTTGTTGTAGCACTTGGTGGGTTTGTATGTGCAGCGCTTTTGAGTGATTTTGACATAGCGAGTCAACATTATGTGAATACGCTTCTAACGTATCGAGGTATGTATGTAGTTTGTGTATTGATGCTTCTGAGTTTGTATATTCTTATGTGTATGCAAAGTATTGCAAGACGTATTAAGACAAATACCTTCTGGAAAACAACGCTTATCTATATGATCATTGGTTGGTTTAAGGGGTTGTATGGTTGGTTCAATCGAAATGTCATCAACCAAGGGATTGCGAAGTATACGTATAGTGTATTCTTTGGCTTCCCACTTCTTGCAATGATTGCTGCGTTTGTATTTAGGTCTTCTGTTTTAGTGTTTATCCTTGCTTGTATGTATGTTGTAGTTGTTATTAAGATTGGTGTATACATCAAACAGATTGAAAAGGCAGGCGAAGAGATTGCAAAGGGTAATTTAGATATTAACTTGCAAGCAGAAAAGCATACGCCATTGTGTATTGCACGCTTTATGGAAGCTCTAATGAGTATTCGTAATGGAATGTCAGTTGCGATTGCAAAGGAACT
>JAHHRC010000023.1 GCA_020026035.1 Erysipelotrichaceae bacterium | reverse complement strand
GCCAATCGAAGTTCTTTATACGCTAGGTTTATATCAACTGGATACGATTTGCTACAGATATTGGCCGACAAGGAACAGCTTTCCGTGGAAAATATTGAGAGCTTTTGTGACAAAAAAGTCTGACAGATGAAAACATAAAAAATGTGCTAAAATATGATAACTAAGCCATTTCATAAAGTCTCGGTTTCGTTTCAATTTATGGTAATGTTTTCTTTTTTAGTGAAATGACGAGATTTTGTTCGGTAATTTGGGATGCTGTTGGTGTGCTGCAAGATAAAACAACCTGTGTCTAACTTAGATGAGTTTTGTATCAAAAAAGTTTGACAGATGGAAGCTTTAAAAATGGTCTGAAATACGATAACAAAGCTATTTATTGAAGTTTGGTTTTTGTGCTAATTTATGGTAATCTTTTCTTTTTTAGTTAAATGGTTTGATTTCGTTCGGCTACAAAGTATAGCTTTCTGTGTCTAACATGGAAGGCTTTTTTGTGTTTGCAGGCATGGTTTCTGCAACTTGGAAAGGAAAAAAGCCTGTAAATATGTTAGAATACACACGATAGTGCATGATAAGGAGATTATATGAATCATATTGAGTTGAAACAGCATGCGACGAATATTCGTAAGAATATTTTGAAGCAGGTAGCAAACGCAAATTCAGGGCACCCAGGTGGTAGTCTTGGGGCAACCGACATTTTAACCGTTCTGTATTTTGAAGTAATGGATGTGAACAAGGAGAATGCAAGTACGATTGATCGTGATCGTTTTGTGTTGTCAAAGGGTCATGTTTCACCGCTTCTATATGCAACACTTGCTGAGAAGGGAATTCTTGCGGAAGAAGAGTTGATGACATTCCGTATGTTGAATTCAAAGCTTCAAGGGCATCCGAATATGAATTATGTGCCTGGTGTTGATATGTCTACAGGGTCGCTTGGTCAAGGTCTAGCGGCTGCGGATGGTATGGCAATTGCGAATAAACTATTAGGCAATGATCATCGTATTTATTGCTTGATGGGTGATGGCGAATGTGAAGAAGGCGAAATCTGGGAAGCTGCGATGGCGGCTGCGCATTACAAGAGTGATAACCTTTGTGCCATTGTGGACGTGAATGGGTTACAGATTGATGGAAATACAAAGGATGTTATTGGGCCTGAACCACTCGATGCGAAGTTTGAATCATTTGGCTTCCATGTAATTGTGGTGGATGGTCATGACTTTGATCAGTTGAAGAATGCCTTTGATGAAGCGAAGACAGTGAAGGGTAAACCGACTGCAATTATCGCGAAGACAACAAAGGGTAAGGGTGTTTCCTTTATGGAAAACCAAGCTGGTTGGCATGGTAAGGCACCTAATGCAGAACAGCTACAACAGGCGTTAGAAGAATTGGAGGCACTTTAATATGGGTAAGGCAACTAGAGAAGCTTACGGTGAGAAGTTAGCGGAACTTGTTTTAGAAAATGAGCGTATTGTCGTTTTGGATGCGGACTTAGCTGGTTCGACTAAGACAGCTTGTGCGAAGAAGGTGTGTCCAAATCGTTTCTTTGATATGGGTATTGCCGAAGCAGATATGATTGGTCATGCGGCAGGATTGGCAGCGAGTGGGTTTGTGCCATTTGCTTCTTCGTTCTCGATGTTCTGTGTGGGACGTGTTTGGGAACAGATTCGTAACTCTGTAGCGTATCCAAAGCTAAATGTAAAGGTTGTTGGTACGCACTCTGGTATTACCGTTGGGGAAGATGGTGTTTCTCACCAAGCAATTGAAGATATTGCGCTTGCTCGTGTAATTCCTGGATTTGAAGTATATGTTCCTTGTGATGCAGCACAGACAAAAGCTGTGATTGAATATGTGTCTAAGACAAACATGCCATGTTATGTGCGTCTTGGAAGATCTGGTGTAGACGATGTCTATAGTGAAGATCATGTCTTTGACTTTACGAAGGTTCATACGGTTCGTAAGGGTAAGGGTGTAGCTGTATTTGCATGTGGATTGATGGTGCAATCTTGTCTTAAGGCTGCGGAAATTCTAGCGGAAGATGGAATTGATTTAACGGTTGTGGATGTTTGTGCAATTAAGCCTTGTGATGAAGCTGGTATTGTTGAGGTATTGAAGTCTCACGATATGATCTTTACTGCAGAAGAACATAATGTCTTTGGTGGTCTTGGTGGATTGATTTCTGAGATTGCTTGTGAAGCACATCCTTGTAAGATTCATAAGATTGGTATGAAGGATTGTTATGCAGAATCTGCTGCGGCAAATCTTCTTCTTGAAGCTTATGGTCTTGATGGGGCTGGAATTGCAAAAGAAATCAAAGAGAATTTATAATTGCGAAGCTTGTGTGAAAACACAGGCTTTTTTAATAAAAAAGCAACCCTTGATGGATTGCTTAAAGGTTTGCCTTGCGTTTGTCTGCGGCGGCTTTGATATCGTAATGGGTAAGTATATTGAGGTTTAAGCCTTGTAGTTCTTGCATGGCTAAATCGATATATTTGTCGGTTAAGAAGTACTTTGGTTTGTGTACATCTAAACCAAGGATGACAGGTGCTTGTCGTTTTGCGAAGACTTCAAAGAAGGCGCGGGTTGGGTATGGGTAACGGATGCCGTCTTCAAAGGCTGTTTTACCAATGCGAAGACCTGCTCCACAATTAATTTCCAGGGGAATATTGTAGGTTAGGGATAGGTCAGCTAAACGATTTGCGACATAGAGGCTTGTTTCATCGTTTGCGTGTTGGTAGTTGAATAGACAAAGGTCAGGGTGTGCGATGTAGTCACATAGACCGATTTTACAGGCAGTTTCGATACGATCTAAATAGGTGAGTAATCCTTCCTTACTGTCCAGCTTGTAGCATGAATCGGTATCGAGTTCTAGGTTGTGTTGGCCAATAATGCAATAATCGAGTTTCTTTCGATATTCCATTAAGAGGTCAATTTGACTTGGGAAGTATTCCAGTTCCATACCAACAAGGATGTTGATTTGGTCTTTGTATTTTTCTTTTAGTGCAAGGATGGATTCGATGTAGGCATCGAGTTCTTCGTATTTCATACGATGGCGAGGGCTTTCGGTAAGATATGGTACATGGTCACTGAAGCCTAAGGTTTCTAAGCCACCTTCAATCGCGGCAAGGACAAATTCTTCGTCTTCCCCAAAGGCATGGCCGCATCGTTTTGTATGTGTGTGGTAGTTTTCTTTGATCATATTGAATTCTCCTAGAGACCTAGTATAGTGCAATCTGTGCTATAATCCAAGGTATATGAGGTTGTTGTATGCGAAATGAGAAATTAGAGACCATATTAAAACAATTGGAAGAAGCAGAGAAAGTCTATCAAGAACAGTTGGCGAAAATTGATTTCGATGACTTGTTGAAGACGATTCAAAAAGGCGAAGAAACGAAGGAAGAGTGATTGTGCTCTTCTTTTTTTCTTGTGAAACAATGGATTTTTTGTTGACGAGGGAGAGGGAGGAGACTATACTTTATATGAACATATGAGTGAGTATTCATATGAGGAGGTTCTATGAAACAATATAACTTACATCTCAAAGGTTTAGATTGTGCGAATTGTGCAGCGAAATTTGAACGAGACATTAATAAATTAAACGGTGTTGAAGAAGCGACGATTTCCTTTATGAAAGGGAAATTACGCCTACAATGCGAAGAAAGTGAATACGCAAGAATTCTTGAAGAAGTGAAAAAGATTGTGGCAAGTGAAGATGTTGTGGTAGTCGAAGAAGAACATAATCACCACGAATGTTGTGGACATCATCATGAACACGAGCATAAAAATGAAGAAGGTTGCTGTTGTGGACATGAGCATGAAGAACATCATCACGAACACCACCATGAAGAAGGATGTTGTTGTGGACATGACCATGAAGAACATCATCATGAACACAAACATGGAGAAGGTTGCTGTTGTGGACATGAACATGAGGAACATCATCATGATGGCTGCTGCGGTCACGACCATAAAGAACACCATCACGAACACGAGCATGAAGATGGCTGCTGCTGTGGGCATGATCATGAAGAACATCATCACGAACATGGGCATGACCATGAAGAACGGGAAGCGTATGTTGTATGTGATGGCGATGTAGAGCATGTATTGTATGTAGAAGGCTTGGATTGTGCGAATTGTGCGGCGAAGATTGAACGTAAGATTTGTGCTGTTGAAGGTGTGAAGGATTGTCGTTTGAATTTTATGAATGGCAAGTGTGTATATGTGACAGATCGTAGTGAGAAGGATTTGTCGACGGTGATTGAGGATGTTATTAAGCGTGAAGAAAGTGATGTTGTGATTCGCAAGGAGAAAGTGGAAGAATCAGCTGGTGTGGATTATGCGCTTTGGACATTGATTGCTGGTGCGTTGTTCTTTGTTGGGGGCTTGTTTGTAAGTGGTCTAATGAAGGATGTGTTGATGCTTGTTGCGTACGGTATTCTTGGTTATAAGGTATTGTTTAAGGCTGTTTTGAATATTGGTAAGGGTAAGATCTTTGATGAGAATTTCTTAATGGCGATAGCGACTCTTGCGGCGTTGTATTTGCAGGACTTTAGTGAAGCGGCTGGTGTTATGTTGTTTTATCAAATTGGTGAGTATTTCCAAGAAAAGGCGGTTGCGTCGAGTCGTAAGTCAATTGGTGCTTTGATGGATATTCGTCCAGATGTTGCTAGAGTGTTACGGAATGGTTCGTTTGTAGAAGTAGATCCAAGTGGTGTTTCGATTGGGGAAGTTGTGCAAGTGAAACCTGGAGAACGGATTCCTTTGGATGGTGTTGTTGTAAAGGGTAGTTCTTCGTTGAATATGGCAAGTCTTACTGGGGAATCTAGACCGGTTGATGTGGATGTGAATAGTAGTGTTGTGAGTGGTAGTTTGAATGAGTCTGGGTTATTAGAGATTCAAGTTTCGAAATTATATGGAGATTCTACGGTTGCGAAGATATTAGATCTTGTGGAAAATGCCGATGAACGAAGAGCGAAGAGTGAGCAGTTTATTACGAAGTTTGCAAGATGGTATACACCATCAGTTGTTGTGGCGGCGGTGATTGTAGCGCTTGTTGTTGGGTTCTTTGGTAGTGGCTTTGAGGATGGAATTTATCGTGCTTGTACGTTCTTGGTTATTTCTTGTCCTTGTGCGTTGGCGATTTCGATTCCACTTGGATTCTTTGCTGGGATTGGTGGATTGAGTAAACAAGGTATTTTGGTTAAGGGAGCTTCTTTGGTAGAAGGTCTTAAGGATGTGGAAACGGTTGTCTTTGATAAGACAGGGACTCTTACAAGTGGTGTGTTCCATATTAGTGATGTGTTTATGAAGGATGGTGTGAGTCGTCAAGAGTTGATCGATTATGCAAGTATTGCGGAACATTCTTCGAATCATCCAATTGGGCTTGGAATTAAGAAAGAAAGTTCGATTGTTGTAGAAGAAGACTTGCTTTCTGAAATGAAAGAGATTCCTGGGAAGGGGTTGAGCTGTTTGTATGATGGTGATGCGCTTCTTGTTGGGAATAAGGCGTTAATGAAGGATGCTGGAATTGAGGTCTTTGACGAAGTTGTTGGGACGATTGTTCATGTGAGTAAGAATGGTTCGTATTGTGGATATATTGTCTTAGAAGATACGTTGAAAGAGGATGCGATTGAAGCGATTGCGTTATTGAAGGGCATGAAGAAGGAAGTTGTGCTTGTGTCTGGGGATCATAAGAAGCTTGTTCAAAAAGCTGGTGAGGCACTTGGTGTGGATCGTTATTATGGGGAATGTTTACCACAGGATAAGGTTTCGATTGTGAAGGAATTGTGTAGCTTGAAGAAGACGGCTTTTGTTGGAGATGGTGTTAACGATGCACCGGTCATTGCGACAAGTGATTTAGGCTTTGCAATGGGTGCGTTAGGAAGTGATGCAGCGATTGAGGCTGCGGATGTTGTGTTGATGAAGGATCGTGTGAGCGATGTGAGTCGAGCAATGAAGGCTTCGAAGCGGATTGTTGGTGTTGTGAATCAGAATATTTACTTTGCGTTGCTTGTGAAGTTTGCGATTTTGATTCTTGGGGCACTTGGCTATGCGAATATGTGGCTTGCCATCTTTGCGGATACGGGTGTTGCGTTTATTTGTGTATTGAATGCGATGCGTTTATTGCGCGTTGAGTAAGTGTTTAAAAAGTGTTATCGGGATTCGGTGACACTTTTTTTGTAAGGTACGATTGTGGAAAAAATTGGTGTTTCATTGTAAAATAGACGGTATGAAAAAGATTGTGATGGTCATTGTTTTGTGTATTACAACGGTGCTTAATTGTTATGCGGAAAACGATGAGGAACAAGTGAATACCGAAGAAGTAGAAGAAGTGGTTGTGGAAGAACGGGTGGTTGATCCGTATGGGTTAAGCAGTCCTTCGGCTTGTTTGATTCAGGAAAATGGTGGCAAGGTTGTCTATGAGAAGAATGCTGAGGAGGAGTTCCAACCTGAGAGTCTTACAAAGTTGATGGGGATCTATTTGGGTTGTGAAAAGGACTTGAATGATGAAGTTACGATGTCATCCGCTGCGTTTGAAACCTATGACCACAATAAAGATGTCTTGTGGATTCAAGAGGGTGAGATTCTTACGGTTCGTGATTTGGTAGAGACGATGATGCTTGTATCAAGTAATGATACAACGGCGATGCTTGCGGAGTGTGTGAGTGGATCGAATGCGTCGTTTGTGTCGTTGATGAATGATACGGCAAGTGAGTTACATCTTTCATCGACTTCCTTTACGAATGTGTTTGGGCTAAGGGAAGAAGGCATGAAGACAAGTTGTAAAGATCTTGGAAGGCTTGTGTCGGCTGGTTTAGAGAATTCGAATTTCTACAGTGTGTTTACGAGTAAGAGTTATGAAGTAAAGCCAACGAATAAGCAGCCATCACAACGGCCGTTTAAGTCTATGATTCCGTTCTTTGACGCAAATGATGCGTTGCATGATGAAACGGTGCTTGGAGCGAAGGCTTGTGTTGGTGAAGATGGGCGTGTGAGTGTTGTGGCCTATGCGAACCAAGAGGGGCTTGGCTTTGTTGGTTGTGTGAGTGGTGCAAGTGATGTGAAGAGTGCTTGTATTGATTTGCGACGGATGTTTGCAAGAGGGTTTGAATCGTATCAGATTGTAAGTATTTCGAAAGATGAGATTGGTAGTAAAACGATTTCGTTAAAGAAATACAACATTCCATTTGCGACGGTGAAGTTTGTGCCGGATGCGGATTTTGAAGCGGTTTTGCCGGTTGAGATAAGTCGAGAACAGTTGTCGTGTAAGATTGAAGTGTTAGACCGTGAAAGTGATGATCCGGATGTGATCCATGGGGATGTGGTGTTTTATTTGGATGACAAAGAGGTAACGCGGGTTGCGTTAGTGAAAGAAGTTGAGAATACGATGCCGAAGGTGTTGACGAGGTTGTTTGATACCCAACATGTGATTGTGGATGTTTGTTCGGTGATTGTATTGGTGTTATTTATTTTGATGAAGGTGTCTTCGTTTTTGAAGCCACCGGTTGACTAAAGGGGAAAAATGATGAAAAAAGTTGTAAAGATTTGGATTACGAATGGGATTTCGTTATGGATTATTGATGCGTTGTTTGGTGCTTCGATTCAGTTTGCAGGAGTAGGTTCGATTTTGGCGACGGCACTTGCGTTGACGATTTTTGAGGCGACGATTAAGCCGTTATTGAAGGTGTTGGCATTCCCAGTTACGGTTATGACGTTTGGGTTGTTTACATTGATTATTAATGCGGTGGTATTGAAGCTTGCCTTTGCGATGTCTGCAGGTAGTTATATTGCTGGCTTACCTACGGCGATTCTTGCGTCGATTCTATTAACGCTTGTTGTAAGTGTTGTGGAAAAGGTATTGGAGTAAAAGAAGAGGTTTTATGGTAAATTCGACAGTTATTTTTCAATCACGAAAAGGAAATACAAAAAAGGTTGCAGAAGTGATTTCTGACACAATCGGTGCTGAGTTAATTGATATTCATGTGCCATCCATTCTTCCTAAGACGGACTTATTGTTTGTTGGTATGGGGATTTATGCTGGTAAACCGGATCAAGATTTATTGGATTATTTGGAATTATTGCCGGTGAATGAGATTCAAGGGGCGGCGGTATTTTCGACGTCTTGTAAGGGCAATGATTGCATGGAGTTAGCGATTAATATCTTGGAACATAAGGGTATTACGGTGTATCCGGTGCATCTTGCTTTGAAGGGGAAGTTCTTGTTTATGAATCGGAAGTTGCCGGATGCGTTGGAATTAGAACAAGCTAGACAATTTGCGTTAGAAGTACAAGGTAGTTTTCATCGATAAAAAAGCTGTGAGGAAAACTCACAGTTTTTAAATGGAATCGAGGATGTCTTTAAGGCGATACGCAAGGGTATCGATGTCTTGTAAGGATAGCGAACAAAGGGCAATGCGGATGCCTTTGTTTACTTGGACGGTGTAGATGTGGTGGTTGATGAGGGCTTCGTGGTAGGCTTGTTTTTTGTCGTTGTCGATTGGGATGGTGATAAAGAAGCCTTCTTTGTATGGGTAGGTTGGAAGGTTTACTTCTTTGGCTTGTGTTAAGAATAATGTGGCGCGTTTGTTAAGGAGGTTGATGTAGGTTTGTTTTTCGTTGAGGAAGGCTTGTTTGTCATTGTTTAAGGTGTTAGTGATGGCGTGCATTGGGGCATTTGGGATGTTTGACCAAGTGGCACGGGCGTATTTATCAAAGGCGACTTTGACTTGTTGGACGGTGTCTTGGTTTTGGTTGATGAGGATCGCACCACCTACGCGCATGCCGTAAGCGGTGAAGGTTTTTGAGCAGGAGAAGGCGATGATGGTTAGGATGTTTTCGTTGAGGTTGTTGAAGTGTTGCATGTAAGAACGACTGTTTGTAAGGTTGAAGCTATAGTCGATGTAGGCGATATCGTTGAGTAAGATGATTTTGTGGGTCTTACTTTTTTTGTTCAAATAGGTGGCAAGACACATCCATTCATCGTTTGATAAGGAATAGCCGGTTGGGTTATGACATGGGTCATTGAGGACAAAGAGGATGCGTTGTTGGGTTTTGGATACTTCTTCGATACATGATATGAGGGAGTTTAGGTTGAAGTGGTCGTCTTCAAACATGGTGTAGATAAGGGTGTTTAGGTGTTTGACTTCGGCCATGAGTTTGTAAGAGCCCCAGGCGATGTCTGGTAGGATGATGGTTTCGTTTTCTTCTAGGATGTTTGAGAAGGTGGCGGATATGGCTCCAGTTCCTCCAGGAGTAGCGATGGTTGTGTGGGGAATTGTTAGGGTGTTATTTGTGATGAAGGGGGTTATGGTTTGTAGGAAGTCAGGGTTTCCAACAAAGCTTTTGGCATAGCTTGCTTTGATGGTGTTTGGTAGGGTGTTGAGGTTTTGAAAGAGGGTTTCGTAGGCAACGAGTTGGTGGTCTTCGTTATACAAGGAGCCAATGGTTGCGTTAATGACGGATGGGGTTGTTTTACGTTGTTGTTCGGCGAGGTTACTGATGGCAAAGACGGTATCGACGAGTGGTTTTGGGTTGCTTGTTGGTTTTAGAAATGACATAGTGTACTCCTTTTTTGGATTATTATACTGCATTTGTGGAAAGTTGAACAAAATGGTTTTTTTCTTTTCGTATTCCGTGTACAATTGCGCTTAAGAAAGAAGGTAAGCTGATGAAAGAATCTTATTATTTTCACAACAATACGGTGATTTTGAACTATTCGAAAAAGTATATCCGTACATCGAATGAGTTGGTGCAATCGGAAGGGTTTGATGCTTATTTGGACTACCTATTGCCATTTTTGAAGAAACATCACTATGAGTTGTATGCCTATGTGAGTGATGGGTATGCGAGTTTGGAAGATGTGAAGAAAGAGTTGAAGCTTGTGCTTCGCTATTTGACGGTAATGGAAGTGGAAGAGTTGGATCATCCATATCTTGCAAAGCGTCATATGTTTGAGGCGTTGATTGAAGAGGGCTACAACTGTTGGCGTAGTTTACAACGTTATTCGGTGTTGTTTTCTTCGAATGAAGATGGCTATCAACAACAGAATTTCATTGAGGCGGATTCGTTTGAAAATACGGTTGTGTTGAAGTTCTATCGTAAGGTACAAGAGCGTATTCAGGGTGGCCAGAATAAGGTGTATCGGCAATTGCAAGCAGGTACGAATGCGAGTGTGTTATTGCAGTACTATGATACAAACTTGCCTTCTGTGTATGATCAGCTTCAAGGGATTCCGTTTATTAATCGGATGATGTTACGGACGCCATTGATCTTACATCCAAAGTCAAATAAGCGTAAGAATGTGTTTGCGGAAATTGATCATAACCCGATTCATAATTTTGTGAAGGGTGTGGAAGAGTGGATTTGTTATCCGGCGAAGGTTGGGTCGTTGTTAATCTTTGCGTATTTCCATCGTGATCATATTAGTTCAGCGATTGCCCTTGCGAACTTGTTTGAACTTGCAAGTCTAGAAGAGGCGAATGGTGTAAAACCAGATGCGATTCTTCTATTTGGTAACAAGGATGGAACGAAGGATACGGTGTTCCATTATGATGTTGAGAATGATATTTGGGTTGGTAAGGTTTCGGATAGTGAAGAGATTGATTACTTTGGCTATACGAAGAAGGCGTTATTGACCTTGCATAATTGTTCCATGATGCAAAAGGGTTGGTTACCGATTCATGGGGCTATGGTGAATATGTACTTGAAGGATGGTACGAAGAAGGGTCTTATGTTTATGGGAGACTCGGGTGCTGGTAAGTCGGAGACGATTGAGGCGTTGTCGATTCTTGCAAGTGACTTGATTGATCATCAGGAGATTGTCTTTGATGATATGGGAAGTATTCATTTAGATGCCAATGGGAATGTAGTTGCTCAAGGTAGTGAGATTGGTGCGTTTGTTCGTTTGGATGATTTGGACAAGGGTACTGCTTACCGGGATATGGATCGTTCGATTTTCTTTAGTCCAGAGAAGATGAATGCCCGTGTTGTATTGCCTGCTTCGACCTATCGGGTGATTACGACGGACCAAAAAGTGGATTGTTTCTTATATGCGAATAACTATACGGATTGTCGTGGGTTGCGTTTCTTTGAAAATCAAGAAGAGGCGAAACAAACCTTTATTGAAGGCAAGCGTTTTGCCTTAGGTACGACGCAAGAAAAGGGTATTAGTACGACGTTCTTTAGTAATCCGTTTGGCCCTGTTCAAAAGAAAGAGGAGTGTATGCCGTTAATTGATCGGATGTTTGATGCGTTGTATCAAACGGGGATTCCGGTTGGGGAAGTGTATACTTGTCTTGGTTTAGAGAATAAGGGAGATCATGGAATTGATGAAGCTGCGAAGGCTTTGTTGGAGTTTGTGAAGCAGAAATAAAAAGAAATACAGTTTTCCGATGTGGAGAACTGTATTTTTGCGTTTAGTAGGCCTCACCTGACCATACCGAGCCATGGTGGCCAAGTACGATGTGGGTGAAGTTTTGATCGAGTACGATGGCTGCGTGTAATGGTTCGTTGAGCCACCAGTTTAGGTTTGTTTGTACCGAATCGCCATATGCGACTAGGATTTCTGATGCCGAGACGTTGATTCCAAGTTGTTCGAAGACACTTGGGTAGTAGGAGCCATCTGGGCGGTAGTGGCCGATGTGCATGCTTGCTTCTTCGGCACGGATGGCTGCGGCTTTTTGCATGAGGGTGTCACCGTAAATGTATGGGTGAAGGCCGTTTGCTTCTCGGACGGCGTTAATTGCTTTAAACATCGCTTCGATGGAGCCATCGTCATTGATGTGACATTCTTCTAAAGAGATTAATCTTGGTCCAGAAAGTGGCTTAATGACATGGACAGTGATGGTTTGGGTTTTGGATTGGTTGGCCATGTTGGAAGCGGTGTAGGTTGCTTGGTAGTAACCTGGTGTTGATGTATCGACGTTGTGGTCGACACGGATGGTGGTTGGCTGGGTTTCGTTGTTTAAATAGGCAACGTAGTCCATTGGGTTGAATTCGTCGTTGAGTTTGAGGTTAATGGTTTCACTTTCTAAGATGAATTCTGGTGTGAACGATGGTTCGATGGAGAGTAGGATTTGCTTATTGAAGGCATATCCTAGAGGGGTGGTTGTTTCTTCGGTGGAGGCGAGTTGAACTTGGGCGTTGATGAGGAAGAGGCCGTGTTCTTTTTGGAAATCATGGATGGAGATCGTACTTTGTTCGATGTCAATCGATGATGTGTCCTCAAATTGGGCTTCAATCATTTTTGTTTTAATGGTTGATAGTGGGTCGGTATCCTCTTTTGTGATACAGATCATTTGTGGTTCTTTGTTTTCTTCTTCGGCGTGTAGTGTCGAAGGTTGTATGCATGTAAATGCGAGTATAAGTGCACATAGGAGTGCTTGTATTTTGTTTAATTTCTTTTCCATGGGTAGGATAATATCAAAAAAGTGCTGTAGAATGCAAGTTTTTGTTTGTGTGGTGGTTTGTGTGTCGTTTAAAAAGTGGCGAAAGTATGGTATTATCTTGAATTATGAGAACAGTAATACAAAGAGTGAGTTCTGCCTCTTGCACGATTGATGGCAAGGTGAGTGGAGCGATTGATCAAGGATATATGATTTTAGTTGGCATTCAGGATGCGGATGATGAGGCGATTGTTGAGAAGATGGCGGATAAGATTGTTCGTTTACGGATCAATGAGGATGAAAATGGCAAGATGAATTTGAATCTGGATGCGATTGGTGGCTCGATTTTGAGTATTTCGCAGTTTACCTTATATGCCGATTGTAGGAAAGGGAATCGGCCAAGTTTTACGGGGGCTGGAAATCCAAGTCATGCGTCTAGGTTATATGATTATTTTAATGAGTATCTAAGAGGGCTTGGTGTTCGTGTTGAAACAGGTGTGTTTGGTGCGGATATGAAGATTGCTTTGGTGAATGATGGTCCAGTTACGATTGTATTGGATTCTGAAACGTTGTTTTAAGGGGGAAGAAGATGGATCGAGTTGTTTATGGAAGTGAGTTATCACAGGAATTGCGTCTTGGTATGAAGGCTGAGATTGATGCGCTTGTGGAACAGAATTTACGTGTTCCGAATTTAGCGGTTGTGCTTGTTGGGAATCATCCGGCTTCTTTGTCGTATGTAACGGGGAAGACGAAGGCGTGTGATGCGATTGGTATGGATTCGTCTTTGATTCATTTGGATGCGGATTGTACGATGGATGAATTGCTTGCAGTGATTGATGGATTGAACAAGGATGATGGAGTGGATGGGATTTTGGTTCAACTTCCACTGCCGAAGCACTTGGATGAGATTGTTGTGATTCAAGCGATTGATCCGAGTAAGGATGTGGATGGGTTACATCCATTGAATATTGGTCGTTTTTATAGTGGGCTTGATTGCATGGTTCCATGTACGCCGCTTGGGGTGATGGAAATCTTGAAGAAGATGGATTGTGATCTTGTTGGTAAGAATGCGGTTGTGCTTGGAAGATCGAAATTGGTTGGTACACCGGTTGCACGCTTGTTGCAAAATGCGAATGCGACGGTTACGGTGTGTCATTCAAAGACAAAGGATTTAAAGGAAGTTTGTAAGCAAGCGGATATTTTGGTGGTAGCGATTGGACAACCTAAGATGATTGATGCAAGCTATGTCAAAGAAGGTGCGTTTGTGGTCGATGTTGGGATTCATCGTGTGGATGGCAAATTGTGTGGGGATGTGGATTTTGATTCTGTGTTGCCACATGTGTCTAAGATTACTCCTGTTCCAAAGGGTGTAGGTCCGATGACGATTTGCATGTTACTGAAGAATACATTGAAGGCGTATAGGGGGAAGTTTCATGGTTAAACAAGAATATGGATTGAATGATATTGTTGAGATGAAGAAGGAACATCCTTGTCATAAATCGAAGTTGTGGAAAGTGATTCGTGTTGGGGCTGACATTAAGATTAAGTGTCAGGGTTGTGATGCGGTGATTATGTTTCCAAGAAGAGAATTTGAGCGGAAGTTGAAAAAAGTGGTGGAACACGTTTCCGTGAGTGAGTAAGTGGTATATACTACATAGGCAAAGAAAGTGAGAGTTTTATATGGCATTAACAGCAGGTATCGTTGGTTTACCAAACGTTGGGAAATCAACATTATTTAACGCAATTACAAACAGTCAGATTTTGGCTGAGAATTATCCTTTCGCTACGATTGATCCAAACGTGGGTGTGGTTGAAGTTCCAGATGAACGTTTGTTGGAGTTAGCGAAGTTATTTAATCCGAAGAAAACAATTCATACAACATTTGAATTTACGGATATTGCCGGTCTTGTAAAAGGGGCTTCGAAGGGCGAAGGGTTAGGAAATAAGTTCTTGTCCCATATTCGTATGACGGATGCGATTGTGCATGTGGTTCGTTGTTTTGATGATTCGAATATTATGCACGTAGAAGGGTCGGTAGATCCGATTCGTGATATTGAAGAGATTAATTTAGAGTTGTGTATTTCGGATTTGGATACGGTAGAAACACGTCTTGGTAAGGTGGAACGTAAGGCAAAGTCAAAAGACAAGGATGCAGTGAAGGAAATGGAAACGCTTAAGAAGTTCCAGGCTGCTTTAACTGAAGGAATGCCAATTCGTTTGTTGGAGAACCTAAATGATTCGGATCGTGAAGTGTTGAAGAACTTTAGTTTATTGACTGCAAAACCTGTCATTTATGTTGCGAACATGAGTGATGAAGAGGTTTCAGATCCTACTAGTAACAAGTATTTCAACTTGGTAAAGGAATTTGCGAGTAAAGAAGGCAGTGAATGTATTTCGATCTGTGCAAAGGTAGAAGAAGAATTGTCTGGTTTAGACAAGGAAGAAAAGGCTGCGTTCTTAGAAGAGTTAGGAATTACGTCTTCTGGTCTTGATCAGATTATTCAAGCTGCGTATCACTTATTGGGTCTTCGTACGTTCTTGACGGCAGGTGAAGATGAGTGTCGTGCTTGGACGTTCCATGAAGGAATGAAGGCGCCTCAGTGTGCTGGTGTCATTCATACGGACTTTGAGCGTGGGTTTATTAAGGCAGAAGTGTATAGCTTTGATGACTTGATGGTTTATAAGAGTGAACAGGCTTTGAAGGAAGCTGGTAAGATTCGTATTGAAGGAAAAGAATATGTGATGAAGGATGGGGACGTTGTGTTCTTCCGCTTCAATGTATAATTGTGGAATTACCGTGTGAAATGCACGGTTTTTTCTTTTTCGTATCTTTTATTTGTGTTTTATGGTATGATTGACAAATGCAAATTTGGTTTTTAAGACCATGGTAAAGAGATTGCTTTTCATTGAATGATTGGGCAAGAGGGCTTTGCTAGATTGCACGATGAAAAAGTAGAAAGATTATTAGATGAAATTTATTGAATTAACACAAAATGAAAGATTGCTTAAGGCAATCGATGCGATGGGCTTTGTAGAGCCTTCACAGATCCAGGAAGAAGCGATTCCTGTGATTCAAAAGGGGATGGATGTTTTAGCACAATCCCAAACAGGTACAGGTAAGACAGTTGCCTATGCGATTCCAACGATTGAAAATGTCGATGTGAATGATGAAAGTGTACAGGCTTTGATTGTTTGTCCAACCCGTGAGTTAGCACTACAGGTAGCGGAAGAGTATCGAAAGTTATTGTTGTATACGGATGGGATTTCGGTTGTGACTTTGTATGGTGGAGATAGTATTGTCAACCAGATGAAGAAGCTGAAGAAGAATCCGCGTATTGTGGTAGGTACGCCTGGTCGTTTGAATGACCATATTAAGCGTAAGACTTTGGTTTTGAAAAACGTAAAGCAGTTTATTTTGGATGAAGCAGATGAGATGCTTAAGATGGGATTCTCGGATGACATTCATGCGATTTACAACAAGATTGAAGGTAAGACACAGAATATTATGTTCTCAGCGACAATGCCTAAGAATGTGGAAAGCTTAGCGAATGAGTATTTGCAAGATCCGACGGTGATTAAGATTGAACCGAAGAATGTTTCAAGTGAAACGGTTAAGCAAACCTATGTGGCAGTTAAGCGTAACGATAAGAAGGAAGCGTTTAAGCGTATTGTGGATCATAAGAGTCC
>JAHHRC010000227.1 GCA_020026035.1 Erysipelotrichaceae bacterium | reverse complement strand
TATCTTCATCTATCAATTCAAACACAGCGCCCATCAAACGATGTTTACTTTCATCTACCTTACGAACATCCAATCTTGTAGGCTTATGTACGATTTGAATCGTATCATTGCCCTTCATACTTGCATGTTCATAGTCTCCAACAAGCATTAATTCGCCACGCTTATTGATTTCAAACTTCACATCATCCACATAGACAATACCATCTACCACTTTTACTTCTTCAATGGTGTATGTCTTATTACGTTCTAACGCATCAACAATCTCATCAACTGATGTACTGCTTACTACCTTAGACACAACATTCTCACCATCTTTAATCAAATACTCACATCCAGCAAGTTCATTGCCTTCTTGAACCTTTTCAAAGTAAGAACCAATGAAGTATTTTGCCTTCTTATTCACGATCAAAGCATCTTCCTTCTCATCTACGTGAATCATGAAATCATCCGTTGCAACATAGCCATTTGGAGCTTCTACTTCATGCACAGAATACGATGCACCTGCATCCAATCCATACACAATCGCATTTCCATCAGAATCCGTCACATACTCATTTCCATCCACAACAAACTTCGCAAACTCTAAAGGCTCTTTCTCTTCATTGACCTTATGAAGAATCACTTTCGTCTTCTCATTCTTAACAACCAAAGTACCATCTTCACTCACATACGCATCTTTGCCTTGTTCAATCACAACGTTCTTACTCTTCGCATCAATTCTAAATACAATAGCATCAATTGCCTTGTATCCAGGATGTGGAGTTTCCACAAGACGATACGTATGATCCATCTCTAATTCTCCAGACAAATCAACGCTAGACTCATTACTCTTAAACGACTTAACAACCTTATCTCCATCGTAAATTTCAAAGGAAACATCCGCTAACACACCAACTTCCTCACCATTTACAACTTCAACCTTCTTCACAAAGAATGGAATCTTTGTATTCTCAATACGAATCACTTTACCTGTTTCATTTCCGTAATTCACAAATCCATTTTCATTCAAAGTAATCGTTAAATCATCCATCGGCACATATCCCTTAGGCACCTGTACTTCACTTAACGTATACGCCTTGCCATACACAAGACCATACACATCAAACTTCGAAGCATCTGCCTTATTCACACGTA
The DNA here is from genome assembly GCA_020026035.1 of Erysipelotrichaceae bacterium. Classification (GTDB taxonomy): domain Bacteria; phylum Bacillota_I; class Bacilli_A; order Erysipelotrichales; family Erysipelotrichaceae; genus Bulleidia. The sequence goes on along the minus strand of JAHHRC010000227.1, from coordinate 471 downwards.
CCTCAACACCATCACCTAACACTTCAAACATAGCACCAGGCAATGCAACACCTTTAGTGTTCACCTTATGAATCTCTACATGTGTCTTTTCATTTGGAATTACTTCTTCGTGATCATCAATCAGTTCAATCTTTCGATCTGAAGCCAACTTATATCCAGGATTGCTTACTTCATGAATCACTAGCTCAGAAACAAGTTCAACACCATTTTCCTTCGCTAGTAAATAAGGCTTAATAACTTCAGCTTCCTTTGTAGAAGTCCAATTATGCAATACCGCATCTCCACTCTTTAATTCAAACGCAGCACCAGCCAACGGTTTATCACCCTCAACCTTCAAGACACTTAATTGAATCGGTTCATGAATCAATTCCAGTGTATCTTTCTCTTCATTCAAACTAACACGCGGTTGAAGACTTGCAAATCTAGAACGATGATCATTCACAATCTCCAATTGACCACTAGTATTCACCT
>JAHHRC010000226.1 GCA_020026035.1 Erysipelotrichaceae bacterium | reverse complement strand
TTAAAGTAAGAGCTCGTTTGCAAAACAAAGAAACTGGCGAAGTTAAGGAAAACACAATTTTCATGGGTGATTTTCCACTTATGACAGATGCTGGTACTTTTGTTATAAACGGTGCGGAAAGATGTATCGTATCACAGCTCGTTCGTTCTCCAGGTGTTTATTATCACATGGAACACGATAAGACTGGTAAGGAATTGTTTACTAACACAGTTATTCCTAACCGTGGCGCATGGCTTGAATACGAAACCGATGCAAACGACTTATTCTATGTAAGAATAGACAAAAACCGTAAAATATTCATCACAACATTTCTTCGTGCACTTGGTCTTGGCAGTGACGATGAGATTCGTGAATATTTTGGCGACGATGAAAGAATAGAAGCAACTATTGAAAAGGATACAACAAAGAACCAAGAAGAAGCTCTTCTTGAAGTTTACAAAAAGTTGCGTCCAGGCGAACCACCAACACTCGAAACAGCACAGGCTCATTTAGATGGTTTATTCTTTGATGCTCATCGTTATGATTTATCAAGAGTAGGTCGTTACAAATACAATAAAAAGTTGGCTATTAGCGATAGACTTACTGGTCATAAGCTTTCACAGCCAATCATTTCTCCACAGGGCGAGTTTCTTGCAGATGCAGGCGAAGTTATTTCGGCTGAAAAAGCACTTGAAATTGAAAACGCAGGTGTTATGAATGCGTTTATCGACCTTGAAGGCAGAGAAATAAAAATCGTATCAAACGGTATGGTTGATATTTCAAAATATGTTGATTTTGATTGCAAAGAACTTGGCATAAACGAAAAAGTTTCTTATCGTGTACTTTCAGAAATTCTTGAAAGATGTGGTGATGATGAGGAAGAACTTAAAGAAGAAATTAAACTTCATCAAGATGACCTTATTCCAAAACACATCATTACAGATGATATTTTTGCAACAGTTTCTTACCTTATTAACCTTGCATTCGGCGTTGGTAACATTGATGATATCGACCATCTTGGTAACCGTCGTATTCGTGCAGTAGGTGAACTTTTACAAAACCAATTTAGAATTGGATTTACAAGAATGGAACGTGTTATTCGTGAAAGAATGACACTTCAAGCACAAGACGAAGATGAGTCAATTACTCCACAGGCTCTCATCAATATTCGTCCTGTTGTTGCTGCAATTAAAGAATTCTTTGGTTCTTCTCCACTTTCACAGTTTATGGACCAAAACAACCCACTTGCAGAACTTACTCACAAAAGACGTCTTTCAGCTCTTGGTCCTGGTGGTCTTTCTCGTGACCGTGCCGGATTCGAAGTTCGTGACGTTCACTATACACACTATGGACGTATGTGTCCTATTGAAACACCTGAAGGTCCTAACATCGGTCTTATCTCTTATCTTGCTTGTTATAGCCGTCTTAATGAATATGGTTTCATTGAAGCTCCTTATAGAAAGGTAGATAAAGAAACAGGTGTTGTAACATCAGAAGTTGTTTATATGACAGCAGATGTTGAAGATGAGTACACAGTTGCACAGGCAAACGAACCTCTTGATGAAAATGGTCGTTTTGCTAACAAACGTGTTACTTGCCGTCATCGTGATGAGTTCATCACTTGTGACC
>JAHHRC010000225.1 GCA_020026035.1 Erysipelotrichaceae bacterium | reverse complement strand
TTTCTTGCTGGAAGAAACGATCATAATCAGAACATGCTGCACATTGAATTGCATAATGACTTGGATCAAAGACCTGTAAAACAACTTCCCCTTGTTTATCCTTACGACCTGATCTTCCCGCTGCTTGCATTAACAAATCGAAGGTATCTTCACACGAACGAAAATCCGATCTTGCCAAGCCTTCATCGCCATTAACAATGCCAACAAGTGTGACATCTGGAAAATCCAATCCCTTGGCAATCATCTGCGTACCAACTAGTATATCTGCTTCATGGTTTCCAAAGGCCGTAAGCATCTTCTTATGGGCATTTTTCTTTGTCGTTGTATCGGCATCCATGCGCATTAGTTTTGCGTTTGGAAAGAGTTGTTGTGCTTCTTCCATAAGACGTTGGGTTCCAAAGCCATAGGTCGCAAAGGTTGTTTTTTGTTTGCAAGAAGGACAAATCAAAGGCACTTGCATCGTCGTACCACAGGTATGACATTTTAGCATATTCTCATTTTGATGATAACTCATTGCTAAATCGCAATGGGGACATAGTAACGTTTCTTTGCATACATTACAACGAAAACGTGCATGATACCCTCTTCGATTCAACAATAAAATGACTTGTTCTTTTCGTTCTAAGGCAAAATACATCTTGTCGTATAGGGTTTTTGTGATTATATAGGATTCACGATTCTTCATTGCCTCTTTTAGATCTACAACACTTACATTCACTTGAATCGGATTAATCCTTTGATCCATGATTTCTAAATGATACACACCCTTTAACGCCCTTGCATAAGACTCTAAGGTTGGAGTCGCAGACCCTAAAAGAAGCTTACAGTTATGATACTTCGAACGCCATATCGCAATATCACGACAATGGTACGATGGTTGTACATCTTGTTTGTAAGAAGAATCATGTTCTTCATCCATGACAATAAAGCCTAGATTTTGAAATGGTAAGAACACACTTGATCTTGTCCCTACAACAATCTTCGCTTTTCCTTGTTTGACAAGTTTATATTGTTCGTACTTTTCTTGTGCATTTAAACCCGAATGATAAATGGCTAAGCCACTTGCAAAACGCTTCGAGACACGTTCAATCATTTGTGGTGTTAAAGCAATTTCCGGAACGAGAATCAACACTTGTTTGCCTTGCTTAATCGCATGGCTTGCAAGTTGCAAATACACTTCGGTTTTTCCAGACCCGGTTACACCGCGTAATAAATACACCAAATCATCGCTCATTAAAATATCGTCATACACCTTTTGTTGTAAGGGGGTAAATGGAAGGCTCGCGTCCTGTGAGGCTTCCACCCAAACACTTGCTTCTTTTTCTTTTTGGTAACGAATCAACGCCTGCATCTTTACGAGTTGATTTGCTTGATTTGGATACTTTTTTCGTAAGTCTTTGTACAGCACTTCCTTATGATCTAATACATATTGATAGGCTTCAGCTTGTTTTGGAGTCAAAGTACACTCTAAGCCACTGACCTTTACATAATCCACCATTGCGACGGTATGTTTGTTTGCCATTGGTTTAATCTTCCCCGGTAACATTGCTTGATAGCATGAAATCGTTGTCGCAAGTGTTGCGTCTTTCATATACAAGGCAAGTTCTTCTAATT
>JAHHRC010000224.1 GCA_020026035.1 Erysipelotrichaceae bacterium | reverse complement strand
TTTCTTGCTGGAAGAAACGATCATAATCAGAACATGCTGCACATTGAATTGCATAGTGACTTGGATCAAAGACTTGTAAGACAACTTCCCCTTGTTTATCTTTGCGCCCTGATCTTCCCGCTGCTTGCATTAACAAGTCAAAGGTATCTTCACACGAACGAAAATCTGATCTTGCTAAGCCCTCATCGCCATTGACAATGCCAACAAGTGTGACATCTGGAAAATCCAATCCCTTGGCAATCATTTGTGTACCAACTAGTATGTCCGCTTCGTGGTTTCCAAAGGCTGTAAGCATCTTCTTATGGGCATTTTTCTTTGTCGTTGTATCGGCATCCATGCGCATTAGTTTTGCGTTTGGAAAGAGTTGTTGTGCTTCTTCCATAAGACGTTGGGTTCCAAAGCCATAGGTCGCAAAGGTTGTTTTTTGTTTGCAAGAAGGACAAATCAAAGGCACTTGCATCGTCGTACCACAGGTATGACATTTTAGCATATTCTCATTTTGATGATAACTCATTGCTAAATCGCAATGGGGACATAGTAACGTTTCTTTGCATACATTACAACGAAAACGTGCATGATACCCTCTTCGATTCAATAATAAAATCACTTGTTCTTTTCGTTCTAAGGCAAAATATATCTTGTCATATAGGGTTTTTGTGATCATATACGATTCACGATTCTTCATCGCTTCTTTTAAATCTACAACACTTACATTCACTTGAATCGGATTAATTCGTTGGTCCATGATTTCTAAATGATACACACCCTTTAATGCCCTTGCATAAGACTCTAAGGTTGGTGTAGCAGAGCCTAAAAGAAGCTTACAGTTATGATACTTCGAACGCCATATCGCAATGTCACGACAATGGTACGATGGTTGTACGTCTTGTTTGTAAGACGAATCGTGTTCTTCATCCATTACAATAAAGCCTAGATTTTGAAATGGTAAGAACACACTAGATCTTGTCCCAACAACAATCTTCGCTTTTCCTTGTTTGACAAGTTTATATTGTTCGTACTTTTCTTGTGCATTTAAGCCCGAATGATAAATGGCTAAGCCACTTGCAAAACGCTTGGATACACGTTCAATCATTTGTGGTGTTAAAGCAATTTCCGGAACGAGGATCAACACTTGTTTGCCTTGATTGATCGCATGGCTTGCAAGTTGTAAATACACTTCGGTTTTCCCAGATCCTGTTACACCGCGTAACAAATACACCAAATCATCACTCATTAAAATATCGTCATACACCTTTTGTTGTAAGGGGGTAAACGGAAGGCTCGCACCCATTTTGTCTTCCACCCAAACACTCGCTTCTTTTTCTTTTTGGTAACGAATCAATGCCTGCATCTTTACTAATTGATTTGCTTGATTTGGATAGTTTTTTCGTAAGTCTTTGTACAACACTTCTTTTTGATCTAATACATATTGATAGGCTTCGGCTTGTTTTGGAGTTAAAGTACACTCTAAGCCACTAACCTTTACATAGTCTACCATTGCGACTGTATGTTTGTTTGCCATTGGTTTAATCTTTCCCGGTAACATTGCTTGATAACAGGAAATCGTTGTCGCAAGTGTTGCGTCTTTCATATACAAGGCAAGTTCTTCTAATT
>JAHHRC010000223.1 GCA_020026035.1 Erysipelotrichaceae bacterium | reverse complement strand
CGCATCTTTTTTAGTCCTTGAATAGCTTACTACCAATTCGAACCATCGTAGAACCATTTTCAATGGCAAGCTTGTAATCGCTAGACATACCCATGGATAGAATTTGGAAGTTGTATTTCTCTTGGAGGGTTTTGAATAATTCATTAGCAGCTTTAAAGGTGTTTCTGATTTCTTCTTCATTGTCTGTATGAGGTCCCATTGTCATCATGCCAACAAGCTGAATGTGTTCTAGATCTTTGATGGCTTCAATGAATGTAATGGCATCCTTTGGATCTATGCCTGTTTTGTTGGTATCTTCTTTGGCAAAGTGGAATTCAACAAGGCATGGCATGATTTTGTTTAACTTCTTGCATTCTTTGTTAATCTCTTTTGCAAGACGGATGGAATCCAAGGATTGAATACAGCTTACATAGGGAATGACATCTTTGACTTTGTTTCGTTGTAAATGACCGATAAAGTGCCATTGAATATCCTTTGGTAACAAGGTTGCTTTTTGTTTTAATTCTTGTGCTCGATTTTCTGCGAAGATTCTTTCGTCTAAGTCATAGTAGGTTTGAATCTTTTCAAGAGGTTGTTGCTTGGACACAACAACAAGCGTTGTATTCTTTGTGTTTTCTTTTATTTCGTTGTAATGAATCATGATATCACCTAGAAGGGATTATACCACTGTGTGGTATAATTTTGTTGACTGATTGGAGGATTGTTGCATGCGTAGAATGGTAAAAGGAGTTTCCTTTATTGTTGTAGTAATTCTTATGTTGACAGGGTTTATGAACTTTCTAACGAAGGATTTAGAACAAGATGTAGAACATCTTGAATATGGGGAATTAAGTGAGTATTACGTTCCAAAGGAAGAGTCTACGGTTATTAATCTTTGTTTTGCAGGAATGTATGATGGAAATGCATCGATAGATTCTATGCAGTCAATCTTTGAACAATTTGATGCGTGCTTCTATAGTCAAACAATGTTAAGTCCTGTACTAGATGCGTTTGATTTTGTTGGACTTGCAAGTCAAAATGCTGGATCGTTTTCAAAAGAGGACATTGAAGAAGCGTATCTACAAGACATTGTTGTAAGTGGTGTGAATACAAGTACTGATGGAAAATTACAAATTCAGCGTGAAGAATTCAATGAGATTCAAGTATCGTATCTTAGCTTTACAACTTTATTAAATAAGGCACTTGATGAGAATCAATCGTATTTAGTGAATGTGTATCGAGAAGAGGAAAGTATTCCGCTTGTTGAAAAGGCAGCGAGTATGAGTGATGTGGTTGTTGTTTCTATGGATTGGAATGGCTTAACGTTGGATGAGATGCGAAGTATTGCGAAAAATCTTGCCGATGCTGGAGCGAGTGTGATTGTTGGTATGCAAGAAACAAGCATTCAACCTGTAGAATGGATTGATGATACGCTTGTGTATTACTCACTAGGGAATTTAGCAAGTAAACAAGATGGAATCATTGGTGGTATTGGGGCTGTTACGGTCACAAAAAATGCCTTACTCAATGGAAACACGATTGTTGAATTAACAAATCCGAAGGTTTCCTTTGTAAGACAAGAGAAAGGTACATTACGAATTGAATCGGAAAGTGATGCACATGTTGCAATTGTGCAAT
>JAHHRC010000222.1 GCA_020026035.1 Erysipelotrichaceae bacterium | reverse complement strand
GGTGAGTTGTGAGTATGTCGCAAGAACTGGGAAGTCGAGGACCATTTGATCGACTTCGGCTTCACAATTGCCTCGTACGGCGAGGATGTTTGTTTTGTATTGATTGATGTTTGGAATGACTTGTTTTGGGTTGTAGCCTTCTGGTAAGTCATTTCTTGGGCCATGGTATAGGATATCTCCAAGGCATAGAATGGTATCTACGTTGTGATATTGTATGGCGTTTTGTATGGCTTCAAAGCTTTTTGCTGAGCCGTGTAAATCTGAGAATACGAAATATTTCATAATTTTCCCTCCGTTTGTATTATAACGGTTGTATAATATTTTTGTCTTTAGGGAAAACTGTGATCTATTAGACATGGATTTTTCTGTTGGTAAGACAATGTTTGATGATTTGATTTCGCTGTATCTTAAGGAACGGCAGGAGGAGAAAAATGATGTCGAATTCAAAGAAAATCAAGCAGCTTGTTTTGGCAGCTTTTTTTGTTGCGATTGAGCTTGTCTTGATGCTTACGCCACTTGGGTATATCCCAATTGGTCCAATCCGAGCAACAACGATGCACATACCGGTGCTTGTGGCTGGGATTCTATTAGGAAAGAAGTATGGAGCTTCGTTAGGGTTTGTGTTTGGGTTAACGAGTTTATTGAAGAATACCTTTACACCAACACCGACTTCGTTTGTGTTTACACCCTTTATTACGGTTGGGGGAATGCAAGGGAATTTCTTTAGTTTGGTTATTGTATTTGTGCCACGGATTCTACTTGGATATTTGGCAGGTAGTATGTATGGCTTTTTGAAACAAAAGATGAATGATACGGTTGCGGTTATGACTTCTGCAATCTTGAATACACTCATTCATACATGTCTTGTGCTAGGAGGAATTTATATCTTCTTTGGCGAAGCGTATGGTGAGGTGTTAAATAAGTCAATGGAAGCGGTGAAGGCGTTTATGATTGGGATTATTACAACCAATGGCATTATGGAAGTGGTATTAGCTGCGATTGTTGTGCCAGTTCTTGTAAAGGCGTTAAAACCGACTGTGGAAAGGATGAAGATACATGGGTGATCAAAAGTGTGTTCTTGTAGGTATTACTGGAGGAATTGCGGCGTATAAGACGTGTTCCTTGATTTCTTCCTTAAAGAAGAAGGGCTATGATGTACATGTTTTAGCAAGTGATGCGGCGCTACAATTTGTAACTCCATTAACCTTACAAACACTATCGGGGAATAAGGTCATTACCGATATGTTTACGGTTGACTATACTCCATCGGTTCATCATGTAAGTTTAGCAACGAAGGCAGATTTGTTTGTCATTGCACCAGCGAGTGCAAATACCATTGCTAAAGTAGTGCATGGAATGGCGGACAATATGCTTACAACGACGTTTTTAGCTTCGACTTGTAAGAAGTTGATTGTGCCAGCGATGAATACGAATATGTATGAAGCGAAAGTAACACAGGAAAACTTAGAGCGTTGTAAGGAATTAGGCTTTGAAGTCTTAGGTCCTGCAAGTGGCTATTTGGCATGTGGTGTACATAGTGTAGGGCGCATGGTTGAAGTGGATGAGATTGAAGACAAGATTGAAGAAATGCTTGTGGAAGAAAAGTATTTGTTTGGTAAGAAGGTCTTAAT
>JAHHRC010000221.1 GCA_020026035.1 Erysipelotrichaceae bacterium | reverse complement strand
ACTGTCATTGTAGTCGTCGATGATCTAGTCGCAAAAGACACCATCTCACAACGCCTCATGGAATCTATTGTCGCAACAACAAACACACCGATTCGATTCCTTACCGTCGAAGATTTTTTATACGCCTTCCAATACACAAAACCAAACCAGCGAATATTCCTAGTGATCAAAACACCACAAATCGCTAAACGTTTAATTCAAGGTGGGATTCCAATACCAACCATCAATCTTGGAAACATGCACTATGAACGTGGCAAACGCCCTCTAACGAAAAAAGTCTATGTCGATGATCAAGACATAGACGCATTTAAATCAATCATTGAAGCCAATTGTGAATTAACAATCCAAGACGTTCCTGGAGCGCAATGTATCTTGGTTAAGAATCTTCTTTCGCTGTAATTACTTTTCTTTTTGACGATGGAAGAATACGCAATTGCATACGATATTTACTAATCGTACGCCGTGCAATCGTAATGCCATATTCTTCTTCCAGCCGAATTGCTAACTGTTGATCACTCAAAGGATGTTTCACATCTTCTGTTTCAATAAGCTCTTTCAACTTGTTTTGAATCTCAACCTTTGAATGATTACTAACACTTTCTTTCGATAATAACGAAGAAATTAAAACTAAACTTCCATCCATTTCATATGACTTATGTTGTAAAGCACGATATACCGTCGATACATTAAAATGCGTTTTATCCGCAATCATTTGGTAAGTTAACGGTTTCAACTCTCCTCCTTGTAAGTAATCTTTTTGTACATCAATAATCACTTTCATGATGCGAAATAATGTTTGACTTCGTTTCATACAGCTTTTTTGTAATACCTTCGCTTCTTTCAATTGTCGCTGTAAATAACGATTCGTTTCATCATTCTCCCCCATTACACATTCTTTCACCTCGAATTGTTCACTAAATTCAAACAATCGGAATGATAACTCATCCCCTTCCATTTCAATCGTCACATCTGGAAATAACACCATACTATCTTCCCTACTTAAATCGATTGGATATGGCTTCAGGTTTGAAATTGTTGCATATACTTCCTTTGACTCTTCAATACTACAGTTTAACTCTTTCGCAATTTTTGCAAAATCTTTTGAAACAAAGATCGATAAATGCCGCAACGCATACTTCAATTTCTTGTAATTCATATCCTTGGGATTTAACTGCATCTGCAAAAATTCTTCCAAAGACTTTGATGCTATCCCTCTAGGTTCAAATTGTTGAATTGATTTCCGTGTTTCTCTAACAGCTTGTTTTGTAACACCTAGTACACTTGCAATCGTTTCATCGGACTCTTTCAAAAACCCATGTGCGTCCAACGATTCAATCATGTACTCACCAATCACTTGATTCACATTCGAAATATGAAGTTGATACAGCAAATCCTCTTTCGGGTCGATATCACTTTGAATAAGTTCGTAATTATATTCTGTTAATGGCCGATAGTTATTCTTCCATTCCAGGCATGGATTCCCTAACATCTGCTCGCTTATGATTTCTTCTAATTCAAACGCTGATGCAGATAGTATACGCAATGAACCTATCAAAGCCGGGTAATACCGATATCCTAAGGTTTGTTTTAAATTTTGATCAATTGTAAAACGCATCAAATCACCTCACATAGCTATTTCTAGTAT
>JAHHRC010000220.1 GCA_020026035.1 Erysipelotrichaceae bacterium | reverse complement strand
TCACAAACTCCGTATGGTGTGGCTACGATAGTGCCGTTGCTGGAAAACAAACCTATTTCACAGGGCATAAAGCAAGTCTAAACATCCCTGGTAATATCAATAAGCTATTACTCGATGTTGAAGAAAAAGTCCTTGGTGAAAAACCAGAAGGTGTGAAAATGCCAAACGATGTCGAAGAAGTCGAATATGTTTATGGTACTTACCCTCACGTAAAACCAGAAGCTGATATGGATCCAGGAGTTCTTGTAAAGTCCTTTATTTCCAAGGCGGGTCTTGAATCAACGCCTCTTGTTACAAGTGAAGAATGGCGTAAGTCCTTAGAAGAACAACAAGAAAAAGGCGAATTCGGAATCTCAGCTAGAGTTAATGGCGATGGTCAATTAACGGTCGCTTGGGGCTCTGGTAATGGTCTATGTAGTGGAGGATCGAAGAATATTTCTCTCCATGATCGTTGGGGCAATGACATTGATATGTGGGGCGCATGTCTTGTAGATCTAAACTGGTTAGCAAGTGGCTCAAACGCTTCAAGCTATTGGGCAACGGTATACTGTAATGATCAAGCTGTCGCTGATATTTCTGCTACAAATGGCTTCTATCAAGGATGGATTACTGATTTATATGGAACGGTCAAAGTATGTGGTGGCTCTGCTGCACATCCAAAACAAGTATGTACCGTAGCCGATTACATCGATGCACCAAGTGATGGTTGGTGGGATGAAAACGGTGTCTTCCATCAAAACTAAACAATCAAAAAGATTCTTAAGCAACGAAACTTAAGAATCTTTTTTTCTATTCTAAGCCTTGTACATCGGCATTGATGTATTGGTCTTTTGTCTTTGAATACATAAACTTTTGGGCACGATACAATCCCATATAGCCGCTTAAGGCATACGATAAGGCAATCACTAAACCATAGTATTCTGCCCCTTCACCACCAAACATCTCAATTGCTAAAAAGCCAGAAGAGATTGGACAATTCGTCATCCCGGCAAACATTCCAAGCATCCCTAACGAGGCTGTAAAATGGGGATCTAAACCAAAGATCGATCCAATAAAGTTTCCAAAACAACACCCAATTGCAAGTGTTGGAACGATTTCACCACCCTTAAACCCAGCTCCAAGTATCACAATCGTAAACAAGATCTTCAAAAGAAAGGCATATGGAACAACTTCTTCAAACAACGCCTTTTCAATGAGTTGTGTACCCGTTCCAATGTAATCATCTTTAAATAACAAAACAAGTCCTAAGAACATACAAGATCCAACCAATGATCGAAGATATGGATTCTTGAAGGTTTTGGCATACACTTTTTCCGATATATGAATGGCATACGTAAAGAAAATAGATAATAGAGCGCAAAGCACCCCAATGACCGATACTGCTAAGACAACATTTGGTTGAATGTCTTTTACAATGCCGGAAATATAAAATACTTCGGCTGGTGCCCCTACGAACTTTGCAAAAAAGCATCCCCATACACTTGCAAGAATACAAGGGAATAACGCTGCATAGTACATTACACCAATACTAATCATTTCAATAGGAAAGATCGCAGCTCCAAGTGGTGTTCCAAACACAGCTCCAAACAATGCCGAAATACCGCACATAATCATAATTCGCTTATCGCCATCATCGAGTTTGAATACTTGCGCATACCACGTGCCAATCGCTC
>JAHHRC010000219.1 GCA_020026035.1 Erysipelotrichaceae bacterium | reverse complement strand
TCACAAACTCCGTATGGTGTGGCTACGATAGTGCCGTTGCTGGAAAACAAACCTACTTCACAGGTCATAAAGCAAGTCTAAACATTCCTGGTAATATCAATAAGCTATTACTCGATGTCGAAGAAAAAGTCCTTGGTGAAAAACCAGAAGGAGTAAAAATGCCAAACGATGTTGAAGAAGTCGAATATGTTTATGGTACTTACCCACACGTAAAACCGGAAGCCGATATGGATCCTGGGGTTCTTGTAAAGTCCTTCATTTCCAAGGCGGGGCTTGAATCAACGCCACTTGTTACAAGTGAAGAATGGCGTAAGTCCTTAGAAGACCAACAAGAAAAAGGCGAATTCGGAATTTCGGCAAAAGTGAATAGCGATGGTCAATTAACGGTCGCTTGGGGCTCTGGTAATGGTCTATGTAGTGGAGGATCGAAGAATATTTCCCTCCATGATCGTTGGGGCAATGACATTGATATGTGGGGCGCATGCCTTGTCGATCTTAACTGGTTAGCAAGTGGCTCAAACGCTTCAAGCTATTGGGCAACGGTATACTGCAATGATCAAGCTGTCGCTGACATTTCAGCCACAAATGGCTTCTATCAAGGATGGATTACTGATTTATACGGAACGGTCAAAGTATGTGGTGGCTCAGCTGCACATCCAAAACAAGTATGTACCGTAGCTGATTACATCGATGCACCAAGTGATGGTTGGTGGGATGAAAACGGCGTCTTCCATCAAAACTAAACAATCAAAAAGATTCTTAAGCAACGAAACTTAAGAATCTTTTTTTCTATTCTAAGCCTTGTACATCGGCATTGATGTATTGGTCTTTTGTCTTTGAATACATAAACTTTTGCGCGCGATACAAACCCATATAGCCACTTAAGGCATAGGATAAGGCAATCACTAAACCATAGTACTCTGCCCCTTCCCCACCAAACATCTCAATGGCCAAAAAGCCAGAAGAAATTGGACAATTGGTCATACCAGCAAACATTCCAAGCATCCCTAACGAGGCTGTAAAATGCGGATCTAAACCAAAGATCGATCCAATAAAGTTACCAAAACAACAACCAATCGCAAGTGTTGGTACAATCTCACCACCCTTAAATCCAGCTCCAAGTATCACAATCGTAAACAAGATTTTCAAAAGAAACGCATACGGTACAACTTCTTCAAACAACGCCTTTTCAATGAGTTGCGTACCTGTTCCAATGTAGTCATCATTAAAAAGCAAAACCAATCCTAAGAAAATACAAGATCCAACCAATGATCGAAGATATGGATTCTTGAAGGTTTTGGCATACACTTTTTCCGATATATGAATGGCATACGTAAAGAAAATCGATAATAGAGCGCAAAGAACACCAATCACCGATACGGCTAAGACAACATTTGGTTGAATGTCTTTGACAATGCCAGAAATATAAAACACTTCGGCTGGTGCCCCTACCAACTTTGCAAAAAAACATCCCCAAACACTTGCAAGAATACAAGGGAATAACGCTGCATAATACATTACACCAATACTAATCATTTCAATGGGAAAGATGGCCGCTCCAAGTGGCGTTCCAAACACAGCACCAAACAAAGCCGAAATACCACACATGATCATAATCCGCTTATCGCCATCATCGAGTTTGAATACTTGCGCATACCACGTGCCAATCGCTC
>JAHHRC010000022.1 GCA_020026035.1 Erysipelotrichaceae bacterium | reverse complement strand
TACTTACTAAAGCCAATCGTAAACAAGATTGAAGACAAACTGAACAAGTGCAAATACATCAAGAAAAACACACGCACCTTATCAGTAACTATTACCTACATCCTCATCCTTCTTAGTATTAGTATCTTAGTATCAATGTTGCTATCGGCGATTACGAAAGAAATCCAATTTGCCAACCTTGATTCCACGGTAGCCTTACTTGAAGGAATTGCCAACAGTATGCAAGCCTTCTATCAAGAACTTATGAATGGTCTAAAATCCATCACAATGAACTCTGAGGCAATGACGAAGTGGGTTGATCAGATCGTGTCTATTCTTGGTACGATGATCAATAACTTTGGTTCAAGTCTTATTGCTAATGCAAGCAATGCGACAAGCTTTATCACAAACCTATTACTAGCTATGATTTTCTCCGTCTACTTCTTAGCAGATGGAGCGAATATCCATGCCTATTGGTCGGATGTATTCACATCGCTTTTACCAAAAAAGGCAACTGACAGCTTCAATATCTTTAAAAAAGACGCCGATATTGCCTTTTCAGGCTATATACGTGGGCAATTACTCGATGCCTTACTTATGGCAGTCATGATCTCAATTGTTCTATCCTTAACGGGTGTGAAGTTTGCCATTGTGATTGGTGTACTAGCCGGTATTGGAAACTTAATTCCTTACGTTGGTCCTTTCGTGGCTTATGGCTTAACAATTCTTGCTTGCTTGATTTCGAACGATTTACAAACCTTAGTACAGTCCTTAATCGCCTTAGCAATCATTCAAGCAATTGATGGTCAAATCATCAATCCAAAACTATTAGGCTCAACCGTAAACGTACATCCAATGTATGTCATTGTGGCAATCATCTTTGGTGAAGCACTTGGTGGCTTTATGGGAATGATCTTCGCAGTGCCTGTTGCAGCATTAATCAAGATTGAATTTGATCGCTACATTGCTTATCGCAAAACACGTTAACATCAAACCTTCTACGCTTGTAGAGGGTTTTTTCATAGAAAAAAGCACCTACCACATAGGATAGGTGCTATTTGCTTAACGCTTTACGCCATCTTTTAGAATTTCATCTGGAAGACGTGATGCAGTAATTTCTGCTAATACAGCATTCTTCGCTTCACGAACTGCCTTCAATTCATTTGCACGAGCAACGATACGATCTGTTGTTTGACGCTTGAATGAATCACGGCCTGTTCCAGCTGGAATGAGCTTACCGATAATAACGTTTTCCTTTAGACCTTCAAGGTGATCTACCTTACCTTCTACCGCAGCGTTTGTAAGAACACGCGTTGTTTCCTGGAAGGAAGCAGCGGATAGGAAGGAGTCTGTTTCAACGGCAGCCTTTGTAATACCAAGCAATGTTGGCTTGTATTGAATAGGTGCTTTATCTTCATCAAGAAGACGGTTGTTAATCTTGTTGATACGGTTGATTGATAGAGCTTGACCAGCTAATAGATCAGAATCTCCACCATCCGTTACAACAACCTTCTTAAGCATTTGCTTGATCATAACTTCAAGGTGCTTATCGGAGATGTCGATGGACTGAGAAGAGTAAACCTTCTTAACTTCCTTAAGGATGTATTCTTCCACTGCACGAACACCAGCAACTAACAATAGTTCCTTAGGTGCGATAATACCTTCCGTCATTGGTTGACCCGCATAAACGGTTGTACCAACTGTCATATTATCAAGTGGAGTCTGTGTAAGGTCACACTTATGTTCAATCTGTTCGTTTGCACTAGCGACTGTAATAATCTTACCAGCACGTGTTTCGTTTTCACGAATGTCGATGATTTCACCATCAATCTTAGCAATTACAGCAACACGCTTTGGATTACGAGCTTCGAATAGCTCTTCGACTCTTGGAAGACCCTGTGTAATATCTCCGCCTCCGGCTACACCACCAGTATGGAAGTTACGCATTGTTAGCTGAGTACCAGGTTCACCAATCGCTTGGGCAGCCATAACACCGATTGTTTCTCCAGTTTCAACTGGACGACCAGTTGCCATGTTTTTACCATAACACTTCGAACAGATACCGTTTTGGCAATCACAAGTGAAGACATTACGGATGTATGCTTCTTCAACACCTGCATCGCAGATTTGCTTTGCAAGTTCATCTGTTACATATGTATCCGCATCGGCAATCATTTCACCAGTTTCTGGATCCATGACTGGACGTTGTAAGTAACGACCAGCGATACGGTCGAAGAACTTTTCAACCACTGTAGAGTTCTTTTCAACAAGAGCTGTTACATGGTATTCACGTTCTGTTCCACAATCTTCTGTCGCAATGATTACTTCTTGCGCAACGTCAACAAGACGTCTTGTCAAGTAACCAGATTCCGCAGTCTTCAAGGCTGTATCGGTTAGACCCTTACGTACACCGTGAGTTGAGATAAAGAACTCTGCTACGGTCATACCTTCACGGAAACAGGAAGTAATTGGAACTTCGATGATCGAAGGTTGGAATTCCTTCTTTGATTTTGACTGTGTAGGACGGTTCATAAGTCCACGCATACCAGCAAGCTGTGTAAAGTGGTTCTTATTACCACGGGCACCAGACACGGCCATCATGTTAATTGGGTTCATACGTGGTAGTGATTCCATTAAGTTATCACCGACTGCATTCTTAACATTTGCCCAAACTTCAGAGAAGTGACCTTCCCATTCTTGGTCTGTTAACAATCCACGTTCACGTAGTTCATTCAACTTCGCAGCCTTAGCCTCACCAATCGCAAGAAGTTCTTGTTTCTTTGGTGCGACACGAATGTCACTCAAGGCAACAGTCATACCTGCTAATGTGGAATAGAGGTAACCCATATCCTTCAATGCATCCAAGATATCGGATGTACCATTGATGTTGTACTTATCGAAGACAGCGGCAATTAACTTACCTAAATCCTTCTTCTTGAACTCAGCCTTAACTGGACGAGAAGCGATTTCTTCCACGATATTTGTACCAACTGGAACGAAGTCATCCATTGGAGTCTTCTTCAAGTTGCTTGGTTTATCAACTGTGTTGATATATGGGAAGTCACTTGGGAATACATTGTTGAAGATAATCTTACCAACAGATGTTAACAAGTAACTATTGTTTTGTTCGTCTGAGAAGTCATCCTTGTTTACTGCATATCCTGGGATCGCAATACGTGTATGTAGGTGAACTTCTTCACACTGATAGGCCATTAATACTTCATTTACGTCCTTGAAGACATGACCTTCATGATCCCCAAAGTTTCTCCACTTCATCGCTTCAACTGGGAATCCTAGCGCATCTAAGGCATCAGCCTTATTGTGGAATTCTTGTTTTGTCGCTTCCATGTTCAAGTAGAAGTTACCAAGAACTAAGTCCTGACCAGGAGTAACGATTGGCTGACCATCCTTAGGACCAAGGATGTTGTTTGAACCAAGCATTAATACTTCTGTTTCGGCTCTTGACATTTCACTTAATGGAAGGTGAACCGCCATCTGGTCACCATCGAAGTCGGCATTGAAGGCCGGACATACCAATGGATGGACACGGATTGCATGTCCTTCAACAAGTTTTGGGAAGAATGCTTGAATACCTAAACGGTGAAGTGTAGGGGCACGGTTAAGGAACACTGGGTGTCCTTCAATAACCTTTTCCACTACAGCCCAAACACGTGGGTCTAAGTGTTCAATCATCTTTTCTGCAGTCTTTGGATTTGAAGCAATTTGTTGAACTACAAGTTCATTGATTACAAATGGCTTGTAAAGAGAAATTGCCATTTCCTTTGGAAGACCACATTGAGACATACGTAGATCTGGTCCGATGGCAATAACCGAACGACCAGAGAAGTCAACACGCTTACCAAGCAAGTTTTGACGGAAACGTCCTTGCTTACCCTTTAGCGAGTGAGAAAGAGACTTAAGTGGACGGTTACCAGCACCTGTAATTGCCTTACCACCACGACGACCGTTATCAATTAACGCATCGACAGCTTCTTGCAACATACGCTTTTCGTTGGAAACGATGATTGCTGGAGTACCTAGATCTAATAACTTCTTAAGACGGTTATTACGAGTAATAACACGACGGTACAAGTCATTTAAGTCACTTGTCGCAAAGCGTCCACCATCCAATTGAAGCATTGGACGTAAATCTGGTGGAATAACAGGTAATACAGAAAGAATCATCCATTCTGGCTTGTTGTCAGAACCACGGAATGCTTCTACTGTTTCAAGACGCTTGATTAACTTCTTACGCTTGTCACCCTTTGCCTTTTCAAGTTCCGCTGAAACTTCTTCGTATTCCTTTTGAAGGTCTACTTGTTCAAGAAGTGTCTTAACTGCTTCCGCACCTGTTGCAGCCTTGAAGCTACCAGGTCCGTATACAGCAGTGTTTTCACGGAATTCATTTTCGGAAAGCACTTGCTTGTAAGCAAGCTTTGTGTCTCCAGGATCCGTTACGATAAAGCTAACGAAGTAAACAACTTCTTCGATTTGCTTTACAGGGACATTTAACAATGTCGCAATGCGAGCAGGAGTTCCACGAAGATACCAAATATGTGCTACCGGAGCCGCTAGTTCAATATGACCTAGACGTTCTCTACGAACACTTGCCTTAGTAATTTCGACACCACAGCGGTCACATACAACCCCTTGGTAACGAATCTTCTTGTACTTTCCACATTCACATTCCCAATCCTTAACTGGACCGAAGATTCTTTGACAGAATAAACCATCTTTCTCCGGTTTTTGTGAACGGTAGTTGATGGTCTCAGGCTTCTTTACCTCACCATAAGACCATTCCTTTATACGTTCAGGTGATGCCAGGCCGATTTTAATCGCACTGAATTTATTAATGTTCATCGTTCTGGATCCTCCTATTCTATATCTTCTGAAGCGTCGCCTGAATCAAATCCAACAATGGCTGCCTCAGGGATGTCTTCTTCCATAACTGTAGCTTCAACAACCGCAGCGTCTACTTCTACAGGTTTAACTTCTTGTGTTGCATTCCTAGCTTCTTCACGAACTTCTTCTGCTTCGCTCTTCTTGAAGTCTAAGACATTTCCTTCTTCATCAAGCATTTGTACGTCAATTGCAAGTGCTTGTAATTCGTGTACTAATACACGGAAGGATTCTGGTAATCCAGGTTCAGGTAAGTCATTACCCTTGATGATAGCTTCATAAGTCTTTGTACGACCAATGATATCATCGGATTTCACTGTCAAGATTTCTTGTAGTGTATGGGAAGCACCATAGGCTTCAAGTGCCCAAACTTCCATTTCCCCGAATCTCTGTCCACCGTTTTGTGCTTTACCACCAAGTGGCTGTTGCGTAACGAGTGAGTAAGGACCAGTTGCACGCGCATGTAACTTATCGTCGACCATGTGGGCAAGCTTAATCATGTACATCACACCAACGGAAATACGTTCATCGTAAGATTCACCAGTTCTTCCGTCTGTTAATAGGTATTTACCGTCCTTCGAGCAATTTGCCTCAGCAATAATGTCTGCTAAGTCTTCGTTTGTTACACCATCGAATACTGGTGTTGCAAACTTACAACCTAAGGAACGAGCAGCCATACCTAAGTGAATTTCAAGTACCTGTCCGATGTTCATACGTGAAGGCACCCCGAATGGGTTAAGCATAATATCAAGCGGTGTACCATCTTGCATATATGGCATATCTTCACGAGGCATAATCTTAGAAATGACACCCTTGTTACCGTGACGACCGGCCATCTTGTCACCTTCTGAGATCTTTCTCTTTTGAACAACGTAAACCTTAACTACTTCGTTAACACCTGGTGCTAATTCTGGATGATCCTTACGCTTTAGAGGAGTAACACGAAGAACTGTACCAGAACCACCATGTGGCACCTTTAGGGAGTTGTCACGTACTTCACGAGACTTTTCACCAAAGATTGCTAGTAATAGCTTTTCTTCTGGAGTTACTTCGCTTTGTCCCTTTGGCGTTACCTTACCAACAAGGATATCGCCTTCCTTAACATCCGCACCAACACTTACGATACCTCTTTGGTTGAGGTTACGCTTGCTAGCTTCGGATACGTTAGGAATATCTCTTGTGATTTCTTCTGGACCAAGCTTTGTTTCACGACATTCAAGTGTGTATTCTTCAATATGAATGGAAGTATAAACGTCATCAGACACCATACGTTCATTCATGATAATCGCATCTTCGTAGTTGTATCCATGCCATGTCATAAATCCGATGAGAACGTTTTGACCAAGAGCCAATTCTCCATCCTGCATCGCTGGACCATCGGCTAGGATATCACCAACTTCAACACGTTGACCATCTTCAACGATTGGTCTTTGGTTCAAGCATGTTGACGCATTGGAACGTCTGAACTTTGTTAGTGGATATTCGTGTTCAACACCCGCATCATCCATAACGATTACACGTACTGCATCAACGTATACAACGGTACCTGCATGATTTGATACACAAGCAGAACCAGAGTCTCTTGCGATACGGTGTTCCATACCAGTACCTACAAATGGTGAATGTGGGTTTAGTAGTGGAACGGCCTGACGCTGCATGTTCGCACCCATCAAGGCACGTGTACAGTCATCGTTTTCCAAGAATGGGACACAGGCAGTCGCAACCGAGACAATCTGACGAGGTGATACGTCAACGTAGTCAACTTGATCACGGTCAACCATCACCGTTTCCCCACCGATACGAGCAACGACACGGTCATGAATCAACTTACCGTCACGAATTTCACGTGCTTCGGCTTGGGCGATGATGTGATCTGCTTCTTCATCGGCAGGCATATAACGAATTTCATCTAAGATTACACCGTTTACAACCTTACGATAAGGCGTTTCGATGAATCCGTATTTATTTACTTTGGCATAGGTTGTCAAGTTCGAAATCAACCCGATGTTTGGTCCTTCAGGAGTTTCGATTGGACAAATACGACCATAGTGAGAGTTGTGGATATCACGTACTTCGAAGCCGGCACGTTCACGCGTTAGACCACCTGGACCTAATGCAGAAATACGACGCTTATTCGAAAGCTCAGCCAATGGGTTTTGTTGGTCCATGAACTGAGACAACTGCGAACTTGAGAAGAATTCCTTAATTGCAGCTGTTAAAGGACGAATGTTTGTCAATTGCTTTGGTGTCAATGTGGACGCATCCGCAATAGACATTCTTTCCTTAACAATACGTTCCATACGTGTAAGACCGATACGGAATTGGTTTTGAATCAATTCACCAACCGTACGAATACGACGGTTACCAAGCATATCGATGTCATCCACACTACCTACACCATCAAACATTGTTAATGTGTAGTTATATAGGGCATACATATCACTCATTGTGATTGTGTGCTTTGTATTGAATGGATCTACACCTAGTAGTTTTACAACGTGTCCAGTTTCATCAAGAATCTTGATTTCTTGTACCGCTGCACCAACTAACCAAACGCTTACTTCTTCACCCTTCATTACTTTACGAGTGATTTGTTCACGTTCAGCGACAGTCAAACGACCAAGTGGAAGATCTGGAATGTAACGATTTGCAATCAATTCTTCTTTTTGATTGTAAACATCACCTTGTTCATCCACTACACGACCAAGCGCGTAAAGTCTTGGACCTAGGTTAAGAACTGCCTTTACATTGTCGTTTGTAAGTTTTACTTCATTTGCGACAATGCCACCATATACTTCAACTTCGGTGTAGTACTTTGCTAGACGTTCAACGTCCTTCGCAGTTAGTACCATACCCTTTTCGAAGCTATTGTCTTCACTATCTCCAAAGATATCGTCCGCTAAGATACGACCAACTAGACCATTTGTCCAAGCTGTACTTACCTTTGCGACTACTGGATGTGAGAAGCTATGGTTGAATGGTAATGCACGACATAGAATACCCTTATTAAGTTCTTCTCTTAATCCTGCACGATCATTCTTATCCATGATCTTGTTCTTTTCGAATACTACATTGCCTTCCGCACCAATTAGGTCCTCTACTAGCATGTGGTTTTCCATACGATTCAAGATCGATAGTTTGTTGTTTACCTTGTAACGACCGGCTTTATGTAAGTCATAACGTTGGTAGTCAAAGAATCTTGTGTCAATCAAGTTCATTGCACCATCGATCGTTGCAATTTCATCTGCTCTTTGGTTTTCATAAACAGATAGTAAGGCATCGTTTGTTGTACGAGTCTTATCTGCTACTAATGTATTCTTAACTTCTTCGTAGTTACCGAATACAGAAGTATATAAGAGCATATAGTCATTCAAGAACTCACGTTCATCTTCTGGGACAATTACATCCGGATAAAGATCGAACTGAAGTGCTCGAAGGAATTTACTCATATCGGTTGTATCCATTGGGGAGTCATTCTTTTCAAGGTTCAAGGACATACCAATTGCCTTAAATAGAATTGTTGAGAAGACTTTTCTTCTACGATCAATAGATACGTTCAAAACACGGCCTAAAGCCGCTTTTTTATCATCTGACATGAACTCAAGCCAAGTTCCACGACCTGGGATAAGTTCAGATTTATAGGTGTCGCGTCCTGTTTTAATATCGGAGTCAATTGCAAAGTATGCTCCTGGGGAACGTACGATTTGTGAGACGATAACACGTTCTGCGCCATTGATAATAAATGTACCTGAAGGTGTCATCAACGGGAAGTCTCCATAGAAGACGTCTTCCCACTTCGTCATAACTTCACCAGATTCTTGGTCAACCATTTCAAGTTCCATTCGAATGTTGAGTGGAGCTGTATAGCTGACTTCACGTTCTAACGAAGTTGCAACGTCATATTTAGGTGTCCCAAAGTTCGATGCTTTTTCATCGGCTGGATCAAGCTTCACGTAGTTTAGCTTAATATTACCAGCATAGTTGTAAATAGGGAAAATATCGCTAAATACTTCTTCTAGACCTTCCTTTTGGAACCATTTAAAGGATGCTGTCTGAATCTCAGTTAAATCAGGGAGATCCAGTCCCGCAGAAACCCTCGAATAGTCACGGCGGGTAGATTTGTTGCCATATTGCTCAACGTGGTATTGTTTATTCTTTTCCATGTACGCCATCCTTTCGCTGTATTGTTGGAAACGCCGAAAAGGGCCTTATACCCTTGTATTTATTCGGCCTTTTTGTCAACATATGATACTATCATCAATCAGTCAATCTGTCAATTTTTTACTGCTCTTTAAAACCCAGTAACCTGCATCTCTATGTATGACATCACAGTTACCGAACACAATGTTCAATTTTTTAACTGCACTTTCAGCACCCTGCTTACGCCGAATTACGACGTAGAGGCTGCCGTTATTTTCAAGATGTTCGAATGCTTCTTCAAACATGTTGTATATCACTTGTTTCCCCGCCCGAATTGGTGGGTTAGTAATAATTACATCAAAGGTTTTGAAGATACCTTCAAACCGGTCACCGGTATATACCTTGCAAGGCACATGGTTCTTTTGCGCATTTAAGCGTGCTAGTTCCGTTGCTCGCGGGTTGACATCCGTCATATGGATATCAAGCTGTGGTTCATTACTACCAAGAATTACTCCTAACGTACCATAACCACAACCAAGATCTAACAGGCTTCCCTTCAGATCTTCCTGTAGCAGTGCTTCTAGAAGAACCAAGGAACCGTAGTCCACTTGGTTCTTAGAAAACACGCCATCATCGGTGATGAATGTAAACTTTAACCCGTTAAAGTAGAATGAATGTTCCACCCGATTCGATGGTAACTCTCTATTATCTGTAAAGTAATGTGTACTTTTCATAAACTCTCCTCTAGTACCGGGTCGAAAAGCCGAAGTACATGCTCCGGCTTTGTTTGGTGTGAAATTAAGCAATTTTTAGATTACTTGAATTCAACTGTAGCACCTGCTTCAACAAGTTCTGCTTTGATCTTTTCAGCTTCGTCAGATGGAACATCCTTCTTGATTTCTGCTGGAACTGAGTCAACAAGTTTCTTAGCTTCAACAAGTCCTAGACCTGTGATTCCACGGATAGCCTTGATTACAGCTACCTTCTTGTCACCGAAGCTTGAAAGAACTACTGTTACTGACTTAGGACCTTCAGCTTCTGCTGGAGCTGCTGCTGCAACCGCAACTGGAGCTGCTGCTGTAACGTCAAACTTTTCTTCGATTGCCTTAACTAGTTCGTTAAGTTCTAAAATTGTTGCTTCCTCAAGATAAGCGAGGATTTCTTCATTTGTTAATTTTGCCATGGTAATTTTCCTCCTGTGCCATTAGGCTGCTGCTTCTTCTGCAGCTTCTTCTGTAGCTGAAGCTTCTGCTTCAACTGGTGCGCTTTCGTTACCCTTTGTTTCTGCAACAGCATTAACTACGCGTGCAACTTGAGCAACTGGAGCCTTCAATACAGATAATAGCATTGATAGCATTCCTTCTCTGTTTGGTAGTGATGAAAGTTCCTTGATTGTTTCTACTCCAACAACCTTACCTTCAACGATACCACTCTTGAGAACAAGTGCCTTATGCTTCTTAGCAAATTCCGCTAAAACACGGCTTGCTGCGGTTTCGTCTGCACCAAATACTAATGCGTTTGGTCCAACTAATGTGTCCTTAAGTTCACCGAACCCTGCTTCTTCAGCAGCACGTTGAGCTAGTGTGTTCTTGTAGACTTTCATTTCTACATTTTCTTCACGAAGCTTACGACGAAGTTCAGTTACTTCTTCAACGGTAAGTCCACGATATTCAGCAATAACAACTGATTTGGATTCGGTCATTTTTGTCTGAATTTCAGTTACGACGTTCTTTTTTGATTCTAATACCGCCTGATTCATAACGTTCACCTTTAACCTTTCTCTTGTTATCGCCTACCTAAATCATATAAAACCCTCACAATTTACAGAGTGAGGGCTAAAAAGTTTATAAATGAACTTTTACCTCGGTAACTATATTAAGCCAATTGGCAGTTACTGTCTCTGGTATTTGATAACGTTAATACTCTACACGATTTACCCATCCATGTCAAACACTTTCGACGAAAAAACTCAAGGAATATGCCACTCCTTGAGTTCGATTCTATTCTACATAAACCCGTTTCATTTTAACAACACTTAACGGCTTATCGTTTGCGTCCGTTTCAACACTTGCAATGCGATCTACAACATCCATTCCTTCAACAACATCCCCAAATGCTGCATAGTCACCATCTAAGAACGTGGAATCCTTATGGACAATAAAGAATTGCGAACTCGCAGAATTTGGATCCATTGAACGTGCCATAGAAATTACCCCACGCTTATGTAACTTTGGATTGTTTACACCATTGCGTTTAAACTCACCAACAATCGTCGTATCACTTCCACCAGTTCCATTCCCTAACGGATCTCCACCTTGAATCATAAAGCCATCAATGACACGATGGAAGGTCAATCCATCATAGAACCCACTCTTTGCTAGGTTCACAAAGTTTTCAACAGACTTCGGTGCTGCTTCTTTATCCATCGCAACACGAATCACACCACCATCTTCCATTTCAATCACAACAACTTCATTCCCGCTTGTTGAACTCTTAGCCACTTCTTGCTTACAACCAACAAGGACACACATCATTACAACAAGCATTACTTTAAATAACTGTTTCATAAAACACCTCACTGGCATAAGCATACTACAAACTTAGATATTGCGTATCACAAACAATACAACCCCATTCACATCTTGATTCGAAATACTACCATACACCCTAGAATCCTTCACATTACCTCGATGATCCCCTAACACAAACACACCATCATTCGATACTCGTAAAGGAAAACTTACCCCTTCTTCAAATAACACATTCTCACCAAAACAATTCTCTTCTAACACTCTAGTATCATTGCGATACAAACAACCATCCACAATCCCAATCGCATCGTGACTCTTACCAACCATCCGTCCTACACGCTTCTTTCCATCCTTCGTATACACCAAAACATCCCCATAGTCATATGCCTTACTCCACCTGTAATAAATCAAGAAATCACGCGTTTCAACCGATGGACTCATCGCATTATCTTGCACAATACAAACCCCAAACACCAATTGACACAACACCACAACAATCAAAACCGCCTCAAACACATCCAACAACCACCGACGCATTGCATCTTTGTGCTTCGATGTTTCCAACCGTTTCTCTAAACAATCAACCTTCTTTGATCTAGTAAACTTTTCAACCAATCTTTCGATCCTTAATAATCGCTGTGTAATGAGAAATAATCATTTTCTTTTCGATCTCATGCGCCTTTTGTTGATCCAAAAGCGCCTGTAAGACCTCCGTCTCATCCACACCACCAAACAACTTCCGTTTAAACGTATACTTCTTTCCTTCTTTCAATCCATTCACCTCTTCAATGCAAATACAACAACAATCCGTTCAGCACTCTCATACTTCGAACACGTCGAAAGTACCACATACGATTCCGTATCCAAACTCGTACTCCTACATACCGCCGTATCTTCCAAATGTTTCAAAAACACATCCTTACATTCCCGTGAATTAAAACAAGACATCTGATACACATACGGATCATTCGCCTTCACCTTACAACACGCCAAGGCCTCTAGCTCCATTGTCTTTCCCCCAACAAACAACTCACCATCCCGATGTGCATCAAAATACGACCGCTCACAATAATTCATCAAATCCCCAAACATGCCATGGTTATTCATCCGATGCCCATAAATCACCGACACCTGATCCAACAAATCCCTACGATTCAAACACGATAGAAACAAACTCCCCGATAAGGCATATTCCTTCTGCAAATTCAAATTAATGTACTCAAGATCATCCTCCCCTTGTACAAAGGGATAATCAATCCCCGTACCAGCAATCTTCAACCACCCAACAACATCCTCATTTTGTTCTTGCAGCCGCAAAACAGCCGTTTCATAATCCACATGTCCCTCAATGTCCTTTAACACTGTATGTAAACTCGTCTCTTCGTAAATCTTGTACACATCCACAACATTCATCCAACAATACAAACACAACGCCACCAACAACACCCGTAACCCTTGTGTCCATACACGCCTTACAACATACAGCCAACCACTCATGCCGCCCTAAACTTCATATAGGCCACAACACCAACTGCTCCCATAACGACAACATACGGCATTACCGCATCATTCACACCCGTTGGAACCAACGCTTCCTTTGAGTTCGTAATGGTCACAACCGCCTCTTCACTTGTTACCTTACCAGCATCATCTAGTCCTTGTTTTTCATAACTTGTCACATAGCCATTTTGATTCGCATCTTCTTCCACCACCTCAACATGGTCATCTTGACTCAAGCCAACAATGCGAACATATTCATCATCCTTCAACGTAAAGACAAACTTCTGCCCCTTCTTCACAACCGAATCAAGCTTCACTTCACTCTTTCCACCCTGACTCTTTTTAAACACCTGATACGTCGTTTCATCTTGATGTGCATCATTTTGAATCAACACACTAAACCCAAAGTCACGCGAACGATCCCCTTGGTTACCACTTACAACCTTCTTCACTCGCAAGGCATTGGTATCAAACTTCGCTTTAAACATACTCACCTTACTCTTCTCTTTCTCATCATATAAATTCACACCCTGCAATCCTAAACCATTGCCTTTATTCTCAATAAACAAATACAACTTATACTTTTTCCCAGCAGCCTCATTCGTTAACCCCTTACGAGCACTACTTTCCACTTCAAAGTCATACACATAAATTCCCGGATGGTTAAACGACGCAAGATTTACATCCAAGCTTCCCTTCTTGTCATAACACAAATACCCATCTTCGTTTCGATTCGAAGAAACACTATGATCAATCACCACCGGATCAACATGCACACCACCATTCACACCCGCTTCCACCGGATACACACGATCTCCATGTTCAAACGATGTAATCGCCGTATTCGGACTCACACGATAGGAAAAGGTCACACGCGGCACATACACACCCTCCTTCACCAACAACTCCTGGGTAAATTCCAACCCACTTTCTCCATGTACCGGTATGCAACACATACAAACAAGTACACACATCATCAAATACTGAATAAATCGTTTCATAATTCCTCCATTTCTACGCCCACTCTAATAAGGAACCAGCCATTCTTCAATAGCCCTAGACAAAGCTGAGAAAGATTATAGACAAAACAGAAAAAACCAAAGAACTTCCCCAAACTTATCAACAAATTGTGGATTTCTCATATCTCTAAAACTTTTGTATAATAAACCCATGAAACGATATATCCATTCGAAAACAACCAAGCGAGTACTCTTCGCATTACTCACACTACTATACCTATCAAGCCTACTTCTACCCTTACCAGTTCACGGCTTTCAAGTAGGCCTCTTTCGTCTTACCTTTCTAATCATTTATATCGTCTTCGCCCTAATCTTTTACCAAGTAACCCTCTACCAAAAAGAACTCCAAAAAACAACCACCACCCTAAAACACCTCAAAGACCAAACAAACCCAACAAACATCCCCCTACAACTCTATGACGACACCAAAATCCTCTATTACGACTTCAAATACATGTTCCCGCCATACCACACCTATGGCCTAAACAAAATCACCCACAGCATCAAATCCTTTGAAGTCTTCGTTAGCCTTGCATTAAGCAAAGATGACAAAATCATCCTCTACGGTGATACAATCTATGTCATATACATTCCTCACACCACCAATTCCAAAACACAACAACGCATTGAAGAAAAAATCCAAGACTTCAACAAAAACAACGACGATTGCCCACTTTCCTACCAACACAAAACCCTACAAACAAAACAAGAAATCCAATCATTACTTTCCATGATTGACGCATAAAGGAGCACATTTTGACAAATCTAACAAACAAACAACTCATCCCCTATATCGAAAAAGCACAGTCCACAAAAGACCGCGCTAGTTTTCTTACGCTTTACCAACAAACCTTCCTACCACTCTACTCCTTCCTTTACCACTACCTCGACGAAGACCAAAACGCCACCCAAGACGTCATCATGGAGGCATACTACCTTGCCTTTGACGAACTAAACACCCTAACCAACAAAGAAACCTTCCGCATCTTCCTAAACCAAATCGCTTTCCGCCTTGCCTACCTCAAAAAAACCAAACAAAACTTCCCCCACACCTACACCAAAGAAACCCTACCAACCGCCATCGACAAAGAACTCCGCTACCGCTACAACCTCATCACACAAAAACACAATAGCGATCACATCGTCATTCTCCACTACCACTGTGGATTATGCACAAGTGACATCGAAACCCTACTCAACCTCTCCCAAATCGAAGTCTATAACCTATTAAAAGAAGGAAAAGAACGCTACCAAGGCGTCCTAAAAGTCAATAAAACCAACAAAGCAAAGATGGAACACGTCTTTGAAACCGAAGTAAACCTCAAAGAAGAACTCATCATCCTCAAATGGATCTTTGTAACATGTAACCTAGAACCACTCAACATCACCCAAAAAGAATACCTCGACCGCCAAAACCAAACCACCAAAGACACCAAACCGAAAAAAAGAGTAAGCCTATTCAACCTACTCACAAGCCTATTCCTAATCCTCTTCGTAGCCTTTTACCTCATCGAACCACGCATCACCCTCACCAAGCAACAAAACTACCAAGATGACCTCTACCTCATCACTATTCAAAACATCCTACCAACAAAAGACATCCAAGCCTCAATCCAAGGCGAAACCCTACCACTCACCCAAATCTCAAACAAACAATACCTATTACAACCAAAACGAAACGGCCTACTAAAAGTCAAAATGACCCTTATAAACAACCACTCCGCAACCAAACTCACCTACATCCATTCCATCGACGAAGTACCACCTACCATTCAATACAACATACAAAACGAAACCCTCGAACTCACCTTCCTCGACGATCAATCCGGTGTCGACTTTTCCACACTACAACTCACAAACTCCACAAACGAACCAATCACACCACACACCATCAACCAACAAACAAACACCATCACACTCGACCTACCAACCGAACCAATTCACGTATCCATTCAAGACCACAATGGAAACACACTCATCAAAACCTTAAAACCAAGTGCAGACTAACTGCACTTTTTCTATACAACTAACAAGCAACGCCACCACTTCAAACATCAACACACCACGAACATACGAACCAACATGCATCGACGTATCACAATACCACTCATCCCCCATCAACTTTGAAAACCTCACACGCTTACTTCTTTTAAACCACCACAAATCAATCACCAACAAATCAAACAAATTCAAACATTGCCCAATCACACTTAAAACAAGAAAATCACGC
>JAHHRC010000218.1 GCA_020026035.1 Erysipelotrichaceae bacterium | reverse complement strand
TGTAATGGATTCTTATTGGCATAGGAATTGAGCTGCACATTTGTTTTCAAATGTAACATCCGATTCATTTGTTCAATCCATAAACGATCTAACACATCTAACATCATTGGTTTTTCAAAGGCATATAAGTATTGTTTTACATGTTGAACACGTGTTTCATAGACATGCCATACATACAAGCTTAATCGATCAATTAACCTTCCCTTGCCACCCTTAATCCATACTTGATACAACTCTTCATCAAGTTCAATCCGATACTCTTGTAACGCATCACAAATACTCCTATAGACATCTTCACATTCATACGCGTAGTTTACAAGGTCCTCAATCGTACGATGCATCATCGATTGTATAAAGGATGTTAATTCATTTTCTTTGAGGATGTGGTCGCGTTGGGCATAGATTGTTTCGCGTTGAATGCGCAAAATATCATCGTATTCAAGAAGATACTTTCGTGCATCGAAGTTCAATCCTTCCACACGCTTTTGTGCTTGTTCGATGGCATTCGTTAAAAGTTTACTCGTCACTTTCTCATCCCCAAGACTTGCAAAAACCGATTCTAATGATTCAGATCCATAACGTTTAATTAAAGAATCTTCCAGTGATAAATAGAACTTAGAAAAGCCTACATCTCCTTGTCTACCACTTCTTCCACGTAATTGATCATCGATCCGTTTGGATTCATGGCGTTCACTTCCAAGAACACATAAGCCACCAACTTCTTGTACGCCTGTTCCAAGTTTGATATCCGTTCCACGTCCTGCCATATTGGTCGCAATGGTTACTGCGTATAGTTGCCCTGCATGTTTAATAATCTCTGCTTCTTCACTATCATTTTTCGCATTTAATATCGTATGAGAAATCCCATTGTTTGTAAGAATCTTCGACAACAACTCGCTTGTATCAATATCTTTTGTGCCAATTAAAATCGGTTGACCCGTTTTATGACGGATCATGACATCTTTAACAAGTGCAGCATACTTTGCTCGCTTTGTCCCAAAGAGCTCATCTTGGGCATCGATGCGTTGAATGGGCTTGTTTGTTGGAACGGTGAAGACATACATGTTGTAAACTTCGCGGAATTCTTCTTCACTTGTTTTTGCCGTACCTGTCATACCAGAGATCTTATCGTACAATCGGAAGAAGTTTTGATAGGTAATTGTCGCAACGGTTTCCGATTCTTCTTTAATCGCAATCTTTTCCTTTGCACAAATCGCTTGGTGTAACCCATCTGACCATTGTCTACCTTCCATCACTCGACCCGTATTTGCATCAACGATTAAAATCTCATCTTCTCGTACTAGGTAATCCCTTTCCTTTTGCATAAGATAGTTTGCGCGCATTGCTTGATTGATTCGATGCACGATTTCAACATGGTCTAAATCATACAGCGTTTCACATTGAAAGGCTCGCTCACATACCTTGATTCCTTCCTCGGTTAATACTACCGATTGTTCACGTTGATTTAGGGTATAGTGTTTATCTCGTTTTAAATACTTTGCAAGTTCATCCGCAAATTGAATGAGTCTTGTATTGGTTACAGTCGCATTCGAAATAACAAGTGGTGTTTTCGCTTCGTCAATGAGGATCGAATCAATTTCATCCAGTAAGACAACATGCAACCCACGCATGACTTTGTCTTCTTCGTTTTGCACCATATGATCTCGTAAGTAATCAA
>JAHHRC010000217.1 GCA_020026035.1 Erysipelotrichaceae bacterium | reverse complement strand
AAAAACCATTCTTCATAAGGTATACCATGGAACAATAACGCTCCACAACACCTCCACCACTTGCAATCACACAATCCGTAAGCATTGACACTTCTTCACACACCTTGCATTCAACATTACGAAACGCATCTTCCCCATGTGTCTTTATAAATTCTGCTATATCACCAATCTTTTCCACAAGCAAATCATCCAAGTCAATAAAACGCTTCCCTAACATCCTAGAAACCACTTTACCAACACTCGACTTCCCAGATCCTGGCATTCCAATTAGAACAAGATTCTTCTTACACGGCATATCCACAAATTCAAACGCCCTTCCAGTAAACAACAAATCCGCCTCATAGGCTTGTCGTACTAACATCGAATAGCCACCTGCATACTTCACTCCCAAACAATGCGCTCTAATACAGAAAGGACTTCGATAAGGATTGGCAATTACATCCACAACCCCAACAAGTTGTTTAAAACAAGAAAGATCTACAATCTCTCGACTATCGTCCTTCATACCAACCGGTGTTGTATTCACAATATACGTAAACAAATTAGCCTTTTCATATAGCTCTTCATAGGTCAAACAGCCATTCTTCTTACTTCGACTTACAAAATACACCGAACAAGCAAACGACTCTAACGCATACCGAACCGCCTTAGAAGCTCCACCCGTTCCTAGAATCGCAACCGTTTGTCCATTTAAGTCCATACCATTTGTGTCTAACAAATACAAAAAACCAAGATAATCCGTGTTATACCCACAAAGCTTCCCATCACGATTCACAATCGTATTACAAGCTCCAATCTTACAAACCGCATCATCCACTTCATCTAAGCATTCAAGCACCTTCTCTTTGTAAGGAATGGTAACATTCAACCCACAAAAATCACGCTTATCTAAAAACGCTTCAACCTCATCTTCACACAAATCAAACAATTCATACTCCATGTCTTGTACAAAATGTCGATGCAACGACGGTGAAACCGATTGACTTACAGGATGACCGATCAAGCCATACTTAGACATGCCAATACCCCTCACCATACATACTCTGTAAAACATCACATAATACAAAACATGTCATACTCGTTTGAATCATAGCAAAGCGACTTGCAATACATGGATCATGCCGTCCATTCACCATCAATTGCACATTCTCTTTCTTAACAACATCCACACTTTCTTGAACAACACCAATCGAAGGTGTTGGCTTTACAATCGTTTTCATCACAATCGGCATCCCGGTACTAATTCCTCCAAGAATTCCCCCATTGTGATTCGTCTTTGTAAGAACCTTACCACTTTCATACACAAAGGCATCGTTTCCACTTGATCCATATTCATGCAAAAAACCAAAGCCTAAACCAAACTCAACACCCTTAATCGCTGGAATCGCAAACATCGCCTTCGCTAAATTCCCTTCCAACGTATCAAAAAACGGACTACCAACACCAACCGGCATTCCTACAACAATGGTTTCCATCTTCGCACCAATCGAATCCTTACGCTTCTTGACTTCTTCAATACAAGCAACCATCGCTTGTTTCGCGTCTTGATCAAGTACTGCAAAGCTTTCTAACAAAGCTTTCTCTTCTTCGATCTTACAAACATCCACACATCGATCTTTATAGATTCCTAATTGTTCTACATGGGTCAACACATGAATTCCCTTACTTGCAAGCATACTTT
>JAHHRC010000216.1 GCA_020026035.1 Erysipelotrichaceae bacterium | reverse complement strand
TTTACGTATGTACATAAAGGAAATGGTGAAGTTCCAAATGAGATTCTTAAGCCGACGGTAGAAGTAGTGAAAGGATTTGCAGGGAAAACTGTAAGTGTTCCTAAAGCTTCGAAGGTTGAGGGCTGGAAGTTCTTAGGTTGGAGAAAGGCTGGACACGATGCCTTTGTGGATACAAATACGCTTTCCTTTGAAGAAAAGGATGCTGTGTATGAAGGTGTTTGGGAGTTTGTAGAGCCGAAGAAAGACGTTGTTCCTGCAGTTGAAGAAAAGACGACTACAGAAGAAGCTGTAGAAAAGCTACAAAAGAGTGATGAAAAGACAACTACAGAAGAAACTGTAGAAAAGTCGGAGAAGAAGGACGAAAAGACGACTACGAATGAAGTTGTAGTGAAACCACAAAAGAAGGTTGCTGTGGCAAGTGCTGTGATGGAAGTGAAGGAAGAGAAAGTTCCTTCTACAAGTGATCAAGGGCATTTGGTTTTGTACGGTATTGTTTGTCTAAGTGGTCTTATTGCAATGGTATTGAGTGGTAAGAAATTGTTGTTATAAGAAAAAAAGGTTCCATAACGGATTGAACGTTGTGGAGCCTTTTGCGTTAAGAGTCGATGGTTGTGATGCCTTTTAGTTTGCGAGAAACTGTGCTTTTTGGTTTTTTGGTTAGGATTTCTATTTCTCTTAGTGTGAAGTGTTGGTCTTTGAGTTGTTGGAGGTTGTCTGGTGTTTGGTTGGTGATGGCTGTATAGAGGCAACGTAGGTAGTCTTTTGGGTCGTCTTTGTCACTGAAGGCGATGGAACTTTTGATCATGTTTTTTAAGGTTCCAGGATTTGGAATTGGAGATTGGAGTTGGATGATTTTGCGGAAGAGACGGATGTCGCGGGATGCGATGCTTTGTTTGTTGAGGTAGTAGTCGTGGAAGCGTTCGGCAAGTTCCAGGAGGGTTTCTTGGTCGTATTGGTTGAAGTTGATGGTTGAGCTAAAGCGTCTTAGTAGAGCTTCATCGAAGTGGTCATAGAGGTTTGTTGTGGCGATGAGGATGACGTTTTCGTGTAATTGGTCAAAGCCTTTAAGTAGACTTGAAGTAGCTCGGCCCATTTCTCTTAGGTCGTTATGGTTGGTACGATCTAAAGCGAGTGCGTCGAGTTCATCGAAGAGGATGATGACTTTGTCTGGTTGTGGTAGAGCGTTTATTTCTTCGAATAGTGTAGCGATGTTTTTTTGTGTTTGGCCAAGTTTTGAATCGATGATGGATGCGAAGTTTACGGCGAAGACTTCACGGTTTAGTGTGAGGGCAAGGCGTTTTACGGCCTCGGTTTTTCCGGTTCCAGGATTACCTTGGAAGAGGAAGGTATGTATGCCTAGGTTACTGTGAATGGCGTTTATGACTCCCTGTAGGTCGAGATTGATTTTTGTTGGGAGTAATAGTGGTTCTTCAAAGAGCGGGAGTCGTTCAAAGAAGGTGTCGTTGTTTTCAAAGGTTGGAATAAGGGTGTTGGTACATGCCATTAAACCCATGATGTATTCGGCTAGTTCGCTATCGCCAATTTTTTCGAATTCTTCGGCGATGATGTAGGCTTCTTTGCGGAATCCTGCTTCGTTGTTGTCGGCATGGTAGCGGATTAAGTTGATCACGTTTTTCTTTTTCATAAGGTTCTCCTTTTTGCATGAGTATAGGTGTTTGGGAC
>JAHHRC010000215.1 GCA_020026035.1 Erysipelotrichaceae bacterium | reverse complement strand
AGAAAACAACTCCCAACAACAACTTCTGCAAATGGAATGGATAACACATTCATAACGCATTACCAAGGCTTTCTTTGATTGCCTTTTACTAAGAAAGCTTTTTTCGCAATCTTTGCAAGTGGCGTATCACTTCGACTATCAGAATAAAACTCTTCAATGACTCCATTTGGATAAGCTTCATAGAAGCGTCTCACCTTTTCTTCTCCATGACAGTTAATGCCATCGTATTGCCCATTTTGATCATTGACTCTTGATGCCATCGCATGTTGAATGCCAATCGCTTTTGAAAATGGCACAATGATAAATTCCGGTGAAGCTGAAATAATCAAATCATCTTCTTTTTGTTGGTCGTAATACCACTGTTTGATATTCTTTTTATGTGATTCAATAAACGATTCCACTAATTCATCCATACGTCCAACATACAAAAACATCCGATACAATTGTTGTTTGTAGGTGAGCTTTGGCATGATATGTAACACATACAAAATACTACAAATCAATATTCTTGGTATTGTAATTAAGGTCAGTGGTCGATTCTTAAAGGTATAGAAAATAAAGTGAGCCGTTGAATCTCCATCATAAATTGTTTTATCAAAATCGTATACGTTCATACTTTTTTCCCCCAAATCATTTCACATCTATATTACACGATTCCATTGTTTTAATCACCATCTTAAAGTCTACATACCACTTTTATAGTATAATAGCACCATCGTTAAGGAGTATTTTCATGCAAAAACACATCAAACAAAATCGAAGAATCTACCTATTTGTTGCATTGATTGCAATCCTATCCTTCTCTACTGTAATCATTGGGAATCATGGATATTTATTGTATTTTGGTGACTCATTTGAAATCAACTATAAACTTTGGGTTGGTGGATACGAAGCCGTACACAATGGAACACTCGGCCAATTCGCACCTTCCTTAGGCCTTGGAATGAATAGTTTTGCTTACATCTTTTATTTCTTAAGCAACCCATTCTTTTGGCTAGCCACATTACTACCAAAATCATTTCTCATCTATAGTTTCTTAGTCTTCCACATTGTCATTATGGGAGGTTGTTTCTACGTAAGTGATTTGTGGCTGTATAAAACATCTAAGCATCGCTATGGCTCACTAATT
The DNA here is from genome assembly GCA_020026035.1 of Erysipelotrichaceae bacterium. Taxonomy (GTDB): domain Bacteria; phylum Bacillota_I; class Bacilli_A; order Erysipelotrichales; family Erysipelotrichaceae; genus Bulleidia. The sequence continues at coordinate 555 of JAHHRC010000215.1, read as the reverse complement.
GGTGCTCTACTGATCACGTTTAGTGCCTATTCCTTTTTCTACTTACAAGCCGAACAATTAGAAACCCTCTTTCTTCTATACCCGCTTTGTTTGTATTACACCGAATGCTTTATTCAAGATCGTAAATGGATTGGTGTCGTAAGTTCCATTGCCTTAACCGGTATTACAAACTATTATCTCTTATTCTTACTGCTTCCATTTTTATCAATCTACACAATTATTCGCTATCTGCTTGTTCATAGTGATGAAACTCTTCAAACAATTTTAAAACGTGCAATACAATATGCCGGATGTATCACACTTGGTATTGCCTTATGTTCGTTCATCCTACTACCTTGTGCATATCTTGTGACTAGTATGCCAAGATTCCAAACAACGGATGTATCTATCACAAGCACATTACAACCAATTCAATGGTATCGTGTCCTTTCTTCGTTGTTTGTACCGGCATTTGAAAAACTTGACGCAACACCAATCATTCAAGCAAGTAAAGTACCTGCCTATGGTTGGTCGGGTGGATGTCCATTGTATACATCCATTCTTACTCCTGTTCTT
>JAHHRC010000214.1 GCA_020026035.1 Erysipelotrichaceae bacterium | reverse complement strand
TGATTGTGGTTGTTTTCTTGTGGAATGGTGGTTTAAAAGATATAATAAATGAGTTAGTGAAATGAAAAAGAGGTTTTAATATGGCGAATATTTTTGATCGTCTGTTTAACGTAGACGGAAAAAGGATTAAAAATTTGGAGAAGCGTGTAGCTCCAATTGAAGCTTTAAGCGATACATATCAACAAATGAGCGATGAACAGTTGAAGAATGAAACAGTTCGTTTGCGTCAATTATTAGCGGAAGGTAAGACATTGGATGATATCTTAGTGGAAGCTTTTGCGACTGCGCGTGAAGCGTGTCGTCGTGTTTTAAATGAGTATCCATACCATGAACAGTTGATGGGTGGTGTTGTCATTCATGATGGTGACATTGCCGAAATGAAGACTGGTGAAGGTAAGACATTGACTTCGGTTATGCCGGTGTATTTGAATGCCTTGAGTGGTAAGGGTGTTTTGATTATTACAGTCAATGAATATCTTTCCGAACGTGACGCGGCTTGGATGGGTGAGATTCATAGATTCTTAGGTTTAACAGTTGGTGTTAATAAGCGTGATTTAACAGCGGCGCAAAAGCGTGCGGCGTATGATTGCGATATTACGTATTCCACAAACTCGGAACTTGGCTTTGATTATCTTCGTGACAACATGGTCAAGGATGCGAAGGATCGTGTACAACGCGATTTGAACTTTGCGTTGATTGACGAAATTGACTCGATTTTAATTGATGAATCGCGTACACCTTTGATTATTTCAGGTGGCTTGAAACAAACAGCGAACTTGTACTTACAAGCAGATCGTTTTGTAAAGCGTTTAGTAGAACGTCCAATCTATAGTGAAGACGAAGAAGAAGCACTAAAAGAAGCCTTTGAAAAAGAAAAGAAGGAACGCATTGCCAAGGGTGAAACTGAAGAAGCGATTGGTGAATTTGTGATCCATGGGGATTACGAATTGGATGTTAAGACAAAGACGGTCTTACTAACCGAAGAAGGTATTAACAAGGCACAACGTGCATTCCGTAAGGAAAACTTGTATGACATGGCAAATACCGAATTGTTGCACCGCATCAATCAAGCATTGAAGGCAAACTACACAATGAGTGTGGATGTGGAATATGTGGTGGATCAAGAAAATGATGAGATTCATATTGTTGATCCAAATACCGGTCGTTTGATGAAGGGTCGTGAATGGTCCGATGGATTGCATCAAGCGGTATGTGCGAAGGAAGGCATTTCCATTCGCCAAGAAACATCTGTTATTGCAACGATTACGTATCAAAATTTCTTCCGCTTGTTTAACAAGATTGGTGGTATGACAGGTACTGCTAAGACGGAGGAAGAAGAATTCTTAGATATTTACAATATGCTTGTGTATGTAATTCCTACGCATAAGCCGATTGCACGTATTGATCAAGCAGATGTCATCTTTGCAAGTAAAGATATGAAATATGCAGCGCTTGTTCGTGAAGTGAAAGAGCGTCATGAAAAAGGACAACCGGTTCTTGTTGGTACGATTGCCGTTGAAACGTCTGACTTAATTTCTTCGTTACTTAAGAAGGCGAAGATTAAGCATGAAGTGTTGAATGCGAAGAATCACTTAAGAGAAGCGGAAATTATTGCCAAGGCTGGGCATGTTGGAAGTGTTACGATTGCGACTAATATGGCGGGTCGTGGTACCGATATTAAGTTAGG
>JAHHRC010000213.1 GCA_020026035.1 Erysipelotrichaceae bacterium | reverse complement strand
AGGCAAAAAAAGGAAAGTCGAAGTTTGTTCGCTTCTTAGAACAAATGGCAGATCCGATGATTATTATCTTAATCGTTGCCGCATTGATTAGTGGGGCATTAGCCTACTATGAAGGTGGTGGCTATATTGATGTCATTATCATTCTATCGGTAGTCATTATTAATGCGGTATTAGGGGTACTACAAGAAAGTAAGGCGGAAGCGGCGATTGAAGCCTTACAAGAAATGTCTGCTGCGACAAGTCGTGTCTTACGCGATGGAACAATTGATGTTGTGGCAAGTAGTGAATTAGTTCCAGGAGACATCATTTTATTAGAAGCAGGGGATGCAGTGCCTGCGGATGCACGTTTGCTTGAATGTGTAAGCTTAAAAGTCGAAGAAGCTGCTTTAACCGGAGAATCGGTACCAGTTGAAAAGATGTTAGCGGTTCTATCTCTTAAAGAAGATATGATTCCTTTAGGAGATCGTAAGAATATGGTCTATATGGGATCTTCGGTTAGCTATGGTCGTGGCAAAGCGGTTGTATGTGCGACTGGTATGCAAACGGAAATGGGTAAGATTGCTGGAGCGTTAGAAGATGCCAAAGATGGGAAAACCCCATTACAAATGAAGTTGGACCAATTAAGTAAGGTTCTAACAAAAGTTGTACTAGGCATTTGTTTACTTGTCTTTGTTGTACAAGTGATGCAATCTGGTTCATTTGATTTTGAAACGGTATTAAGTTCCTTTATGATTGCTGTATCTCTTGCAGTAGCGGCAATTCCAGAAGGACTTGTAGCGGTCGTTACAGTTGTATTATCGATTGGTGTTACAAACATGTCGAAGAAGAAAGCCATTGTAAGAAAGCTTACAGCGGTAGAAACACTTGGATGTACACAAATTATTTGTTCGGATAAAACAGGAACGCTAACGCAAAACAAAATGACCGTCGTTGACTTTGTTGGCGATGAAACGTTACTTGCAAAGGGAATGTCCTTATGTAGTGATGCAGAGTTAAACCAAGATGGAATTGTTATTGGCGAACCAACGGAAGTTGGACTTGTTGAATGGGCAAATCGTTTAAATTTAGTAAAAACAAATCTTGTGGCACAAAATCCTCGTATTGGGGAAGCGCCATTTGATTCGATGCGTAAAATGATGTCTACGATTCATCAAGAAGAAACTGGCATTATGCAATACACAAAGGGTGCACCAGATGTCATTCTCAATCGTTGTACGACTTGTATGGAAGATGGAAAGGTTGTGGCCTTTACCGATTCTAAGAAACAAGAAATCCTTTCTAAGAATAAAGAAATGGCAGATAAGGCTTTACGTGTATTAGCCCTTGCTTGTAAGTCGTATGATGCAATGATCGACGATGTCAGTGCAGAAAAAATTGAAAATGATCTATGCTTTGTTGGCTTAGTTGGTATGATGGATCCAATTCGACCAGAAGTAAAAGTAGCGATTGAAGAATGTAAATCAGCTGGAATTCGTCCAATTATGATTACGGGTGACCATGTAGATACAGCTACAGCAATTGCCAAAGAATTAGGTATTTTAAAAGAAGGTCAAAAGGCATTAACAGGTGTTGCATTAAGCAAGATGAGTGATGAAGAGTATGCCAAGGTATATGATCAAATTTCTGTCTATGCACGTGTTCAACCAGAACATAAAACACGCATTGTAACACAATGGAAAAAGGCTGGAT
>JAHHRC010000212.1 GCA_020026035.1 Erysipelotrichaceae bacterium | reverse complement strand
GCCTGTTCCATTAAAAGTATTTATATTTTATTCAATCTATTGAAAAGATGATGAAAAATAAATACCATTAATGTAAAGAAAGGGGCGATACCATGAAAGTAGTTTTACAAGACTGTATCTATGTATCAAGGTATCTTAACGGAGACAGTTTCAATTCGTTCTAGTTACTAGAATGCGGAAAGGATACGTAAATAATTTGTGCGTATTCGAGAATCAAATTCGTACGTGAAGAAAGGAGAATAGTAAGAGAACTTCTCTTGCTGGAAATCTTATGAAAATTGTTAAGAAACTGTTGTTTTCAAGTTTATTGATTTCGTACTTAGCTATTTCAATTCCAGTGCACGCGCGCTATACAGTTGGCAAAGTTCGTGATTTCACTGATTTTAGTCGCCCGGGTGTTGGATTGAATGTACGCTCAAATGTACCTACGTCTGATCAATCGATACAACATTATTTCTCTGCGCTATCTGTCTACGATCAACAATGTGAACCTGGAAAAGCTTGTTTCGATGTGATGGATAGAGTCTATAGTGATTGGAGCCATGAATCACAATATTTAAAAAGAGATGAGCCGTATTGTCACACGACAGGTCAGAGAAAACCGCGTGTCGAAGGGTATCGTACTGTGCAATGAGAAAGAAACTAGTAGTGGAACAATGCTTATTTTCGATGATAAGCATTGTTCTCTTTCTATCACTCATCTATGTTGAGTTTGTTGGTATTGAATCACAATATGAAGCGTATGCGAATGTTGGATTTATGAATGATCAGAAGATTTATGAGTATACGAATTCAGAGTTGAGTGAGTTCTTTGATAGTGTTGAGGAAATCATTGCGGCTCATGAAAACGAAACGGATACATTTACCATTCTAGCAAGGACGGGATGGAACTCCTTCGCTGTGTATGATCGTGGTGGGGGATGGTCGATTCCGCTTAGAAGTGGTCAAATGTTTGACGAAGAAGTGTATGAAAGTTCTACGAGGTATGCGTTGAGCAAGAAGGAGGATGGTGCACTTGGTGTTCCGTATACGGATTTTGAATTTATCAATTTAAAGAGCTTTGACTATCAGAAAGATGGAGTTATGGAAGGTATTGCGAATTGTCAGTTGTTAACAAATGTTGATCTACATCATGGTGCATATGTTAATGGAGAATTTGAGACAAAAACAATTACGAATGATGTGCTTTTTGAACAAAAGTTGCAGTTCTATTACTTGAGTGGTGCCTTTTTGTTGTTAAGTATTGTGTATTATCTAAAAAACCAGAAAGAGTTGATGGTGATGAAGTTTTTAGGAAATTCGATTGAAAAGGTGACACTTCGTTTGATGGTTTCGTATTGGCTTTTGACGTCTGTTTGTTTTGTGGTTTCTTGTTGTGTGTTTTATCAATTAGAGATTGGGAAGTTGTGTTTTGATTTCTTATTTGATGCGTGGCTTGATACGTTGTTTGGTCTTTATTTATTTGTGTTGCGTTATACGATTTTGCTGGGTCTTTTGAATTATGTAGTGCATCGGTATGTGCCAATTGCTAAGTTAGGATGGAATCGGTATGGAACTTAAATATTTACTTAGAAAGAACTGGCTGTTTGGTATCGTGAAGATCTTCTTAACGTTCGTACTTCTTCTTTGCATTTGTTTTAAGAATCGAAATGCGATTTATTCGGCTGATCAGTTTGATTTCTTTTTGGATTCGCAGGAA
>JAHHRC010000211.1 GCA_020026035.1 Erysipelotrichaceae bacterium | reverse complement strand
TGTGTTTAAAATGATTGCAGAGAAGGATTTATATGATGTGCATTTAGATTATAAATTGATGTACGGAAATCTTACTTTTAATGGGGCAACACCGGGTGTGTTAACAGAAGTTGTTGGCGCAAAAAGAGATGAATTTAATCTTAAAACTGGGAAGGATAAGGATCGTTTTAGAATTGTAACGATGCCTGAAATTCCGTCTAATGCAAAAACCTTTACAACGCCTGAGGGGGAATGGTCGTTTAAAGGGTATGTGGATGCAGAAGGCGTAGATGATACGTTAGTTGCGTATAATGCTGCACCTAAGATTACAGAGATTCGATCAATCACAAAACCACATAATGTGATTGGATTGTTTGAATTAACTCCACATGCAAAGGATGTCTCTTTTGAATATGTGTCTAATGATGGACAAGAATTACCTACAGTCATTGGTACGCCAAGTAAAAAGATCGCATCTTTAATTCCGGGTAATGTAGTGGAGTTCCCTAACGTCAATAAGGAAATCGTGAAGGATAAGGCAAATAAAAATGCTTGGGTATTCAAAGGGTGGAGAAGAAAAGGTTCTACATCAATCATCGAAGACCCAACAAAAGAAATGCTAGAACTTGATGTGGATGCGTACGAAGGTGTTTGGAAGAAGTATCCAGCGATTCAATTAGAAATGAAATTAACTTGGCACGAGTTAGGTGAATCGGTTGAAAAGCGCGAATTTAATCCACCTCTAATGTTTGATGCGATTTATTGGAAGATTGATGACTTTAATAGTGACTATAAAGAAGTATATTACGGAGATAAAATAGCGAAAAAAGAGTTCATCCAGGAAGATAAAAATAAAAGTATTACAAACCATAATTTATGCGATTGGTACTTTAAGGGATATCGCATAAATGGGGAAGAACGCGATTTCCCTGATGGATATACCGTAATGCCAATCGAGCGGTTGAATGATGCTGGTGAGAAAGAAGAAGTATGGGAAAATCGAAAGATTGAACTGCACTTTGAGTATAAACCAGAATATCATAATGTAACGCTTTCCTATAATTTGTTTGACGATGAGGGTGAAAAGTTAGATTTACCTGATGAAAGTTTACCAGATGAACTTAAGAAGATTGTTGTAGACGATGTAGTGACGTTTAATAAAACAACTGGGCACCATAAACATTACAACAATAAAATACCGTTACCGGATGCACACAAGGTTGAAGATAAAGTCAACGATGGTAATTGGATGTTTGATGGATTTGAATTAAACAGTGATAAAGAGTTTAATCCGAAAGCCCCAATTACGGAACTATATCGTGACGAAGAATTATTTGGTACATATCGCTTTGTGCCAAACAGTCATACATTGAAATGGTCGTATGACTTTGAAGAGGGTGTTCCTGAAGATAAGAAAGCGTTGAAAACGTACCTAGACGCAATTGATGCGTTTAATACGAAAGTAAGTGCTATGACGTTTACAAAGGGAATGAATGTAGTAGTTCCTGATGACTTTATGAGAGAGTCGATTGTTGATGAAGATAACGAAGGGGCTTGGGTGTTGAAGTCATACCATGTGAATGGTAAGGCGTTTGATGCCTTGAATCCTGGTACATTTGGTACAGAAGATCTTCATGTAGTGGGTACGATTGGCTTTAAAAAGAAATCTAAGATTCACTTTACGTATGTACATAAAGGAAATGGTGAAGTTCCAAATGAGATTCTTAAGCCGA
>JAHHRC010000210.1 GCA_020026035.1 Erysipelotrichaceae bacterium | reverse complement strand
TTTCTTGAAAGCATTCCTAAACGGTAATACTTACGGTCTTTTAGAATTCCCTTTGCTAAGTCAAGGGTATCAATCACACAGTTTGTGATTGGCTTTCTTCCAATGCGTTTTAATTCGGCATTGATAAAGTGATAGTCAAAGGTCGCATTATGTGCCACTAAGACATCGGTTCCAATAAAGGCTAAGATTTCATCAATGGCTTGTTCAAATGTTTTCGCATTGGCCACATCGTTATTTGTAATATTTGTGGTGCGTGTAATAAATGGTGGAATTTGCACTGGAGGCTTAATGAACATTTGCATTTGTCCAACCTGCATGCCACGTTCCATCTTCACCGCACCAAATTCAATGATATGATCAAAATGACACGATAGACCTGTTGTTTCTAAGTCAAAACAAACATAGGTCGCATCATCTAAGGCAACATCTAAGCCATTACGAACTGGATTTAAATGGTAATTCACCATTTGCATCTCACAACCTAACCCAACCTTAAATGGTCGATCCGGGTTCTTTTTCTTTAACGACGAAGCGGTATTAAAGGCTTTTACAAGTGATTGTACATCGACATTATCGGTAATACAGATGCCATCATGTCCAAGCTCATAGGCATACTTCACACACTCTGCACCACTGCATACCCCATTCATTTCACTCATCTTCGTATGCATATGCAATTCAACACGCTTCGTACTTGCATCATCTACAATCTTTGGCTTTTCTAACGTTTCCATAGAATCCGCTAGACAGACATTATCATTTGCATACTTATCATAGGAAATCGAACCAAATACCCGTACATAATCGCCAACCTTCGCTTCTCTTAATACTTCTCTTGAGAAGTTTCTTCCTTCAAAGCGTTTTACATTGATGGCACTTGTTCCATCAAAGATCGATAATGTTTGAATGATCATATCGCGCTTTTTGATTTCAATTTCTTCCACCTTAAAGATTTCTCCATCAAACTGAATGCGATCTTCTGGATTTTCAACATCCTTTAAAGCAATTTCCGTATAGGTCTTTGCACTTCGTTTTGGATAGTTGTTTGCCTTTTTTACCGGTGTTTCTACAACCGGTTTTGCTGGTTCTACATAGGGAACGGTTTCCATTGGCATTTCTCGCATTGGAACAACTTCTAATAACTTTCCATCGACCGCAATGCCATTTAACCCAATGGTATTTAAATAACTTGTCACATCACTTAATAACCTTGCGCCAATTTCTAAGTCTTTTTCACTTAAGAATTGGAAGGTCAATCGATTCGCCACTTGTTCATACAAGGTTGATGCAGAAATCAACGAATCACATCCACCCTTTAGGCGATAGAAGGTTTGTAAGTATTTATAAAGTTCATCTTGACTCAATTCTTGTTTCTTCGCATCGACAAAAAGAACCGTCTTACAACCACACATCTCTTTCATGCGGTTAATAAGATCTTGGTATTGTTCATAGAGTAATGGTGTATTTGTTTGAATAAACAATTCCATCTTATTACTCGCTTTATAGAAACGAACACGTGTTACCTGGATTTCTTCCATCCAAGAAAACTCATTTGGAAAAGATTCTTGGAACAATTCTTTCAATACAACACTCATCGCTTTACCTCCTATTAACATCCATCGGGTTAAAAAAACAGAGAGCATTCCCCTGTTTTCTTATTATTTTAACGAACCATTTTTTCAAACGCATTGTGGGCCGCATTTTGTTCGGCAATCTTTTTCGATTT
>JAHHRC010000209.1 GCA_020026035.1 Erysipelotrichaceae bacterium | reverse complement strand
TATATAAGGAAGTGATCTTCTCGCGTCAACGTTGTAAGGCAAGTATTAGTAATGAAGCTTATACTGGAGCACTTGATACGTTGTTAGAAGGACTAAAGAGTGTGGACTTTAACGATGCACTTGTAAGTTATCCACTGCTTAAGGATATGGAAGAAGCGTATGTGATTCCTTCCGAAGTGAGTTATTCGGCAATGGGCTTTAAGATGGAAGATGATTCGTTTGAAAATCTTGGCCATGCAAGAGTGTTAGGGCAGATTATGACCTATGCGTACTTGTGGAATGAAGTGCGTGTAAAGGGTGGAGCGTATGGTACGAGTCTAAGTGCAGGTGGTAACATTTGTACGACTTGTATGTCTTATCGTGATCCGACTCCTTATAAGTCTTTAGAGACATTTAAGAATGGTTACAACTTTATTGAAAGTCTAGCGAATAGCGATGAAAAGTTAGATTCGTATGTTATTGGTACAATTGCGGCAAGTGAACCATTGCGTACACCGCTTGCTCGTTTGTCTGGAGCAGATGCGAAGTGGATGCGTCAATTGTCCTATGAAGATCTATGTGCATATCGTGATGGTATGTTAGAGATTCAAAAGGAAGACTTATTGAGTCTTTCGAAACAATACGAAGAAGGTATGAAGAAGGCTGCGAGTTGTGTGATTGGGCCAAAATCAATCTTCAAGGATGGTATTGAACCAATTGATTTATTTGGTGAGAAATAAAAGAGAAGAAGACATCGATTCCAAGAAACGGAATTGGTGTCTTTTTTCGTGAAAAAGTGTTTTGGAGTAATTGAAATATGTGATACATATTTTTAACAAAAGATGGGAAGTGATACGGATTTAAAGCGAATATAGTGTAAATAATGTGATAAGTATGTTAGAAACTGTTAAAGAATTTAAAGCATAAGGATAGATTAACTGTTTTTTTTCTGATACAATTTGGACGTTTTAAATCGATGTTAATGGATTGTTTTACATCCGTTAACTTCTGAAAGGGTAGAGAGTATGGCAGTGAAAAAGTATAAAAAGAGTTTATCCGTTCTTATGGCTAGTACATTGGTTGCACAACCTCTAGTACCATTGGCTGAAGAAGCAGATAACAATCAACCAGAAATAACAGAACCAACACCAGCAGAAGTTACTTCTGAAGTAAATGAAGCTGAGAAAAATACAGAAGAAACAACACCGATAGAAGAAGCTCCAGCAGATGCAACACCAGCAACTGATGAAGCTCCTTTAAACGCGGAAGAAGCACAAGGTGAAGAACCAGCTGAAACTACTACAGAAGAAACATCCGAAGAAGAACAACCAGCAGCATTCCCACCTGTTGTAGTGAAGGAAGCTCGGACATTTTCAGCTACACCAGCAGCAGATGCAAATGACCCAAATCTTAAGGTGTTTGAACCAGTCACAAAGGATAATGCGACAGGATATGCGACAGTTGTAGAAAATCATGGAAGAATCGCTGTATTTGTGGCTAATCAAGCAGCTTCAAATTACGCAGAAGCGACAAAGTTAAGCTTTCCAACAGCACTTGCGACAAGTGAACATGTACCTGATCCTATTAAATTCAAGGTATTTGGGAATCAAAAAGAGGAAGAAAGCGCTGGAAATCCAAACTCACATGATGGGGCTCGTGTAGACTATCCTTTAACGAGTAATCAAGCAAAGCAAATACTTGCAGAAGCTGAACTTTGGAATGGGAAACTTCGTCCAAATGGTTCTAAGTTAA
>JAHHRC010000021.1 GCA_020026035.1 Erysipelotrichaceae bacterium | reverse complement strand
GTAGCGCTTCATACCGATGGATTAGGACAATCCATTCTATTGAAGGGTTATGGTAGTGAAGGTCATGACTCTGGTCACCCTGATTATGGCGACATTGGTAAGCGTATCGGTGGAGCAGATGACATGAACTTCTTGATGAAGAACGGTAAGAATTACGGTGCTCGCTTTGGTGTGCATGTAAACTGTTCGGAAATGTATCCAGAAGCTAAGGAGTTTAAAGAAGATCTAATTCTTCGTAGTGGCCAAAACTTAACATATGGTTGGAACTGGATTGACCAGGCTGTACGTCTAGATAGTGGTTATGATGTTGGCAGCGGCGATCGTGCAAACCGTTTTAAAGCCTTGAAAGATCAAGTGGAAGACAACATGGACTTCATCTATGTCGATGTATGGGGAAATAGTTTCTCTGGTCGTTATGAAGATGGTTGGGCTACTCGTAAGCTTTCCAAAGAAATTAATGACTTAGGTTGGCGTTTAGGTACAGAGTGGGGTTCTACAAATGAATACGACTCGACATTCCAACACTGGGCAACTGACTTAACCTATGGTGGTAAAACGTGGAAGGGTGAAAACTCGGAAGTAATCCGCTTCTTAAGAAACCACCAAAAGGATTCTTGGGTTGGTGACTTCTATAGCTACGGAAGTGAAGCGAACTGTCCACTTCTTGGTGGTTATAACATGATGGACTTTGAAGGTTGGCAAGGACGTAACGATTACGATGCATATATCTTGAATCTATATCGTTATGACTTATCCACTAAGTTCTTACAACACTACAAAGTTACAAAGTGGGAAGATGCGAATACCGAAGGTGTAACTACCTTTAATCCGACAAAACAAATTACATTAAAGGATGATCCATTCAATCCAAAAGAAACTGTCGTAGTAACAAGAAAGAGTACCGATATTAAATCGCCTGACTTCCGTCATCGTACGATGAAGTTAAATGATGTTGTGGTACTTGAAGGTAAGCTTGTTTATGGTGGTGGTGCAAATACAAATGAAACACGTCATCTACAAAATGTTGGTGATGAAAAGTACTTACTACCATGGGTATGGGATCCTGTAACAGGTGAACGCGTTGAAGATGCGAAGAAGAAGCTTTATCACTTCAATTCTGTTGCAGGTACTTCTACTTGGACATTAACAGATGACTTTAAGACTGCAGATAAGCTATACATGTATAAGTTGACTGCAAATGGTAAGGTCGAAGAAAAAGAAATTCCGGTTGTAGGTGGTCAAGTAACACTTACCGCGGAAGCAAATACGCCTTATGTGCTAACAAAGCAACCAAGTGGCAATGTGCCAATTACTTGGAGTGAAAAGATGCACATTGTGGATGCTGGATTCAATGATGTAGAATCCTCTCTAACAACAAACTGGACGAAGGAAGGAAGCGGAAATGCGACTATTTCTAAGTCTCAATTCTCAAATCCAATGCTTACGCTTGATGGCGAAGTGTCCATGACACAAACACTCACAGATCTAGAAGCAAATCAGAGATACGTAGTGTTAGTCGGTGTGGATAACCGCTCTGATTCAAAGGCTGCGATGACAATCAAGATTGATGGTCAAGTGGTTGATTCAAACTACACGACAAAGTCAATTGCGAAAAACTTCGTTAAGGCATATACACACAATACAAACAGTGCTACAACAAATGGCACAAGTTACTTCCAACACATGTATACATACTTCACGGCTCCAAGTGATGGTAAGGCTGTAACGCTAACACTATCGAAGGAAGCCGGAGAAGGAAAGGCATACTTCGATGATGTACGTGTTGTGAAGTCTGATTTGGATGTGATTGTGAAGAATGACAAGGGTGAAATAACTGGCTTGAATCAAGACTTTGAAAAGTCAGTTCAAGGACTCTATCCATTCGTCGTAGGCGGTATTGAAAACGTTGAAGACAACCGCATTCACTTATCCGAAAAACACGCTCCATTTACACAAGCTGGATGGGACGTTAAGTTAATGGATGACGTTCTAACAAAGAACGATCCAAACTCAACATGGTCAATTAAGATCAATGGTCTATACCGTAGAGGTCGAATTGCCTTCCAAACAATTCCGCAAAACTTCCGCTTTGAACCTGGTAAGAAATACAGAGTTTCCTTTGATTACCAACAAGGTTCGAATGGAACATATGGAGTTGTTGTAGGTGATGGAGAAGCGACTGGTCGTGAACAAGTAACTCCATTAGAAATGGCAATGGGAAAAGGTGCTGAAAAGACCTATACATTCGAAATCACAGGTAGTGAAAGTGGTCAAACATGGTTTGGTATTAAGTCCACAATGACAAATCCAGACATGCAAGGAACACAAAAATCAGATGGTGAACCTTCAAATCAAACAAAGTTCGGTGGTTACTTAGACTTTGTACTAGATAACCTACATATCGAATTGATTGAAGAAACACCAGAACCAGAAGAAAAGGAACCAGAAGAAAAGGAACCAGAAGCTGAAAAAGAAAAAGATCCTGCAGCTGGAACCGAAGGTACAGGAACAGGCGAAACAGGCAAACCTGGTGAAACCGAAACAGGTGATAAAGAAAAAGAACCTGAAACAGGAGCCGAAGGTACTGGATCTGGAGAAGTAGAAAAGAAACCAGAACCTGAAACTGGAACAGAAGGTACAGAAGCTGGCGAAACAGGCAAACCTGGTGAAACCGAAACAACTACCGAAGGTGGAGAAGGTGAAAAGAAACCAGAACCTGGAAAAGAAGGCGAAACAACTGAAGGAACTGGAACAGGTGAAACTGGAAAAGAAACGAAACCTACTGAAGGCGGAGAATCTGAAAAGCAACCAGAAACTGGAAAGACGCCAACCGAAGGTGAAACAACTGGTAAAGAAAAAGACCCTGCAACAGGAAAAGAAAGTGCAGGAGCTGGTGACACTGGAAAAGATAAGAAACCTGCAGAAGGCGGAGAAGTAGAAAAGAAACCAGATGCTGGTAAGACACCAACCGAAGGTGAAACAACTGGTAAGGAAACAGATCCAACAACTGGTGCAGAAACAGGTGGAAAAGATCCTGCAACTGGAACCGAAGGTGATGGAACAGATAAGAAACCTGAAGCTGGTAAGGAAACAGGAAAGACAACTGATGCAGGAAAGAATTACACGAAACATTCTTGGACTTCTGAAAAGAAGAGAGACAACATTGTGGAAGGCTTGAAGGAACTTAAGTCAGTAAGCGTGAACTTGACACCTGAAGAAGACGCCGTACTTAAGGCAAGCGAACAAAACAAGAAGGTTGAACGTAAGTTAAGCGTTGTAACTGATCAAGATAAGGCTGTGAAGGAAACGGAAAAGCCAAAATTGACGACAACAGAGACAACATTACTTAATGGTAAACTTAAGGATTATGCAGAGAAAGAAGATCTACCTAAGAAAGGTATGAAAACCGAGATTCTGGTCGTTGAAGCGAAGATTCTTGTGAAAGTAAAAGAATCAGACGCGGATGCTGGTACAGAATACGAGCTACACCGCTTCCCAAGACGTGAAGTATTCGAAATTGATTTGAGTGATAAGAATCTTAAGGATGCTGTGAATCTCAGAGTTTACCACGTTGAAGGAACAGCGGAAAATCCAGTGCTTGAACCTGTTCATAAGGATCTAGTTGAACATGACGCAAACCGTAATGTATTGATTGTCTACAGTGAAGGATTCTCGAAGTTCGTTGTTGTAGGTGATGTGAAGGATGAAACTCCTTCTAAGGTTGTCGTAGTTCCAAGTCAACCTAAGAAACCTGCAAGTAAGAATGTTTCTACTCCTGTAGTAGAGACAAAGACTACAATCATTCCACGTACAGGTGATGGATTGCATGTATTTGGATATGGTGTAAGTCTTGTAGTGGCTTTAGGTGTTGCGTTTGTAATGCTGAAAAAGCGCGAAGATTAGTATGAAAGAACATCCCTGAGGGAACTTGGGGGTGTTTTTTATGTTTGTTTGTGTTTTAGGAATTGTTTTAGTTATATTTCTTGAGGTTTTACATTTGAATGTGGCTTTGTTGTCGTATTTTGTGTATTTTTATCTTGTTAAAAGCGTTTACATTTAGCAAATTAACTAAAATACATGACAAGTATATGAAAGTATTTAGAGGCGTTTGTCGGCACAATGGTCATGTTAATAGAGAAACTATTAACAAGGTTTAAGAAGGAGGAAAAGTATGAAATTGCGTTTTAAAAAGGCTGTTTCGATTGCTTTAGCCGCAATGCTTGCTGTTCCATCTACGCTTCTTACAAGCCGTTTGAATGTTGTTGCGGAAGGCGACGATGCTTCGATGGTGGAAGAATGGGTAATGGATGATGCATACATTGTTGGTGAAGGTGCGCATATTGAAATGGCAAGTGGTTATCTGCACGTGCAATCGAGTGCGTTTAATGGGAATAATCCTGCAGATAAGCCGGCAATGTTCGTAAATGAGAACCAATTCGATTTCACGAAAGATGGTCATTTTGACTTTACATTCAAGACGACTGACGGTGAAACGAGTCGTTTTGGTATCTATTTAGGGTACAACGATGCTGGAAATGGTCTCTTCATTGGATTTGACCGTGAAGGCTGGTTCTATCAGAAATATATGGCTGGGGACGGTGAATGGTTCGATGGTGAACGTCACGTTGTTCCTACGGCAAATGTGGACACTTTTGTTCAAATTAGTTGGACAAAAGATGGTGTCGCTACGTTGAAGGTGGATGGCGAAACTTGTTTCGATGTTGACTTCAATGACATGAAAGACAAACTCACACATAATATTGCGATTAAGTGTGGATCGGCTGTAAATGAGTATACCGAAGCTTCTTTAAAGGACTTCGATATGACCGTTATGGACGGTGAAGTTGCTTCCGTGAAGGTAGTTGGTGGAAACGGGCCATTAGCTGGAAGAAAAGTACTTGTTGATGAAGATGTTCGTTATACAAATAACGATGGTGTAGTAACATTTACAACCGACAAGGATGAAGTAAAGGTAGTAGTAAGTGTAAAGGGCTATGAACCATTTGAAGAAACCGTTGCGGTAAATGGGGAAGCTGTACTTACAAAGATTCCAAGTATTGATGCAGAAATCGTAGATGGAAGTACACTACGTGATGCGATTGTTGAGACTTGGGTCGAAGAAAAAGAAAACAAAGTAAACGAAGAAGCGAATGTAAGTGTGGAAGAAGAATACTTGCATGTAACTTCCGCATTGGGAAATGGGAATAACCCAGGCACAAAGCCTGCAATCTTTGTGTTAGATCATGACTTTGATTTTAAGAAGCCAGGGTATGTAAGCTTTGATTTAAAGGCAAAAGAACCTTCTAAGGCAAGATTTGGAATCTATCTTGGATACAACACAGACATGAATGGTATGTTTGTTGGCTTTGACTTAGCTGGTTGGTTCTATCAGAAGTATCAAGAAGGTGCTGGTGATTGGTACAGTGGAGAACGCTATCCAATTCCTGCCGATGATACAGATACACATGTAGAAATCATGTGGAGTTCTGATATGAAGATGACTCTTAAGGTAGATGGCAATGTTGTCTTTGACCATGAAGAGTTTGATGGCATTAAAGATGCATTAGGCAATAAGATTGCCATTCGTTGTGGTGCGTATAAGAGTGACTTAACAGATGTGAAGTTAAAGAATATTCACTACATTGATCAAGAAGTGAAGAGTAATGATGAATTATTTGTGACTGGTAAAGTCGTAGATAAGAGTGGTAAGGCATTGAGCGATGTGGAAGTAAGCGTTGCTGGAAGTGTTGTTACAACAAATGCGGAAGGTGTGTATACAACAACTGTGAAAGAAGGCGTTGTAGAAGTATCAGCTGCATTGAATGGGTATTACATTAATTCCTTTAAGAACTATGTACTTGCAAGCTGTGAGTTGCCTACACTTTGCTTAGAAGAGCTCGTGGCTGGTGAAACAACTGTCATTGCAAGTGATGTGATGGAAGTAGAAGTTGGTTCTTCCTTCCCATATGTAAAGCAATATAAGTTAGGCGATAAGTTGTTCTTTGGTAGAGAAAGTGCAATGAATGAAATCGTAATCAATGATGAAGCGATTGCGGTGGAAGACGTCGATGCGACATTTAGCGAAGATATAGCGAATTATGCCATGCATGTTGTAAATGCGGATGGTAGTATTGACTGCAACATTGATGTGACTATGAAGGTTGTTGAAAATGAATTAGACTTCAACATTACAAAGATTGCATCGAATAACGATACTGTGATTCAAACCGTTCGTTTTGATGATCATAGTTTGATTTCTGTAAATAGTAAGAGTAAGCATGCGAATTTAAAGGGTGCTACGATGTCAACTGATACAACAAAGTCAGGGGATGAGTACTATACAGTCGATGCGAACATGAAGAAACTTGCAAATGAAGACTTCATGTATGCATTTGTTTCAAATGATATTTTAAGTGCTGGTATGTGGAGTAATTCCGAACATACAGGACGTGCAGCATATTCTGGTGTTGCAGGTGGTAGTAGAAATACACGTATCTTTGCGACAACGAAGAGTACAGTTGGAAAGAAAGAGAACGTGACTCGTTTGGGTCTAGCAAGTGCGGATTGGTATTACAATCGCATTGTGGAAGATTCAAAGGGAAATTCTTATACATGTGATGTGACGGAAATGCCGGCTATGAAGGTCATTATTACCGATGACATGAATGGTGATGGTGAAGTGACATGGCAAGATGGAGCGATTGCATTTAGAAAGATTATGAATAATCCATATAAGTGTGAAGAAGTTCCTGAATTAGTTGCTTGGCGTATTGCGATGAACTTTGGTTCACAAGCACAAAATCCATTCTTAACAACATTAGATAACGTTAAGAAAGTAGCGCTTCATACCGATGGATTAGGACAATCTGTTCTATTGAAGGGGTATGGAAACGAAGGACATGACTCAGGACATCCGGACTATGGCGATGTTGGTAAGCGCATTGGTGGTGCTGAGGATATGAACTTCATGATGGACAAAGGAAATGCCTATGGGGCTCGTTTCGGTGTCCATGTGAATGCGTCAGAAATGTATCCAGAAGCAAAGGCGTTTAATGAAGATACAGTACGTCGTGCAAATGGTGCATTAACGTATGGTTGGAACTGGATTGACCAAGGAATTGGTCTTGATGGTGTATACGATGTTGCAAGTGGGGCTCGTAAGGATCGCTTTAACGACTTGAAGGCTCTTGTTGGCAATCGTATGGACTTTATCTATGTCGACGTTTGGGGTAACCGTGTATCTGGTCCAAAGGAAGATGCTTGGGAAACACGTAAGATGTCGAAGACGATCAACGATTTAGGTTGGCGTTTAGGTACGGAATGGGGAGCTACAAATGAGTATGATTCTACATTCCAACACTGGGCTACGGACTTAACCTATGGTGGTAGCAAGTGGAAGGGTGAAAACTCGGAAGTGATGCGTTTCTTAAGAAACCATCAAAAAGACGCATGGGTTGGGGATTACCCAAGTTATGCAGGCGAAGCAAATTGTCCACTACTCGGTGGATACAATATGAAGGACTTTGAAGGATGGCAAGGGCGTAATGATTACGATGCATACATCGAAAATCTATATACCCATGACTTATCGACAAAGTTTATGCAACATTATCAAGTTGTAAAGTGGGTGGATGCTGTTGGTGATCATGATGATTACAAGTGGAATCCAGCCAAGGAAATTACCTTGAAAGAAGATCCATTTAACAATGAAAGCGATACGGTTGTTGTGACACGTAAGAGTGTTGATGAAACGTCTGAAGATTATCGTCATCGTACAATGACATTGAATGGTGTTGTTGTGTTAGATGGTAAAGTGGCATCTGGTGATGGCATGATCGAAGGCGATGAAAGCTACTTGCTTCCATGGGTTTGGGATCGTGTAACTGGTGAAAAGGTGAATGATGCTAAGATGTATCACTTTAACACTGTTGGTGGTAAGACAACTTGGACATTGACGGATGCGTTTAGTGGAGCAAATACACTTTATATGTATGAGCTAACACCAAATGGAAAAGTGAATGAAACGGTTGTTGAAGTCGTTGATGGTACAGTAACCCTTGATGCAAAGGCTAAGACACCTTATGTATTAACCGTTGAACCAAGTGAAAGTATTGAAGTGACTTGGAGCGAAGGTATGCACATTGTGGATGCGAGCTTCAATGATGTGGAAGAAAACTTAGAAGTGAATTGGAAGAAGGAAGGTAGTGGTAGTGCTACGATTTCCAAATCTCAATTCTCAAATCCAATGCTTACATTGGATGGCGAAGTTTCTTTGACACAAACACTTACGGACTTAGAACCAAACATGCCTTATGTGGTATTGGTTGGTGTGGATAATCGTTCCGATAGTAAGGCTGCGATTTCCCTACGTGTGGATGGTAAGCTAGTCGATGAACGTTATACGATGAAGTCGGTTGCGAAGAACTTTGTAAAGGCTTATACCCACAGCAATATGTCTGCTACGGTGGATGGTACAAGTTACTTCCAAAACATGTATGCGTACTTTACAGCGCCTAAGAATTGTGAAGTCACATTGACACTTTCTAAGAGTGCTGGAGAAGGTAAGGCATACTTCGATGATATTCGTATTGTGCAATCGGATATGAAGGTTCTTAAGAAGGATAATCGTGGTGTGGTTGTTGGCTTGAAACAGGACTTTGAGAAGTCTGTTCAGGGTCTATATCCATTCGTTGTTGGTCCAATTGAGGGTGTTGAAGATAACCGTATTCACTTGTCAGAACGTCATGATCCGTATACACAGGCCGATTGGGATGTGAAGAAGATGGATGATGTTCTTACAAAGAATGATCCACATTCAATGTGGTCGGTGAAGATCAATGGATTGGTACAAGCAAATGAGATTGCTTACCGTACAATTCCTCAGAACTTTAGATTCTTACCAGGTCATACATACAAAGTGAAGTTTGACTATCAAGCTGGTTCCAATGATACCTATGGGGTTGTTGTTGGTAACGGTGAGATTACTGGTAAGGAAGAAGTAACACCGCTTCCTATGGCTATGGGTAGCAAGAAGGATGCGACGTATGAATTCGAAGTTGTTGGTGCAAAGAATGGGGAAACTTGGATTGGTATTAAGTCCACGGAAGTAGAACCTGACTTGCAAGGTACAAGTGGTGCGGAAGCGAACTTTGGTGGTTACCAAGAGCTTGTGTTAGACAATCTTGAAATTACGGAAATTGATACGACATTGCGTCGGAATGGATTGAATGTGTTCCAATGGATTGGTTTAGTTGGAATTGCGTTTGGTCTTGTTGGTCAATATATCTTTAAAGTGAAGAAGCAAAGTGAATTGGCTATGATGGCAGTTGAAGAAGAGGAAGAAGAAGGTATTTAGTCCTTTTGAATCTTAAAAAAGAAGGTTGTGTGTAAGCACTTCCTTCTTTCTTCTGAAATTTTATGATTTTTACAGATTCCATAGCAAGATATCTAAAAAAAGAAACAATAAAACCATTTAATTTAGGGTGTATTATCCCTACTATTAGCAAGTAAATAAAGGAGAATTCTTTATCATGACGAAAAGAACAGGTAGAGTTACAATTCCAACTGATCACGACGTTGTCAAAGAGACATTGGAGATGATCGAACGTTGGGGTGGGGACGCTCTAAGAGATTGTGACGGAACAGAGTTTCCTGAAGAATTGAAGAACTTAGATCAAAAGATCTACAAGACGTATTACACAACAAGAAAAGAAAACGAATGGGCAAAGGCACATCCAGAAGAAATTCAACAGATGTACATTATGACTTCATTCTATACAGCCGTTGATACAACACTACGTATTCATCTAATGGATCATTTATACAAGGATATGCTTAAGGTAAATGACCAAGACGATATTCGTAAGTATTGGGAAGTTGTTGACCGTACAACTGGTGAAGTTGTATCGGATTGGACATACGATGAAGAAACACAAGATGTAATCGTGAACAATGCGAAGCATTATCATGAATATACAGTAAGTTTCTTAGCATTCATCATGTGGGATCCAGTTCATATGTACAATGCATTGGTAAATGATTGGAAAGACTTCGAAAAGCAAATTACATTTGACGTAAGACAGCCTCTTTCTCATGAATTTACACTAAAGAGATTAGAAAAGTTCATTTTGGAACATCCACATGTAAACGTGATTCGTTTCACGACATTCTTCCATCAGTTCACTCTAATCTTTGATGATTTAGCACGTGAAAAGTTCGTTGACTGGTATGGATATTCAGCATCTGTAAGTCCTTATGTAATTGAACGCTTCGAAAAGGAAGTGGGCTATGCATTTAGACCTGAATATATCATTGACCAAGGTTATATGAACAACCAATACAGAAAGCCATCGAAGGAATTCTTAGACTTCGTTGCCTTCCAAAGAAAAGAAGTTGCGGCTCTTGCGAAGGAATTAGTTGACCTATGTCATTCCCACAATGTAGAAGCAATGATGTTCCTTGGGGACCACTGGATTGGTACAGAACCATTCATGGATGAATTTAAGACAATCGGTCTTGATGCAATCGTAGGTTCTGTTGGGAATGGTACAACACTACGTTTGATCTCAGATGTTAAGGGTGTTAACTACCGTGAAGGTAGATTCTTACCTTACTTCTTCCCAGATAGCTTCTATGATGGAGCAGATCCTGTAGTGGAAGCTCGTAACAACTGGCTATGTGCTAGACGTGCGATCTTGAGATCTCCAATTGACCGTATTGGTTACGGTGGATACTTGAAGCTTGCGTATGAATTCCCTGACTTTGTGGATTATGTTGCAAGTGTTTGTGATGAGTTCCGTGAACTTTATGACAACATTCATGGTACAACAGCTTACTGCTTGAAGAAGGTTGCTGTATTGAACTGTTGGGGTAAGATGCGTTCTTGGGGTAATCACATGGTTCACCATGCGCTTTATCAGAAACAAAACTATTCCTATCACGGAGTTATGGAAGCATTGTCTGGTGCTCCATTTGATGTAATGTTCATCAACTTCGATGATATTAAAGAAAATCCAAGCATCTTGAAGGATGTTGATGTAATCTTCAACCTTGGTGATGCTTATACAGCTCATACTGGATGTGAAAACTGGATCGATGAAAAGGTTCTTACAACAATTCGTGAGTTTGTATACAACGGTGGTGGATTCATTGGTGTCGGTGAACCTTCTGCGTTCCAACACCAAGGTCATTACTTCCAGCTTGCAACACTTCTTGGTGTTGAAGAAGAAAATGGTTATACATTGAACTACGATAAGTATAACTGGGAAGAACATGATCACTTCATTACAGAAGATAGCGTTTCTCCAATTGACTTTGGTGAAGGTAAGCCAAATATCTTTGCATTACCAAGCGCAACTGTTGTGAAGCAAGAAAACAAGGGTGTTCAACTTGCAGTAAACGAATATGGTAAGGGTCGTGCCGTTTATATGAGCGGTCTTCCATTCAACTTCGAAAACTCTCGTTTACTATACCGTTCCATTCTTTGGGCAAGTCATGGTGAAGAACAACTTCATACATGGTATGCAACAAACGTAAATGTTGAAGTTCATGCCTTTGTGGCAAATGGTAAGTACTGTGTTGTAAACAATACATACGAACCACAAGACACATTGGTATACGATGGACGTCATACAGAAATGGAAATGCACCTAGAACCAGCTGAAATCAGATGGTTTAGCTGGGAAGAATAAACCTTCTTAAGACTTGTCAGAAATGGCAGGTCTTTTTTTGCGTAAAGAAAAAGGACTTCCGCAGAAGTCCTATGACATTTTTCGATATTGCAGTGGGGATTGGCCGGTTTCTTTTTTAAAGATCTGGCAGAAGTAGGAGTGTGATGAGAAGCCTACTTGCATGGCGATTTTGGAAATTGGGTAGTCGGTTGTGGATAAGAGGTGTTTGGCTTCTTGGATCCGGACATTGATTAGGAAGTTAATTGGTGAATAGCCGGTGTATTCTTTGAAGCTATGAACTAAGTAGTACTTATTGAGGTATGTAAGGTTCGATAAGTCTTCTAAGGTAATGTCTTCACGGTAATGGGTGCTGATGTATTGTTCGATGAAACGACATTCTTGGGTGATTTTCTTACTTGGTTCAATCTTTAAGTCGACTTTAGTGCCTCTAAGGATTAATAGAAGTAACGCTTCTAATAGGTTTTGGCAGATGGAAGTGAAGTTTTCATCTTTCATCTTTACTTCATTGAGTAAGAGTTGAATGTAGTTCATGATCAATTCACGTTGGTTTTTGAAATCGTAGATGAGGAAGGTTTGGAAGGCGGATTCGTCTAGGAATTGTAGGCCATTTACACCAAAGACAACGTATTCAAAGGAATCTTGTGATCCTTTGGCGGCGTATTCGGTGTGAAGGACGTTAGGGTTAATGACAATGAGGTCGTTCTTTTTAATGTCATACAATTCATTGTCGATCATGAATTGGCCTTTGCCTTTGGTGATGAAGAATAATTCGGCAAAATGGTGGGTGTGAGGGATGCTTAACCAGTCTGGTCCAAAGGTGGATTCTGTAATGTATAAAAGTCTTGCGTCAATACGTTTTAATTCTGTTTTCTTTAATCGATAGTTCAAACTACTCATAAGAAATCTCCGTTCTTTAGTTCTACTATACAAAGTTTAGATATCTTGAGTCAATTCTTATGTATGCACTTACATGGCAACGCTTACAAATTATGCCTTATTTTAGCCATTTTTTAGTATTTTTGTAATACGTTAATTTTCCCACAAATCATAAGATTGTAAAAAGTTGCTTAATTATGGTATTATTTTCATGTATTAAAGGTTCATTGATGACAAAAATTTTCGTTGGGTAATACGCAATATTGCTAAAATTTAAAACAATATTGATATGGTTCCAAACGCTGTATTTTTTATAATGAATCTATCAACAATGCTTTTTAAATATAGGAGGAAATCATGAATTTTAAAAAGATGATGGCGTTGTTAGCTACAACTTCAATGTCTATGACATTGCTAGCTGGTTGTGGTGAACCTGCGCAAAAAGAAACTGGCTCAACAGATGCTGGTGAAAAGGAAGTATTATCTGTTTATGCTTTCGAAGGCGGAAACGGTGCTCAAATCTGGCACAACATTAAGGACGCTTTCGAAGCTGAAAAGGGAGTTGAAGTTGATCTACACCTATCAAGTGAACTTGATAAGGACGTAATCAAGGCTATGCAAAATGGCGAAGCTCCAGACGTTGTTTACTACAACCTAGGTCAACCTAGTGGTCTTGTAGAAACAATGCTTAAGGAAAAAGCAGTTGCAGACATCACTGATGTATTCGACGCTGACCTTAAGGATCGTTTGGTTGGTGGTATTACAGACAACGCTGTAGCACAACCTTATGGCGATGGTAAGATTTACCTAGCTCCAATTATGTACACACCTACAGGTCTTTGGTACGATGCTAACCTTGTAGGAGAAGGAAAAGATTACGAATTACCTGAAACTTGGGACGATTTCTTCGCTCTAGGTGAAAAGGCTAAGGCTGACGGTAAGGCTCTATTTGCTTACCCAACAAGCGGATACTTAGATTGCCCACTATTTGCTTTAATGGCAAGTGCTGGTGGAATGGACTTCTACAACCAAGCTCTAAGCTACGGTGAAGGAACTTGGACATCTGAATCAGGTAAAAAGGTAGTAGATACATTCGCTAAGGTTGTATCTCCTGAATTCATGTGGAAAGACACAGTTGCTAACGCAAACTCTGGTAACTATAAGCTAAACCAACAAGCAGTTATTGACGATGAAGTACTATTCTTACCTTGTGGTAACTGGGTAATCGGTGAAATGGCTGACTCAACTCCAGAAGGATTTGAATGGGCTATGATGGCACTTCCTAAGTTCGGTGCTGACGACAGCAGATATGTATACACATACACAGAACAAATGTGGGTTCCAGCAGATGCGAAACATATGGATCTTGCTAAGGAATTCGTTAAGTTCATGTATTCTGACAAAGTAGTTGACCTAATGCTTGCTAACGAATCTGTTAACAAGGAAACAGGTGAAGCAACACCTGCACCAATCGTTCCACCTGTAAAGGGTGCTGCTGATCAATTAGCTGAAGGACCAGTTAAGGATTCTTATAAGCTAACTGAACAAGAAGGTTACGAAGCTATTTCTGGTAACTGGGCAACAACAAAGACAATCAATGGCTTTGATCTAAAACAAACAGTATACGAAGCAGCTGATGCTTTAAATACTGGTGATCTAACAGCTGATGACTACCAAAATCAACTCGATGAAGCTTGGACAAAACTAAGAGAAAACTTAGACTAAGAATTAAGTTAAAATGGGGCGATGGAGTAACATCGCCCTTTTAAATAATCGGAGGTTCGCATGGATCGTAAAAAAGAAAAAAGAAAATTTTTGATTGGCTGTCTAACACCAGCAATCCTAAGTTTGGTGCTATTTATTTACTACCCAACATTAAGTATCTTTAACATGTCGCTTTATAGCATGGGTGGTATTACAAATCGCAAAACATTTGTAGGGTTAGATAACTTCAAGGATTTAATGGGGGATAAAAACTTCCTTCAAGCATTACAAAACACATTGTTAATTATTGTCGTAGTTACAATTGTGACACTTCTACTTGCAGTACTATTGGCTGCAATTCTACAACGTGGAAAATTCAAGTGTAAGAATTTCTTCCGTGTAATTTTCTACATTCCAAATATTTTAAGTATTGTCGTTATTGCTGGTATCTTTGGTGCAATCTATGCACCAGCTACTGGTCTATTGAATGCTTTCTTGAATAACGTAAATCTAGCTAACTTGACTCACCAATGGATGAGTGAACCAGATATCGTTATTTATTCCGTAATCTTTGCGCTTGTATGGCAAGCAATTGGTTACTACATGGTTATGTACATGGCTAGTATGGCTGCTATCCCTGAAGACTTCTATGAAGCTGCTTCATTGGATGGTGCTAGTGAATGGAAGATGTTCTTCGATATTACACTTCCATTGATCTGGACAAATATCCGTACTACTTTGACATTCTACATTATTTCAACAATCAACTTGAGCTTCTTGTTCGTTCAAATTATGTCTAACGGTGGTCCAAATGGTCGTACCGAAGTATTCTTGAACTACATGTATAAGCAAGCTTATAGTAACGGTGCGTATGGTTATGGTATGGCGATTGGTGTAGTTGTATTCATCTTCTCATTCGTTATGTCATTCGTTGTAAACCGTGCAACGGAACGTGAAATCTACAAGTTCTAATGGTAAATGGAGGTATAAAATGAAAAAAAGTAATAACCTATATAAAATCTTTATTTATGTAGTATTAATCGCATTTGCTATTAGTATCATCGTTCCAGTTGGATGGGTATTCATGGCAAGTTTAAAGAGCAACTCTGAATTTATTGGTAAGGGTGTAAATCCTTGGGCACTTCCACAAGCTGCGAACTTCAATAACTTCAAGATTGCCTTTACGGAAGCTCATATGGGTAAGTTCTTCGTGAACTCTGTAATTGTTACAGCAACTGCTCTAATTCTATTGTTAGTTATGGCGCTTCCTGCATCTTATGCAGTTTCAAGATTTGAATTTAAAGGAAAGAAGTTCTTTGAAACAACATTCATGGCTGGTCTTTTCATTAACGTTAACTACATCGTAGTTCCGATCTTCTTAATGTTAAGTGGCTGGAATCGTGCTCTTGGAACACATTTCTTCCTAAACAACCGCTTTGTATTAGCCTTTGTATATGCCGCTAGTGCATTGCCATTTACAGTGTATCTATTGTCTGGTTACTTCAAGACGCTTCCAAAGGGATTTGAAGAAGCAGCTTATATCGATGGATGTAGTTACTTCAAGACAATGGTTCACATCATGGTTCCAATGGCTAAGCCAAGTATTATTACAGTTATTTTATTTAACTTCCTATCGTTCTGGAATGAGTACATCATTGCCTACACATTGATGGATGGAAATGACACATTATCAATGGGTCTTAAAAATGTCATGGCTGTTGAAAAGACAGCTACGAACTATGGAATTATGTATGCCGGATTAGTAATTGCTATGTTACCGACATTGATTCTATATATCGCAGTACAAAGAAAACTAACCGAAGGTATGACGGTTGGTGGATTGAAAGGCTAGGTAGTTCTATGAGTCGTACAGTACGTAATATTATTGGTTTTGTATTATTTGCATTCTTCTTTACTCTTGTTGTTCAAGGGCAAAAGGTCAATGACATGACTGGACTTACTGAAGAATTGATCGGTATGTTCGGATTAATCGGTTTATTGAGTGCATATAATAGACGTTTTAAATAAAGAATACGGATGGAGGATTAAATTATGGCAACAGTAAGCCTTAAACATATTGAAAAGGTGTATCCAAACACAAATTCAAAGAAAAAGAAGAAAACAAACCTTAAAGTAACAGAAGAAGGAGTTCTTGCAGTACAAGACTTCAACCTTGAAATCG
>JAHHRC010000208.1 GCA_020026035.1 Erysipelotrichaceae bacterium | reverse complement strand
ATGCCAAAGATGGAAGCGGTTTGGTTAAGCAAAGTGAAGTGTAGGAATGCGTTTAGTAGATAGAAGATTGACATACAAAGAAGTGTGCCGATCAAATTGAAATACAAGTGAATCATTGCGGCACGTTTTGCATTCTTACTAGCTCCAATTGAAGATAGTAGGGCAGTGATGCACGTTCCAATGTTTTGTCCCATAATGATTGGAAAGGCTGCTTGATACGTAATCGCATCGCTTAAACACAAGGCTTGTAGAATTCCAACGGATGCGGAAGAGGATTGAATGATTGCTGTAAACAATGCGCCAACAAGAAGACCTAAGATTGGATTTTGGAAGTAAGTTAGAATACTTGTGAATTCAGGTACGTTTGTGAGTGGTTTAACGGCTTCACTCATGGTATGCATACCAACCATTAATATCGCAAAGCCTACAAGAATCGAACCGATATCTTTTTTGTGTTCTTTCTTTTGAAACATTAAGAAGTACACACCAATTGCGGCCACAAGTGGTGAGAAGTTGACTGGTTTTAATAATTTAACGAAAAGGTTTGAACCACTGATCCCAGAGAGGGATAGAATCCATGAAGTAATGGTAGTGCCGATGTTCGCCCCCATAATGATATTGACGGCTTGTGATAAGTTCATGATTGATGAATTCACAAAACCAACGACCATAACGGTTGTCGCAGATGAAGATTGGATGATGGCAGTAACCATCGTACCAAGTAGGATGCCTTTGATTGGATTGTTTGTTAAGGATGCAAGTCGTTTTTCTAGTTTTCCTCCTGCAATCTTTGTGAGGCCTTCTCCCATAGCGTGCATACCGTATAAGAAAAGTGCCAAGCCTAGAATCATGTGTAACGCATCAAAAATAGTCATAGTTTCCTCCAATACGTTGGTGAATCAAGATTGGCACGAATGTTTTTCGCTTCCTTTGGAAAAGGTCGAAGTGAAAAAATCGAGATACACTTGCAGTATAGGGAAGTAGATTAGCTTATGTCAACCAATTGTTCATAAATAATACAGACTTGTTTGTTTTTTGCGTACTTGCATTGCATTCGTATTTCAAAGTTGATTATACTGAAGAAAAGAAAGAAGGCGCTTTATGAAGAAGATTTTAGTTGTATTAAGTATTCTACCACTACTTGTAAATGGCATTGCTTTAGCGTATTTACCGGATACGATTCCTGCGCATTATGATTTCAATGGAACGGTAGATCGAATCGGAAGCAAGTATGAGATTTTGATTTTTCCAATTGTCATTGTAGGGGTGATGGTTTTGTTTTTGTACTTAAGTCGCTATTACGCAAATCGAAGTGAAACAAAAAATCAATCACAGATTCTACAATTAGGCATTGCGATAAGTGTTGTTTACAACGTGCTAAATGCGTATATTCTGATGAATGCGCTAGATGTTGGTTCGAATGCAATGTCGACTTCGATCTTGCAAAGTGTTGTTGGAATGATTTTGGTGGTAAGTGGAGTTTGTACAAGACGAGCGAGTCAAAATAGTTTCTTTGGTGTTCGTACAAAGTGGACCTTGTTAGATCAAGATGCTTGGAAGAAAACGAATCGTCTTGGTTGTGTTTGTTTGATTGCCATTGGCATTTTGTGTTTTACAAATCTAATTGATTCAATCTTTCTTCTTGTATTGAGTCTTGGCGTAATGAGTATCGTACTTGTGGTATACTCGTATTATGTATACAAACAAAACGTGGTGAAAATGTAATTGGTAGA
>JAHHRC010000207.1 GCA_020026035.1 Erysipelotrichaceae bacterium | reverse complement strand
ATTACGGAATAGTGAAGGAAAGAAGTTTTTTGATGAAACACAACAAGATGTGTTTCCAAAAGAAGATTTCTTTGTTTGTGTAGATGTGGATCGGTTTGATTTTGCGATTGTAGTGGAACATGTAGATGGTTGTATGGTTTGTAGAAAGGAAGACGTAAATGCATAAGAAGTATTTCTTTTTTGATGTAGATGGGACATTGACGGATGAACGTACACATAAGATTGTAAAGAGTGCGAAGTGGACGTTAGATGAATTGAAGAAAGAAGGGCATGAGGTCTTTATTGCGACAGGTAGAGCGCATTATAAGGCGGTTGCTTTTACGAATGCGATTGATGTGCATAATCTTGTTTGTAGTGGTGGTGGATGTCTTGTATTGAATGATGAAATCATTGAGGATATTCCTTTGCCATTAGATGGGGCAAAGCGTCTTTTAAAAGAAGCGGACAAAGAAGGACGAGGCTATCTTTTGATGTTAGAAGATAGTGATTGTGTTGTGATGAAAGATTATCGTTTCTTAGAACAAGCAGGCTTAAGAACCGAACTTACGACCTATATCTATGATCCAACTCTTGAGATTGATTCTTTACAAGAGATTAAGAAGATCTATTTAGCTGTTGATGATGCATATGAAAAAGCACATCCGTATACAAGTGCATTGGGGTTATTACGGATGGGCAAAGAGTATGTTGTCATTCAACATGATGCGAAGAAAGAAGGCATTCTACATATGATGGACTATTTAAAGAAGCCTTATGAAGATGTCGTTGTGTTTGGGGATGCGAAGAATGACTTAGTGATGTTTGATCCAATGTGGACAAGTATTGCGATGGGGAATGGTTCGGATGAATTGAAGGCAAAGAGTGACTTTGTCACAAAGAAAAACATTAAAGATGGAATCTATTATGCTTGTAAGAAGTTTGGTTGGATTACGGCGGAGTACGAAGAATAGTTGAATTGGTATGGCGTTTAGCTGTACCTTTTTTTGTATGAAAAGACTTGAAATGTTTTTGTTTTGTGTACAAATTTCTTTTAAGATTATACATTTTGTTATTAAAGTTATAGCAATTAGAACGATAAGAGGTATAATAAGCGCGCAAGAGGTGGTAGAAATATTGTTCTACCGATTCATTTAGGAGGAAATATGAGTAAATTGATGCAATGTAAGACATGTGGTGCGGAACTTGCACCATCGGCAAAAACATGTCCAAAGTGTGGCGCAAAAAACAAAAAGCCAATCTACAAACGTCCTTGGTTCATCATTCTTGCTGTAATGATTGTCATTGGACTTGTGAGTGGTGGTAACGATGGGCCAAAGTCGACTGGAAGTGTTAGTAACACCGATGTGAAGGTGTCGGAAACTAGCAAGCAAGTAAAACAAGAAGCTAGAACACTCTTTGACCAAGAAGAAGTGGTAACGTTCAAAGGTGTTGAGTATGCTGTTACGAATGTTGAAAAAGTGACTGGTAGAGAATACGAAACGGCTGCGGATGGGAAAGAGTATGTCATTATTACACTATCCATCCACAATACTTCGGATGAAAAGATTAGTTACAATCCATTTGACTGGAAGATGGAAAATAGCAATGGACAAGTAGAGTCACAAACCTTTGTTCTATTTGATTCCGATACATCACTATCCAGTGGCGAGTTGAAGACAGGTGGAAAAGTAGAAGGAACGATTATCTTTGAGGAACCAATTGGGGATGAAGGATTAAAGTTGTGTTACTTTGAAAATCCATTCAAAGACGATGAGTCATTCCAGATTCAAATTCACTAAG
>JAHHRC010000206.1 GCA_020026035.1 Erysipelotrichaceae bacterium | reverse complement strand
CCTAAATCAATGATCCAGTCACTACACTTAATCACATCCAAGTTATGCTCAATCACAATCACCGTATTCCCCGTATCGACAATTCGTTGCAATACCGAAACCAAACGATTCACATCATCACTATGCAACCCTGTAGTCGGCTCATCAAGAATATACACCGTCTTACCCGTCGGCTTTCTTTGTAGTTCACTTGCAAGCTTTACACGCTGCGCCTCACCACCACTTAAGGTCGTGGACGATTGTCCTAACTTCAAGTAAGAAAGACCCACATCATATAACACCTGCAACTTCGATTTAATCTTCGGATGATTCGCAAAGAACACCAACGCCTCTTCAACCGTCATCTCTAAGACATCATAAATACTCTTACCACGATACGTCGCTTGTAAGGTTTCATCGTTGTAACGATGCCCATGACAGACTTCACATGGCACATACACATCCGGAAGGAAGTTCATCGAAATGACCTTCACACCATCCCCACGACAAGCCTCACATCTTCCCCCCTTTACATTAAAGGAGAAACGACCCTTATCATAGCCACGAAGCTTCGCCTCAGGGGTACTTGCAAAGACCGTACGAATCTCATCAAACACACCCGTATATGTCGCTGGATTCGAACGCGGCGTACGACCAATCGGATTTTGATCAATCGTCACAAGCTTATCAATATTCTCAAGCCCCTTAATACTCTTAAAGGCACCCGGCTTCACCCGTGACTTACCAATCGATTGTTCCACAGCCTTCACAAAAATCTCATTCACTAATGTCGACTTCCCAGACCCCGAAACACCCGATACCACCACAAACTTTCCAAGTGGGAACTTCACATTGATATTCTTCAAGTTGTTTTCACTACAACCCTTAATCTCAATACAAGCCCCATTGCCCTTGCGATACGATGATGGCGCCTCAATGCGCTTACGACCACTCAAATACGCACCCGTAATACTTTCTTCACAGTTCACAATGTCCTTCGGTGTTCCATTGAAAATGACATTCCCACCATGCACACCAGCCGCTGGACCAATATCGACAATCCAGTCCGCCTCTTCCATCGTTTCTTCATCGTGTTCCACAACAATCAAGGAATTCCCTAAATCACGCATTTCCTTCAATGTATGAATCAACTTCGCATTATCTCTTTGGTGCAAGCCAATACTTGGCTCATCCAACACATACAATACACCCGTTAGTTTCGACCCAATCTGTGTCGCCAAACGAATCCGCTGTGCTTCACCACCTGACAACGTTCCCGCCAAACGATTCAAACTCAAATAGTCCAACCCAACGTCCTTCAAGAAATACAAACGATTACGAATTTCTTTTAATACAAGCTCGGCAATCTTTGCATTGGTTTCACTCAATTCAAGCGCATCTAACCAAACAATCGCATCGCCAATTGACATCGCTGTAAACTCTTGAATATTCAAACCACCAACACGCACCGATAACGCCGCTTCATTCAAACGCGTTCCATTACACAACGGACAAGTGGAATCCATCATAAACGAATGGTACCAATCCCGTGTCATATTCGAACCCGTTTCCATATAACGACGCTCAATCAACTTCTTCACGCCCTCAATGAAATCACAACGCGTATACGAATTCCCACTATTCGACGTAATGGAATAGGAAATCGGCTCCGTTGATCCATTCAAAATAATATTCAATTCCTGTTCATTAAATTCACTCAACGGTTTATCTAAATCAATGTTGTAATGCTTACAAAGCGTATCAAAGACCTGCCATTCAATATTGTTGGATCCAACAATATTCTTGTAATA
>JAHHRC010000205.1 GCA_020026035.1 Erysipelotrichaceae bacterium | reverse complement strand
TTACGGATATCGGAAGCGGTGAATTTACCATACAACCAAATTGATTTAGAAACAGGCTTTGTACGCGTATTTGGGAAGGGCAAGAAAGAACGCGTGATTCCCATTGCAAGTGGCTCGATTGCCTTGTTTAAGAAATACCGCGATCAAGTTCGTCCAGGATTTGTAAAAGGCAAACAACCATATTTCTTTGTAAACCCACATGGAAGAAAAGTAACCGTGAATTCGGTGGAAGAATTAATGCGTAACAAATGCAACGAGTTAAATTTTGTAAAGCATTTAACACCGCATAAGTTACGACATTCCTATGCGACGCATTTACTTCGAAATGGGGCAGATCTTAGAAGTATTCAAACAATGTTAGGGCATAGTGATATTTCAACAACCGAGATCTATACCCATGTAGGACAAGATCAAAAGTTTGTTCAATACGCAAAAGAATTACCGGATGATTTTGAAGAAGTGTTACAATTTCCACCATTAAACAAACAAGGCTTGAAGGATTAAGTCTTGTTTTTTTTAGAGAGACGTCTATACTTTTAGTCTATGGAACAAGTCATGACAAAGGGAAATGTCCTTTCCCAAATATTGAAATTCGCACTGCCACTATTGATCGGGAATCTATTCCAGCAGGCCTATTCAATGGTCGATGCGGCTATTGTTGGTTTAAAGCTAGGAGCCAATGCCTTAGGGGCAGTAGGTGTTAGTAGTTCGGCACAGTTTTTGATTCTTGGGTTTTGTATAGGAACATCGACCGGCTTTGCAATACCCGTTGCGACTAGCTTTGGCGCAAATAAAAAGGACGATGTAAAAGCCTATGTGTATCATGGGGCATTGCTTACGTTTGGGTTAGCCATTGTTGTAACGATTGTGACAAGTCTTACAACAGATAACATTTTAACGCTTTTAAAAACACCGTCAGATTTATTTGACGATGCGTATGCGTATTTGTTAATCATCTTTTTAGGGATTCCGTTTTTACTGTTGTATAACTTCTGTGCTTCGATTTTAAGAAGTGTAGGAGATACGAAGACACCGTTTTATTACATGATTGTATCGAGTCTTTTGAATATTGGGTTGGATTTGCTTTGTATTAATGTGTTTGAAATGGGTGTTGTTGGGGCAGCGATTGCAACAGTCATAGCCCAAGCTGTCAGTGGTATCTTATGTGTTTGTACGATTCGTAAACGGCATCCACTGCTTTGTGTGCATTTCAAGCAACGTACATTTGACGCAAAGAAGGCGAAGTACTTATTTGCCTTAGGCTTACCAATGGGATTACAGTTTTCGATTACCGCCATTGGTTCGATGGTTCAACAATCCGCAAACAATGCCTTAGGTACGATTTGTGTCGATGGCTTTTCGGCAGGTGTTAAGATCAAACAATTCGCTTCTTGTCCATTTGAAGCTTTGGCGGCTGCTTTAAGTACGTTTGTATCGCAAAATAAAGGTGCGAATCAAATGAAGCGAATCAAAGAAGGCTTGTGGAAGGGCAATGTTGTAGCGTGCTTGTATGGGTTATTCATTGGCTGTATGCTTTATTTCTATGGACGCAACATGTCGATGTTGTTTGTTGGAAGAAGTCATGTGGAAGTATTAGACGCAAGTTATTTGTATTTGTCTAGAATGGGACTTTGTTACTGGGTGTTGGGGATATTGATTGTGACTCGATCAAGTGTGCAGGGGCTTGGCTTCAGTAAACATGCCTTTTTTGCCGGTGTCATTGAAATGATTGCTCGTGTGTTAAGTGTTCATTACTTAGTTCCAGTGTATGGGTATCTAGCGATTTGTTGGATTGATCAAATTGCTTGGATCTTTGGAACG
>JAHHRC010000204.1 GCA_020026035.1 Erysipelotrichaceae bacterium | reverse complement strand
GTTATGCTCATGGATGGTGATACTGAAGTAGCAAGAACAGAAGTTACAGCAGCAAATGATTGGAAATACGAATTCAAAGATCTACCAAAGAATAAGGATGGCAAAGAAATTGAATATACGATTCAAGAAGTTGTCGTGAAGGGTTATGAGACTGTGGTTGAAGGCAGAAACATTACCAATAGTCATAAACCAGAGGTTGTTACAATAAGTGGCAAGAAGATTTGGGATGATGAGAATGATCAAGATGGTCTACGTCCAAACGAGATTACTTTGAAATTATGTAAGAATGTTAATGGTCTAAAAGACGTAGTTAAGAAGTTTACTCTAGTGGGTGATGGAAATACTTGGTTATATCAATTCAATCATTTACCTAAGTATGAAAATGGTATTGAAATTAAATACTACATCGAAGAGGAACCTGTTCATGGTTATGAAACTGTGGTAGATGGATTAGTTGTCACAAATTCTCATAGGCCAGAAGTAACGACTGTTTCTGGTAAGAAAACTTGGGAAGATAAAGACAATCAATTTGGATTACGCCCTGAATCTATAGTTGTAAGACTATTGAAGAATGGGGTAGAAGTTGCGAACAAATCTACTAGTGAAGATGAGAATTGGATGTATGAATTTGATCAACTTCCAATGTTTGAAGCTGGTGAAAAAGTGGTGTATTCGATTGTTGAAGATGAAGTGGAAGGATATGAAACTTCAATTCATGGATTTGATATTACAAATACGTTAGTCAAAGAACCAGTTGAAAACAAAGAGCCTTCAAAACCGAAGGAAATACAAACGGTTGAACAACCTGTTGTTGAACATGAAATAATGACAATGCCAAGTACTGCAGATGGCTTGTATATACGTGAATATGTAGCTGTATTGCTTGCGGCTATTGGATGTATTGGAATTTGTTTAAAGCGTTAATGATTGAGTGAATCACGATGTGGTTCGCTCTTTTTTTGATGGAAAGGCTTTTTATATGTGGATCATGGAGAAGAGTAATGTAATGGTAGATATCATGGAGAATGATATGCGAAAAAGTGTATAATATGAGTATTGTAAAAAGGGGAGTATTATGAAGAAAACCGTAGCGATATTAGCAAGCCTACTACTCGCATTTACATGCATGATTCCAATGAATGTAGATGCGAAAGACAAAGAAGCTTTGAAGTACTATGTGAGTGATGAATCGTATTCAGTATCCGATAAAGGATATGTAAATCCACAACGTATTTCACAAGATGATCCACATTTTGGATGGAAGTTAGGTAGATTCGTGGTGCAGGGACATACACGAGTGATTGAAGATGAACATGGAGTACCAATCTTCTTGAAGAACACGAAGGATGAAGTGGATTTGAAGTTTGAATTGAATCAAAACATCAATGAACTTAATGGTGATCCATTAGTTACGATCTATGATCAACCTAAGGCATTTGATGAAACCTTTGGTGTAAACCAAATGAAGTTTGGAAAAGGTATGTTACTGATTCAACATACAAACTTTGAAAACAACAAAGGAGAAGTCATCAAGCATGATAACTTCTTAGAAAAGACACAATTAAAACAAACAGACTCGATTATTGCCTTAAAAGAAGAAGGCGATTATGAAGTGTTGTTGGATTATTGCATCATGGAAAAACCAAGTAAGACAATTCTTGGTATTGGGACAAAATACACATATTATCAAATTCCTGTGAAGTTCAAGGTTCGTAACGGAAACTGCATGTTTGCATTATTTGATAAGAAGTCAGGTTCTGAAATTGCCAATACAAGCAAGTGTGAAGAAGGCTTTGTGTTAGACAATATCAATTCACATTACTTAGATAT
>JAHHRC010000203.1 GCA_020026035.1 Erysipelotrichaceae bacterium | reverse complement strand
GTTTGGGTAGGCTATAAGATTGAA
Organism: Erysipelotrichaceae bacterium; assembly: GCA_020026035.1. Taxonomy (GTDB): domain Bacteria; phylum Bacillota_I; class Bacilli_A; order Erysipelotrichales; family Erysipelotrichaceae; genus Bulleidia. The sequence continues at coordinate 1,808 of JAHHRC010000203.1, read as the reverse complement.
TACTTAGAATATGAAAACATTGAACGTGTAGCTGGTGAAACGAAATGGTCCTTCTGGAAGTTATTCCGGTATGCTTTAGATGGCATTATTGAATACACCAATGCACCATTAATCGCTGCAGCTTGGTTTGGTGGTGTTCTTACTTCGATTATGAGTGTTGAATTGCTTGTTTTATTGATTCTATCGCTTTGTGGCAAAGAGATTGTCTTCAATACAGTATTACTTTCCGTTGTATTATTCCTTGGTGGTGTGATTATGCTTGCCTTAGGAATTGTTGGTGAGTATTTAGCGAAGACGTATGATGAAGTTAAGAAACGTCCAAATTATATTGTGAAGAAGTTCTATGACTAGGATGGAGGATCCCATGACGAAAAAAAGAAAAGTCTCATTAAACAAACAATTAATGTTGGTACTTATGATTTGTTCGCTTTGTGTTATTCTTGCGACCATCATTAATATCGTAAATGTATTCAAAGCCTCTTCCCGTAGTAAGGGTTCGGAAAACTCATTATCGAGTGAAACAAATCGTGATTTGAAAAATGATCAATACATCATTGGGAATAACCCAACCGATGCAGAACGTAAATACTTCAATGAATTAACGGAAAGTCTAAAAGGATCTGACAATGCAGTAAAGGCAGAAGCTCTTGCAAAAGCTTTTGTGTCGGATTACTTTACTTGGACAAACAAAGACGGTAACTATGAAGTCGGTGGTTTACAGTATATCTTTGGACCAAAGTTTACAGCCTTTGATGACTGGTCAAGATGGAACTACTATAAGGAATTAGATCTTTACATTCATCAATTCGGAAGAGATAAGTTACCTGAAGTAGAAACGATTACGGTAAGTGCGGAAACGAAGAAAGAAAAAGACTTCGTTGTCGAAACAATGGAGGATAAGCCTTCCTTTGAAGCATATCGTGTGAGTCTTGAATGGACCTATGATTCGAAAACAAAAGTAAATCTAAATGATTTTCCAACAAGTGGTGAGTTTATCGTCATTAACAACAATGGCCGTATGGAACTTGCTGAATTCTACGATTCGTATGCAATCCAAGAATGGGATGAGTATGTAAAGGCACATCCGGAATTGTTCAAGAAAGATAAAAAGGATTAGGAGGTATTGTGATGACAAACGTAAAGAAACAAGTTGTAAAACAACCTATGCCAAAAAAACCTCGCAAACGTACCACCAATCCAAAACTAAGCATTGCCTTAACCGTAATGGCTGTGATTGCCAATGCGTTATTAATCTATGTCATGGCAAAGAGTTCAAAGTTTTCTAGCTTTGGAAAAGGCAAGTTCTTACTGGTAAACATTATCGTTTTAGCAATTATGCTAGGAATGAACTATGTCGTCATGCTTGCCATCAATGGTAAAAAGAAAAACATGGAGAAGATTGCAATTGTTGTCTGTGTGATTTTCTTACTTCTTGGATCCTTTGGTACGTATACAACGTATCGTGTGAATGCAAGCTTGAATAAAATGACAAGCAAGAAGACAAAAGAATCCGTCGTTACTTCCATTGTTGTATACAAAGGAAATAATGTCGAAATCGAAAATGAAAATCAACTCGATGGAAAGACAGTCGGTTTTGCGACAGGGACAAAACCGGCAGAGCTTGGTCAAGATTACATCAAAGGAAAAGGCTTTAATTCTACGTTTAAAGAATATACCGATTACTCTTCCTTAGTACTTGGTTTATTGAATGGCGAAATTGATGCAGCGTTATTACCACAAAACTACATCAAGATGTTTGGAAACGAAGAATCGATGAAAAACTATCTTGAAGATACTGTGGCAGTTTC
>JAHHRC010000202.1 GCA_020026035.1 Erysipelotrichaceae bacterium | reverse complement strand
CTTCACGGATAAGGTAGTTATAAACTGCCTCTTCGCCAAGAATAGCAAGTACATCGTGTGGATTCTTAGAACCATAAGTAAGTTCTTGACCCTTTTGAACGTGTGCGCCTTCAACGATATCTTCGTGAAGTCTAAATCCATAAGGAATAAGATATTTCTTTTCTTCAAGTGTATCAGGGTTTGTAACAATAACGTGATTTGATTTTTTAATTTCTTCAAATCTAACAGTACCTTCAATTTCGCTAAGAATTGCATACTGTTTTGGTTTTCTTGCTTCGAAAAGTTCTTCTACACGAGGAAGACCCTGTGTAATATCTTCTCCGCCTGCGATACCACCTGTATGGAATGTTCTCATTGTAAGCTGTGTACCAGGTTCACCGATTGACTGTGCAGCGATAATACCAACTGCTTCACCAACCTGAACAGGTTCATTAAACGCAAGGTTTGAACCATAGCACTTACGGCATACACCGTGACGAGATTTACAAGTGATAAGTGAACGGATTTTAACTTCTTTGATACCTGCTTCAACAATCTTATCAGCAGTTTCAATAGTCATCATTTCATCTGGAGAAGCGATAACCTCGCCTGTTTCTGGATGAACAACAGGTTCAAGAGGGAATCTACCAACAAGACGTTCATGAAGTGATTCAAGTTCACGGTTACCGTCCATAATTGCTTTTACAACGATACCTTCTGTGCATCCGCAATCATCATCACGGATAATAACGTCTTGAGATACGTCAACAAGACGACGAGTAAGGTAACCAGAGTCAGCAGTACGAAGAGCTGTATCGGCAAGACCTTTACGAGCACCACGAGAAGAAATGAAGTATTCAAGAATGTTAAGACCTTCACGGTAGTTAGCACGAATAGGAATTTCGATTGTTTTACCTGCTGTGTTTGCGATAAGACCACGCATACCTGCAAGCTGACGTAACTGTGCTGTACTACCACGAGCACCAGAGTCTACCATCATGTGAATTGGGTTATGAGTACCATCGAAGTTTGATGTAAGCTCGTTAGTTACTTTATTTGTACAATCTTCCCAAGCCTTAATAACAGCAGATGAACGTTCATCGTTTGTGATAAGACCGTAGTTGTAGTTAAGTGTGATTTCGTCAACTTTCTTTTCTGCTTCTGCAAGATATTCTTTCTTAGCTTCAGGAATAAGTGCGTCGCAAACAGCAACTGTTGTACCTGAAACTGTTGAATACTTGTAGCCTTGAGCCTTGATTGCGTCAAGTGCGATTGATGCAACTTTAACACCGTGAACAGAAATAAGTCTGTCTGCGATTTGACCAAGTTGTTTCTTCTTAACAACTGTGCTAATTTCAAGTTTAAATTCGTTTTCTGGGATAGAACGATCAATAAATCCAAGATCTTGAGGAATTGGGTTATTGAAGATAATTCTACCGATTGTTGTAACGATGATGCCAGTTTTAACTTCTCCGTCAACTTCCTTGCTTACACGGATTTTTGCTGGAGAGTGCATACCAAGAGAACCTTCTTGATAAGCAACCATTGCTTCATCTTTATCTCTATATAAGTGATATGAACGATATAGTCCATAATCGTTTGTGAGTGATTCATCGTCATAATCACAAAGAATTTCTGAATCTGAAAGTTTACCTTCTGTAATAGCCTTAACATCTTCAAATGAAACTTCTTCAGTTCTTTCAAAGTCCTTGAAGAATCTTGGCTGACCTGGTTCGCCTTCTTTAAGCATTGTAAGGTAATAAGAACCGATTACCATATCCTGTGTAGGTACAGCAACTGGCTTACCGTCTGAAGGTTTAAGAAGGTTATTAGCAGCAAGCATAAGCATACGAGCTTCTGCCTGTGCTTCAGCAGAAAGAGGTACGTGAACAGCCATTTGGTCACCGT
>JAHHRC010000201.1 GCA_020026035.1 Erysipelotrichaceae bacterium | reverse complement strand
GCCTATATTATAGCATAAAATCGGCTCTTAAGCGAGCTTAAAACGTATAAGAAGATGTTCCTTTTTCCATATTTTTCTACTTATTTGGAAACTGCTAAACCACCCACATCTCGATTTCCTAAGAAGAGTATGTTTTCCACATTCTCGATGAATCGTATATTCCTGAATCTCTGTAGCTTTGTATTTCAAGTATCTGATTATCCTTTTATCCTCTAAAACACATTAATTGTGAAATAAGAATTTTGAACAGAAATTCATTTTATCAAAATTTAAAAGCATGAATCTGACGAGTTACAGTGCGGCTGCTTGTAGTTTTTGTTGATTAAAGAGGTTAATTTAAAGTTACCATTTCTTTCTACATTTATTATGACGCTAAAAGCAATTTTTGGTATACTCAAATAGAAATGGAGTAATTATGAAACTAAACAACAAAGATCCTCGTTATGAGAAAATATCACAGTATGTCGTCATAACCAGTGTTGCCATCTTTGTCCTATATCGACTTGCAGCACACTTTGATGACTTATTAAAAATGCTAGGCCAAAGCATCTCTTGGCTCATCGTCGTATTAACCCCAGTCTTCTGGGGATTCATGCTTGCTTACTTACTAAAACCAAGCATTAAATTCTTTGAGACAAAACTCATCGAATCAAAACGCATCAAACTGAAAGACCCAAAGAAATCAAGAACACTCGCTGTCACAATTACCTGGGTAATTATCCTAGCAGCAGTCACAGCTATCTTCTCCTTGATTCTTTCCGCCCTTACAAAAGAGTTTAAAATCGCTGACATCGATTCTACTGTAGCGATGTTCGAAAGCATTGCCCAATCGATGCAAGCCTTCTACAACACCCTACTTGCAAGAATGAATGCCTTATCGGTAAACTCCGATGCCTTAACCGAATGGATTGACCAAATCGTCACCGTATTTGGAACGATGATCAACAACTTTGGCTCAAGTATCATAGATGGTGCAAGCAATGCGACAAGCTTCTTCACCAACTTACTACTTGCCATCATCTTCTCCATCTACTTCTTAGCCGATGGCGAAAACATTCGCTCTTACTGGACCAAGGTATCACATGCCTTATTACCAAAGTCCTTCAACGATGGCTTTAAAGTTCTAACAAACGACGCCGATATTGCCTTCTCTGGCTATATCCGCGGGCAACTAATGGATGCCTTATTCATGGCTGTTTCACTCTCAATCTTGTTATCGCTGATTGGTGTGAAGTTTGCCATCGTCATTGGTATATTAGCCGGTATTGGTAACTTAATTCCTTATGTCGGTGCATTTGTAGCGTATATTCTAACCGCTCTATCGTGTCTTGCGACAAATGATCTATCGACCATGTTCGCATCGATTATCTGTGTTTTAATCTTACAAGCTGTCGATGCTCAAATCGTCGAACCAAAACTACTTGGATCAAGTGTAAACATTCATCCAATGTATGTCATTGTCGCAATCATCTTTGGTGAAGCCATTGGTGGCTTTACAGGTATGATCTTTGCCGTACCAGTTGCAGCGCTCATTAAAATTGAATTTGATCGCTACATCACCATGAAACTGAATCAGAAAGAAAAGTCCAACTAAGGACTTTTTCTTATGGGTACGAAGTTAAAGTTTATGTAAACTCTTTGGTATACTATTCACAAGGAGATATTTATGAAAAATTTTAACAAAGATCCACGCTACGAAAAGATCAGCTATTACGTCATCTTTAGTAGTGTACTAATCTTCGTGCTTTACCGCATCGCAGCACACTTTGACGAAGTGATCGCCTTCTTAGGCCATGGAATTACAAACCTAATCGTCATCCTAACACCAGTCTTCTATGGCTTTATCTTGTACTACTTACTAAAGCCAATCGTAAACAAGATTGAAGACAAACTGAACAAGTGCAAAT
>JAHHRC010000200.1 GCA_020026035.1 Erysipelotrichaceae bacterium | reverse complement strand
AAAAAGGGATGCATTGCATCCCTATCATATCATAGTTTTGATTACTTATTGATTGTGGATTGAACAAGTTCAACAACTTCTTCCATCGTATCAAGGTTAATTGCCTTTTCAGCAACTTCCTTCATTTCTGCATACGATAGACCATTGATCAACTTACGTGTCTTAAGAACAGAAGATGCACTCATTGAGAATTCATCTAATCCAAGACCAAGTAGTAATGGAGCAGCTAATTCATCACCAGCCATTTCTCCACACATACCACACCATTTACCATTTGCATGGGCACCATCAATTGCCATCTTAACAAGACGCAAGATTGCTGGATTTAGTGGTTGGTATAGGTAAGAAACCTTTTCACTCATACGGTCAGCAGCCATTGAGTATTGGATCAAGTCGTTTGTTCCAATGGAGAAGAAGTCAACTTCTTTTGCCAAACGATCTGCCATCACTGCAGCTGCAGGAATTTCGATCATGATACCAACTTCAACATCACCTACTGTAATGCCCTTGTCAATCAAGGCACGACGTTCTTCGTTGTAAATCTTCTTCGCATCACGGAATTCTTGCATTGTCGCAATCATTGGGAACATGATGCATAGCTTACCAAATGCAGACGCACGTAGTAAGGCACGAAGTTGTGTACGGAATACTTCATGGTTGTTCAAGCAGAAACGAATTGCACGAACCCCTAAGAATGGGTTCATTTCCGCATCAAAGGAATAGTAGTTTAGCTTCTTATCGCCACCAATATCAAGTGTACGGATGACAACTGGCTTACCATTCATGCCTTCTACAACCTTCTTATACGCTTCAAATTGTACTTCTTCACTTGGGAAGTCGTTTTCACTTTGCATGTATAAGAATTCAGTACGGAATAGACCAACACCTTCACCACCATTGGCAATGACACCTTCTAAATCATCTGGTGATCCAATATTACCAACAAGCAATACTTTGTGGCCATCAAGAGACTTGGATTCTGCATCCTTAAGTGTTAACAAGGCTTTCTTTTCTTCTAAGAACGCAGCTTGTTTCGCTTCGTATTCTTCGATTTGTTCAGCTGTTGGATTCAAGATAACAACACCTTCAATCGCATCCATGATGATCATATCATTTGCCTTAGCAGTTTCTAGAATTCCACTGCATCCTACAACGGCAGGAAGTTCTAAGGAACGCGCCATAATTGCAGAGTGGCTTGTACGTCCACCAATTTCTGTTACGAATCCACGTGCGAATTCTTTGTTCAAGCTACCTGTATCGGATGGTGTTAAATCTTCTGCAACAACGACAACTGGTTCATCAAGTGTTGCAAGATCTGGAATAATCACTCCAGCTAAATTACAGTTAAGACGGAATGTAACGTCCTTTACATCGGCTGCACGTTCTTTGAAATATTCATTATCCATTGATTCAAACATTTGTACAGTCATTCTACCAACAAAATCCGCAGCGTAATCAGCGTTTACACCTTCCCCACGAATCATTTCTTCAATTTGTCCCTTGAATTCAGGGTCATTTGCCATCATTAAATGCGCATCAAAGATAGCAAGTTCTTCTTCTGCAAGTTGCTTCGACGCAATTTCACGAATACGTTCAATATCCGCAACCGTCTTAGCAAGTGCTGCATCAAGACGTTGTAATTCTTCTTCTACAACGGCTTCTTTCTTTTCGATGGAAATAACTGGCTGTTCTAATTTATAGACTTTCGCAATAGCGATACCTTGAGATGCTGCGATCCCCTTTAGCATATTTGTTTCCTCCTTAAGTACACTAATTCCAATCGAACCCATACATGATCTTTCACCCATCATTTCCTCTTATCAAACCTTGTTATGTTCTAACATTCCAACAAGAAAAAACAACACGTTTTCATAGATGATGTTCAATAAATAAAGCCTATCATTAAAGGAGGG
>JAHHRC010000199.1 GCA_020026035.1 Erysipelotrichaceae bacterium | reverse complement strand
GGAAGTTGAATATGGAATTGCATGGATCAATCAAGCACAGAAATGTGATGTGAACTTAGAGTTTACCAATGTCGTTGATCGCAACCGGAACTTTGTGAATGGTTGTTTTGGGGCCGATAGTTGTTACTTAGGGACAGACCGTTATGGTAGATCTGCACGCTTTTATATCTCAGGTGTTGAAGGGGGAGTCGATGTCAATGCGATTACTCTAGTGCCCCTTGAAGAAGTGCAAACAAGATTATCGAGTTACCTAGTCAAAGATGGCAATTTATACCATCGCATCAAAGGGGAACTTTTTGATGATTTGTATCGGGACATTGTTAAAATAGGCACGAAACTTCCTTACCTTGAAGAAGGAAAAGTCTATTATTCCTACGATGGCCATTACTTCTACAAAGAAGAAGATTTAAAAGAGCTCATTGAAGACTATAAGAATCGTAATCGGAGTCATTCGGTCAATGAGACAAAGCCGTATTATGACTATTATCAATATGTATCCCATCGTACCTTAACGAAGATTACCAAAGAAGAATTGGAATCCTATATGAGAGATACACTTGGGATTACAAAGAAGGCGAGTGGGTATAGTGATGATGATCGAGATACCTTAGATGATACCTTAAGTACCTCACAGCTATTTGATACCGTGAATGCCTTTTATGAATACCAATACGAATATGGGGCGAATGCGCTTATGATGGTATCTTTAAGTCAAGAAGAATCTGGAAATGGTAGAGGCTATTTAGCAATTCGTCACAATAACCTTTTTGCCCATAGTGCCTATGATGTTGAAGAAGAGGCAAGTGCTTCACGGTATTTCAATGTCGATCGATCGATTTATAGCCATGCAAAGTACTTGTTATCAGGATCCTATTGTAGTCCTATGAAACAACAGTTCTATGGTGGTTTCTTTGGGAATAAAGCAAATGGGATGAATGTCAATTATTCCAAAGATCCTTACTGGGGAGAAAAGGCAGCGAGTTATTATCGTCGTCTTGATGAAGCGTTAGGCTCAAAGGATTTACACCAATATACCTTAGGGATTCGTAGTTTGAATCATGATACCTTTGTGTATGCCAAACCACATCGAGAAGCAAGTATCTTGTATGATACAGGCACAAAGAAAGATATGGCATTCGTGATTTTAGAAACGATTGAAAATGAAGATGGCAAATGGTATAAGATTCAATCCGATGCGACCTTAAATAACGAAGGAGTTGTAGGCTTAGAATACAATTATGACTTTGCGAGCGATGTGGCTTATGTAAAGGCAAATGATATTGAAGTTATTCTTCCATCAATTGACGCTGAACCAATTGAATATGTGCATGTAAGTTTTGATGGCGATGGTGGCGTTTTTGCAAATGGTGATACAAAGGTATCCTACGCACTTGCAAAAGGCGATGTTCCAGCAGTTACAATTCCAAATAAAGACAAAGCAGTCTTTGATCACTTTGAACCAGAACTTGCAGTTGTAAATGAAGATACAACGTACAAAGCGATATACAAAGAAGTAAATGATGTAACACTTGTTGGTTTACCAAGAGTTGACTATACGGTAAATGATGTTGTATCACTCGATGGAGGACTATTAGAAGTTACCTTTAGCGATGGGAAAAAGAAGAATGTACCACTTACTTATGATATGGTTCGTAACATTGACACAAAAGAAGCTGGTGAACAAGAAGTTGTTGTAAGCTATGCTGGATTTGAACTTCCATATACAATTCGTATTAGCCAAGAAGAAGATACGAAGAAAAAAGAAGTTCGTAATCAATTGCTGAGTTATGTCGATTCGATGGATATTAGTAACTTAAGTGAAGAAGATACGAAGAATGTTCTTGCATGTATTCAAACAATGAAGGACTATGGCATTCCATATTTCAATATGCCACAGATTCGAACTGTTGATGCGTTATGCA
>JAHHRC010000020.1 GCA_020026035.1 Erysipelotrichaceae bacterium | reverse complement strand
TTTTTGACAATTTGTTCATAGCGGAATGGAATATACATAATTAAAGCATCCGCATCTTTGATTCCCAATCGTTCTAAGGACTCAATACGCTTTTTTGTCAGTTTTAATTTTTTATCTGTTAATTCCATACCCACACAAAACTCCTATTACGAGAAAACCTAAGTCACTTATGCAACTTAGGTATCTTTTTATTCAACTCCTAAAATGAAACAATACACTGGTTGCTTACCGTTTTGTACATCAACATCTACATCAAACTTCTCTTCGATGTAGGAAACAACTGCGTTTACTTCTTCTTCGCTTGCATCGCATCCTTGAATCAATGTAACGATTTCCGAATCTTCATCAATCATTTGATCCAATAGCTCACAACAAGCTTCTACTTTATCTTTCTTTGTTAGACGAATATCTTTTGCAAGGATTCCCATATAGTCACCCTTTTCAATTGTACGTCCATCAATAACCGTATCCTTAATGGCATATGTGATTTGTCCTGTTTTTACATGGGCAATCGCATCGCTCATCGCTTCTTTGTTATCTTCTACACTTGCGTCTGGATTAAAGTTAATACAAGCCGCAAGACCTTGAGGAACAGACTTTGTCTCTAAGACAATGACATCCTTATCTTCCGTAACTTCCGCAGCTTGCTTGGCAGCCATAATAATGTTGGAGTTATTTGGAAGAATGAAGATATGCTTGGAAGGAACCTTCTTAATTGCCGAAACGAAGTCTTCTGTGGATGGGTTCATTGTTTGTCCACCACTTACAACATAGTCCGCACGGTATTCTTCAAACAAAGCCTTTAACCCATCACCTGCACAGCAAGTAATGATTCCATATTCTTTTTCAATTGCGACTTCTTCTTTGCTTTCTTCTAAGATTGATGCAGAAAGTCCTAATGCCGCATTTTCAATTTGGATCTTTTCGAATTCCCCAAAGCGTTGTCCAAGGTTTAATACTTCCCCTGGTGCTAATGTCGAAACACGAACCTTTAACAAGTCACCATCACGAATGATGAGTGGTGAATTGCCAAATTCTTTTAATCCCTTACGGAAACGATCTTCTTTAAAGAAGTGTGTCCATTTTTCCGATAGCTTAAGAATAAATTCTGTACGGTATCCATGTGCTTCATGTTCTAAGGAAGCTGACACTTCTTCCCCACTTGTTTCACTAATTGGTGAACCTAATAGGTACGCACGGAATCCATCAAAGATCGCAAGTAATCCTGCTCCACCACTATCGACAACACTTGCATCCTTAAGGATTGGAAGTAGTTCTGGTGTATGGTCTAAGGAAACTTTCGCTTCTTTGCATAGAACATCAATATACTCTTCAATATCGATCGAAGGATTTTCTTCTAAGTACTTACTCGCTGCTTCACTTGACTCACGAATGACTGTTAGAATCGTTCCTTCTACAGGACGCATAACTGCCTTGTAAGCCTTCTTCGCTCCAGCACACATTGCCTCTGCAAGTTCTGCAGTTGTAAGTTCTTCTTTGTCTGTTACCGACGCATGGAAGCCTCTAAAGATCTGTGAAAGGATGACACCGGAATTTCCGCGTGCTCCCATTAATAATCCACGAGACAATGTCTTTGCTACATCTGGTAATGCATCACTACCTGCTTTACGAACTTCTGCAAGACCATTTGTAAAGGTCAAAGACATATTTGTACCAGTATCTCCATCAGGTACAGGGAATACGTTCAATGCGTCTACTTCTGCTTTTCTATTGTTCAAATTGGCACAACCACTTTCGAGCATGCCTTTGAATATTTTTCCATTCAATTTATCCATCGTTAAGACCTCCGTTATTCAATCACTTGTACGCCTTGTACAAAGACGTTGACTGCAGCGATTTCTTCCGAAAGAGATCTCTGTAGTACATATTTCACTTTTTTCTGAGCTTCTTGAACAACCTCAGAGATTTTAACTCCGAAACTAACCATAATATAGAGGTCAATTTCTAAGCCATTATCATTACGACGCACAACAACGCCTTTTGTATAGTTTTCTTTTTTCAATAATTCTGCTAGTCCGTCTTTTACAAACTTACGAGATGCCATACCAACAACCCCGTAACATTCTGTAATCACACCACCAGCTAAGGAAGCCACTGCTTCTTCTGAGACTTTAATACTTCCGTAATTTGTCTTTTTTTCTACTGTCATGGAATTCTCTCCTCACATCGTGTTTATTATACCAAATGCTAAGAATTTCTCAAGAAATAGAATAATTCGGCTTATTCTGCCTCTTTCTTCTCTTCTTTGTCTTCTTGCTTGTCTTCGTTTGTTTCGTCCTTGTTTTCTTCTGCTTCTTCGTTTTCAAGTTCTTCCGGTGGAAGAATCAAGACACCAGAATCATAGTATCCAGCAAAGTAATGGTCTTCAAACTTCTTATCCGGTTCATCATTTCCTTTGATACTAATTGGAATGACAATCTTATTGCCAGCTTTGTCTAGGAAGAAGTTTCCATTCTTATCGGCATAGTAATGCTTGACTGCCTTATCACCCCATTTATTGGTGATATAACTTCCATCATCACGCATCCAATATTCGCGTTCTACCACGACTTCATCCCAAGGACATGCCTTTAACACCGCGACCTTCTTTGCAGAATCCGCAAACAAACATTTCTTCGTGTCTTTTACATGTTCAATAATCGCATTGTATTCATTAATCACTTCCAGTGAGAAGTAATTGGCAAAAAAGTGCATCCCATCACGCATCCGTATCATCATGGCTTGTTGGTCAAAGGACAATGGATATTGTTGAATCTCGGACATATTTTCAATCATATCACGATTCACATTGGCAAACGCCATACAGAATAGATGGGTTTGTTTTTCATCGTTGAAGCCTTTGACATACGGTACACGAGCAATGATTGGCATATAGTCACTCACCAATTCACAGGTTGTTCCATCGACAAACAAAATCTCTGGTACCTCATTGTCATAGCGATAAGCAATCGGTTGTTTTTCAACAATCTCAATCGAAACCAAGTTCCCTGGTAACACCTTTACCTTCGCTTCTTCAATCATTGGATCTTCCAATAAGGTTTGTTCAATCTTCTTTGGCTTTACCAAATAGAAATACGAATCAAAGTTCACATTGGAAATCTTCTCAATGTATTCTTTGCTTACATAGGAGTTTCCATGAATGGAAACCGCTTGTACACGAGAAGTAGGTAGTAAGGTATACAAAAACAAGATGACTGTTACACTTAGCACCATTGCACATACAAAAAGATTTGTCTTCGCCTTTTTAAACTGCACGTTATCACTTAAGATCGCTTGTTCCTCAAAGACCGAATCAACACCACTTTCAGGCTTTTTCTTTTTGTCTTTTGATTTTTCAATCACTTTTCCCAATTGAATTTCTCCACTTCCATACTTAATTCGATATCATATTTTTGTTTGACTTCCTGTTGAATCTCTTCAACTAACTTCATAAAGTCGCTAGCTGTTGCCTTATCTTCATTGATCAAGAAATTGACATGTTTACTAGAAACCGCCGCATCGCCAATGCGTTTCCCACGATAGCCAATGCCTTCAATCAACTTCCATGCCGGCATTTCATCCGGATTGCGGAACGTCGATCCAGCCGAACGCTTTTCTAAAGGTTGAGATTGCATACGTCTTTCTCTTCTTGAATCAATCAACTCACGAATTTCTCTCTTGTCGCCTTTTGCAAGGTTGTATTGGACGGCCACAATGATCCAATCTGGATGTTTCTGGAAGATGCTTGTTCGATAATCAAAACCACACTCTTCACTTGTCATCCATTCAAATCGACCTTCACGATAGACAAACACCCCTTCAATGATTTCACTGACACTGGATCGATACGCACCCGCATTCATAAAGGTCGTACCACCAACAGTACCAGGAATACCTGAGGCAAACTCCAAGCCCGTTAGGCCTTGTTCCATCGCTTTATACGCTAACATAATAATCGAACATCCACTTTGGGCAACGATTCTTGTGTCCCGTATATAAAAATCATCAAAGTGCTTATCCAAACGAATAATCACTCCATCGTATAACTCATCCGAACAAAGAAGATTACTGCCCTTTCCAATCAACTTAAAAGGAACCCCTTCTTTTTGAATGATCTTTAACATTCCATCCAAAGATAAATCATTTGCCGGATATGCCACATACCGTGCTAACCCGCCAATATGCAAGGTCGTCATTTTGGAAAGTGGAACATATTCATCCACTCGCCCAAATTCACTTAGACTTTCATATAGATTTTTCATGCAGTTAAAAACTCCTCAACCCAATCCACCATATCATCTGCCGCATCGCCTTTTCCAAGACGTAATGCTTGTGTTTGCATGGTCTTTAAACGCTCTTCATCCTTAATCAAGGAATTAACCAATGCACTCAAACTTTGATGTGATAGATCTTTTTCTTCTAGCATCACTGCCGCATTTTCATTGACAAGTTCTAAGGCGTTTTTCACTTGGTGATTGTTTGGCACATAAGGACTTGGAATCAAAATGGCTGGACAGCCAATTGCAGTTAATTCACAAAGCGTCGTCGCTCCAGCTCTTGTAATGGCTAAATCGCACGCTTTTAACATCTGTATCCCATCGACATAAGGAACGATCTTAATACGTTCATCACTTGTCGTTTTAAATTCGTATGGATTTGCTTTTCCAACCGCAACCACAACTTGTACCTCTTGATCAATGTCACTTAGTGCTTCATCAATTGCCTTGGAGACACTACTTGAACCTAAAGAGCCCATCATACAAACAATCGTCTTGCGATCATTACGTAAACCTAGACTTGGTAAAAGTGTTTCATCATAGGCAATTTCTTTTGCAAGAGACGCTTGCGGATTGCCAAGAACGCGTGTCTTCTTTTTGTCAAAAACAGATAGCGTGGATGGATAACTTGTCGCAATGGCTTTTACGACTTTTCCTAACAAGCGATTTGCCTTTCCAGCAAAGCTATTTTGTTCATGAATCATCGTTGGAATCTTTAACGACGCAGCCGCTAATATAAGCGGTACGGAAATATAGTTTCCAAAGCCTATACAACATTCTGGTTGCACTTCACGCAAAAAACAACGGCACCACCGTTTTGCTTTGGTAAGTGTCAAAGCAGCTTTCATTTTCGAAGCTACACTACCACTCGAAGGTACCATGTCCACCCCATAATAGGCATAGCCGTGTTGTGGGATGAGGGTAGCTTCCATACGATCCAAACTACCAACAAATAAGATGTTGTAGTCCGGATGGCGTTTTTTAAAACGATCTGCGAAAGCAAGTGCTGGATAGATATGTCCACCGGTTCCTCCGGTTGCGATTACAATATTTTTCATACCGATTTATTGTACCACAAACTGCCTTACATTTGACGATTCGACCATGCCTTAAAAAGACAAAATTCCAATCATTGCCTACATTTTGGCGTAAGAATCACCAATCTACGCCTTTTCTGATGTAAAGCAAACGTAAACAAAAAGAGCTAGGATTCCTCCTAACTCCCTTGTTTATTCACTGATTGTACGCTTTTCAATCATTTGATCAATCGCTGTCCAAACATCATCAATTCCATTTTTGCTCAAAGACGAACAAACAACTGCGGATTGCTTGGAAATTCCAAGTGTCTTTGTGATGATTTGAATCTGATTGAATTGTTGGTTACGACTCAACTTATCGGCCTTCACACAAGCTGCAATCACTGGTAAGTGATTCGCTCTTGCAAATTCTACCATCGCTAAGTCATCATCGTTTGGTTTACGACGAATATCAAGCACTAATACAAGTCCTAATAATTGTTCGCGTTCATTGAAATATGGTTCAATGAGCTTCCCAAAGTTTTCATAGGCCTTCTTACCACCCATCGCAAAGCCATAGCCTGGTGCGTCGGTAAAGACAACACGATGGTCAATTGAGAAGAAGTTTAATAACTGTGTCTTCCCTGGCTTACTTGCAGTGTAGGCAAGATTCTTTCTATTCGTCAACGAATTGATTAAGCTACTTTTTCCAGCATTGGATCTTCCCGCAAAGATGATTTCTGGTAAATCATTGACTGGCCATTGTGATTTATAGGCAGCCGTTGCGAGTAATTCGACATCATGATACTTCATTCGTCCACCAACGCTTCTTTTAATACTTCCGCCATCGTTTCAACCGGTACGAAAGTAATTTGATTTTTCACTTCTTCTGGTAGTTCATCCAAATCACGTACATTCTTCTTAGGCATCACAATCTTTGTAATACCAGCACGAGATGCTGCAAGTGACTTTTCACGAAGACCACCAATTGGTAGTACATGCCCACGTAGCGTTACTTCACCCGTCATTGCAAGATTTGCATCAACGGCGCGATTTGTAATCGCAGATACGATTGCAGTTGTCATCGTAACACCCGCGGAAGGTCCATCCTTTGGAACAGCTCCTTCTGGTACGTGGATATGTAAGTCATGTGTATCAAAGAATTTGACATCAATCTTGAATTCATCGGCATGTGCCTTGATGTAGTCTAAGGCAATCGAAGCCGATTCCTTCATAACATCCCCAAGCTTACCAGTTAATACAAGACGACCTTTTCCTTCAAAGTAATTCACTTCAACAGGCAAGATATCCCCACCAAAGGAAGTATATGCTAAGCCAGTTACAACACCAACTTCGTTCTTCTTTTCCTTTGTGCCATAGTCAAAGATTTCTTTACCGAGCCATTCTTTTACCATTTCATGTGTGACTAGAACTTCTTTTACATCATTGCTTAGAATTTGTAGTACAGCCTTACGACAAAGCGTTGCAATCATACGTTCTAATTGTCTTACACCCGATTCTCTTGTGTAATGACGAATGATGAATAAGATGTCTTCATCATGAATTGCGAACTGTTCTAATTGAAGACCATTCTTCTTCACTTGTTTTGGAACTAAGTATTGACGAGCAATCTTTAGCTTATCCAGTTCAGTATAGGATGGTAGTTCAATGATTTCCAAACGATCACGAAGTGGTCCTGGAATATCTTGTAGGTAGTTCGCTGTTGCGATAAACATAACCTTCGATAAGTCATATGGTTCTTCTAAGTAATGGTCTGAGAAGAATTTATTTTGTTCAGGATCTAATACTTCAAGTAATGCCGCACTTGGATCACCTTTGAAGTCTTTTCCCATCTTATCAATTTCATCGATTAAGAAGACAGGATTTACCACTTGTGCCTTCTTCATACCTTGTACAATACGTCCAGGAAGAGACCCTAGGTATGTACGACGGTGTCCACGAATTTCCGATTCATCGCTTACACCACCAACCGACATCTTTACAAATTCACGGTCGATGGATCGTGCGATTGACTTTGCAAGGGATGTCTTACCAACCCCTGGAGGACCTGCTAAACAGATGATTGGCGCATCGAGTGTACCTGTCATTTGTTTTACCGCGAGGTATTCCATAATGCGGTCTTTTACTTTTTCAAGACCATAGTGGTCTTCATCTAGTACTTGACGAACATGTTTTAAGTCTTCGTTATCTTCTGTTGTTTTATACCATGGTGTTTTTAACAACCAATCAAGGTACGAACGAACAACGGAAGCTTCGGCAGAAGATTGTGGCAACATTTCATAGCGCTTTAATTCTTCTAAGGCCTTTTCTTTGACATGTTCTGGATATGGGTTTTCTTCGATCATCGCTCTTAGCTTTTCAGAATCGTCAGAGATGTTTGAAACATCGCCTAATTCTTCTTTAATGGCCTTAAGCTTTTCACGTAAGAAGTATTCTTTCTGTGATTCGGAAATAGATTCCTTTACACGGTCATTGATTTGTACTTCGATTTCTTCAAAGTGACGCTTGCGATGGAATTCTGACAATAAAATCATCATACGTTCGTTGACTTCTTGTGTTTCCAATAGCTTTTGACGTGTCGCTAAGTCAAGTGGGAAGTATTGCCCAAATTGGTTTGTCAAAGTTAATGCAGAAACACCCTTCGACAAACTTGCAATGACATGTGGTGGGAAGGATTCCGAGAAGTGTGTGCTTTTTTCTGCAGCCGCAATAATGCGATCGATCAAAGCCTTTTCTTCATCCATATCCCCAAGGATTTCTCCTTGTTCATATACTTCGGCAATCATGTATCCGTCTTGTTCATGTGTTTCTTGCAAGACACAACGGCGCTCACCGGTGAATGTTACGCGCATAAAGCCTTCTTTACGACGTACAATCTTAATCTTTGCAAGCGTACCTACCGTATAGAGATCTTTTTGGGTTGGATCATCAACCATAATATCGTTTTGACATACAATAAATACCTGATTGTCGAAGTCCTTTGCACTTACGTCAATTGCCGCAATGCTTTTTGGGCGTCCAACTTCAATCATGACATCTTGTCCTGGGAATACGACGACTCCACGGGTACAAATTGCCGGTAATACATGTACATCTTTTGTTGTTACTTTGTCCATAATGAACCTCCTGATTCGATCGTAAATATCAAATCCATTCTATGATTGATAAAATAAGACGCTAAGCGTCTTATTTCGTCAATTCATTGTGAACAACAATTATTCAGCGTCTTTTGTTTCAGCCTTTTTTGTTGTCTTCTTTGTTGTAGCCTTCTTTGTTGTTGTCTTCTTCGCAGCTGGCTTCTTTTCTGCTGTTTTCTTTTCAGCAGTCTTCTTAGTTGCCTTCTTTGCAGGCTTCTTTTCAACTGCTTCACCCTTTAGCAAATTGAATGCTTGTTGTCTAACAAGATCTAACTTTAGGTGGATTGGGTTTACATATTGCTTAATGGTTTCAACTTCCATCTTGTAAGCTTCCGCCATACGGTTAAATTCTTCTTCAACCATTTCTTCAGTAGCTTCTAGGTTTTCTTTCTTCGCAACTTCTTCAAGTGCTAGACGAACCTTAACAGACTTGTGCGCTTCATCATATAGTTCAGCCTTAACGTCTTCAATCTTCTTGCCCATCATGGATAGGTATTGTTCTACAGAGATTCCGTATTGTTGTAGTTGTTGACCCATTTCAGCAAGTTTGCCGTTGATTTCATCTTCAACCATTACATCTGGAATTTCTACGGTTGTAACGTCTGCTAGCTTGTTCATAAGTTCTGTAACAGCTTCGTTTTCAGCTTGTGCCTTCTTACCGTTTTCTAGACGTGTACGAACCATCTTCTTAAGATCTTCTGCAGTGTTTACATCAGGTGCGTTTAGATCCTTAGCGAAGTCATCGTTTACTTCTGGAAGAACCTTTGTCTTAACCTTGTTTACTTTCACCTTGAAGATTACTGGTGCACCAGCTAGTTCCTTTGCAGGATAGTCTTCTGGGAATGTTAGTTCTAGTTCTTTTTCTTCACCAGCCTTAGATCCGATTAGCTTTTCTTCGAATCCTTCGATGAAGGAATGAGAACCTAGTACTAAGTCAAAGCCTTCAGCCTTTCCACCTTCGAATGGAACACCGTCTTTGAATCCTTCGTAGTCGATTTCAACTGTGTCGCCTTCTTCAGCAGCACCGTCTTTTTCTTCCATATCAGCATATACTTCACGCATACGATCTAGTTCCGCGTTGAATTCTTCTTCACTTACTTCAACTTCTGGAACTGTGTAAGTTAGGCTCTTGTAGTCGCCTAGTTCAACCGTTGGAGGTACAGAGAATGTGAATTCTAGTACAACCTTTTCGTCAGAAACTTCTTTCATATCCATACTAGCTTGGTTGATTGGCATTAGTTTTTCTTCTTCTAAAGCCTTACCAAACCATTCGTTTGCGTTGTCATCGATTGCAACTGCATAAACGTGTTGTTTATTAATTTCTCTTTCAAGAATCTTTGTAGGTACAGAACCCTTACGGAAGCCCTTTACTTCAACTCCCTTTGCAATTTTGTTGAAGGCTTTTTTGCAAGCACTTTTCCAAGCATCTCCTTCAACTGTAACAGATAATACTCCTGTTGATTTTTCATTTAATGTCCAATTTGACATGATATTCGTAGCTCCTTTCAGCTCAATTCCGTACTAGTATAACAAACTTCATGCGAATCGGCTACAAATTCACAAGAACAATTGTACGGTTTTTTCTAAAATTAAATCGGCACCCATAGCCCATGCCCATGAAATATACTAATTCAAACCATTAGCACTGTCAACACTCAAGTGCTAATTCCGGAAATGTTTTGCGATGATCACAAGCAATTCTTCCTTTGTGACATCATCCTGTAACATATCACACGCAGTACTTACAACATCTGTCACAAGATATTCTACTTCACTTTCTTCATACGATAATGGTAAATACAACATCGCATCATGGAACAACAACTGCTTTGCAACCTTTAATACCGATGGATAGGAAGACACAAGATCTTCTAACATCTCATACGAAACAACAAACCCTTTACTCTCTAATACCGGTATAACCGAATCGCCATCAAAACAATACTCCACACCATTTTTATTCCAGGTAAAGTCTTCTTCAATCCGCTGCTCCGCAACCGCATTGACAAGTAACGCTGCAGCTTCTGGGAATGGATCTTTTTCTAAGTAGTCTTTGATTTCATCGATACACACTCTTAAATTGCGATCAATCAATAACGAACAAGATTCCAATTGTTTCTTCTCACGCCCATGTAAGCCTTGCAATAATTCCTCTAGCGGCTTTTCACCACGCACACGATACAACGACCGATTGGCATTTACTTCCTTTTGAAGTGCAAGTAAACGTTCTTCGACATCGCGAGGAATGTATGGCATTGATAGCTCTTTTTGTAATAGAAGATACGCTTCATCGTATCTACGGTCAACAACTGCATCTTCGATCTCTTCTACGATTTCTTTGTAATATCCATCCATACTTCTTACCTTCCTTATAAATAAGAAAGGACCAGACATTTGTCCGATCCTTGATTTGTTTAAATGGTGTCCACGAGGAGACTCGAACTCCTGACCGTCCGCTTAGAAGGCGGGTGCTCTATCCAACTGAGCTACGTGGACAACGTCATTACTATACCAGACATCGACACCTGTTTCAAGCATCTATTTTTGAAATGAAAATAGCGAAGAAGCTTCTTTTCGCTTCACATTCACCGATTCCCCTTGAATTTCAATTTCCATAAAAGATGGTAATGTACCATCGCGATTGCTACGAAGGCTTCCAGGATTCAACATCCGTACCCCATCAATCACTTCATCACAATACACATGGGTATGGCCAAAACAGCAGACATCACAACCTTCTACCTTGGCCTTACGAACCAAAGAAGACATGTCATTCCAATACAAATAATGATGGCCATGTGTTAGAAAGATCTTATGATCCCCAATTGTTAGAATACGATCATAAGGCGCATCACTAATCCAGTCATTATTTCCATGTACAAAGGCAAAGCCACGTACATAGGAATCTGGTAATTCACTATCCCCGCAATGCAATAAAAACGCATCCGGATAGATCTCTTGAATGCGATTCAACGGTTCAATTAGCCCATGGCTATCTGAACACAATACAATTTTACAAGCCTTGTTTTCCATGTGCCTCTATTATACAAAATCTACTTCCTTTGACAATGGATATTTCTTTTGAAATACGGTAGAATACAGATGGGTGATACATATGCAATTGGCATTCAATTTATATCCTTTCAATGTATGGTGTCTCTATGGAGCACTTGGATTACTACTTATTTCTTTGATTCATCTTGGTATCAAGGCAAAGCCTCTTGCTATGCTTGCTAAAGAAATCAAACCAATGAGTAACCATCTAAAAACGAATCTTGAATCGAGCAAAGAAAAAGCAGCTTATATTCAATCGGTCGCAAAGGCAAACAAAGACAATTCGAAGTCCATGTTTAAATCCTATCTTCTATTCAAAGCGATTTCCGCAAGTCTTCATGACAAAGAAAAAAATGGTTTAAACAAAGACCTCGTCCATGCCTTCTTACAACAAGATTCGCTTTTATCCTTCATCAAAGCACGCTTTTAATCGAAAGGACTGCAATCCATTTGGGTTGCATTTTTTTATAAACAAAACCGGTCACAATCGTAACCGGTCTTTTCTTATTCATACAATTTGGAATCCGCGTATGAGGCAAAACTGATGTTATGCTCATGCAAATGCCAGGCCAAATCGTAGCCAACAAAACGGAAATGATATGGCTTTTCTAATTGTCCCGTAAGCTCTACCGTTCCTGGTGTATAGGTTTCTACAAAGCCATACTTATAGGCATTTTCTTTTAACCACTTGTATTGAATCGACTTACCAAAGTCTTCATCCAATAGCCCATCAATCGCAAAATCAATAGCTAAACCAAGTTGGTGTTCACTATGCCCAGGTCGTTCAATCGATAAACCAGCATAGTCCATTTTCTTTTCTTCTTCAGCTTCAAAACGTTTTACTTGTACTTCATATGGAATATAGGCATGTTTGACTTGCAAGTTTGCACCAAACACTTCACTTCCATAATCCAATTGAATATCTTGTAACATGCGCATCAAAGGTTCTTGAATACGCGAAGAGATTTGTAGGTTTTGATCAAACGAAGGAATGCTTGGATCTAAAGCCACTAAATCAATTGGCTTACGATCTTTTATGCCTCGTCTTTCATTCAAATACACATCTTCCCGCATTGGATCATCCACCAACTGACCTCCTGCAAAATAAGGATCTCCTTCTTGTAAGAAGGCATGAATGGTTTGGTATTCATAATTTCCTTGCGCAAGTAATTGTGCTAATTGATCCACCGTATACACACCTTGTGTTTCTTCAACCATCTTTACAATCTGTTCTGGTGATTTTTCCCATTGGGATTGGGATAGTTTCTTATAACTTTCGGCATGGTAAATATTGAATTGGTCTTCTTGGATAAACGACACAAACATATTTGGGGCAATGGAATATTCAATGATGTATTCCATTTCATCACGATTCAAATACTCTTTGATTAACTTACGACTCTTTTCATCCTTATATGGATACCGCGTTAATGAATCGTATTTGGAATATAACACCCCAATGCAAAGAAACGTAAACACAACAATACTACTTACAAAGATTGCCGTCCATTTCTTACGTCGATTCAATTCATCTTGTTGTAATTCCATTTGACTCATAAAGTTTCTCCATCTATCTAACGCATACTAGTATACCACAATTTAAAAACCGACTACGACTCCTCATGTAAGACATCATAGACACGTATTGCGACATCTTCTGGTACGACTTGTTTGATTTCTTCTAAACTTGCATTCTTAAGACCCGTAAAGCCATGGAAGGCATTGATCAATTGTTTCTTACGCTTAGGTCCTACACCCTCGACTTCATCTAGAATTGACTTCGTTTGTGCTTTCCGTCGAAGTAGTCGATGGAAGGTAATCGCCTGTTTATGCACTTCATCTTGCATTCTTGTAAGTAGGAAGAAAAGATTGGAATCTTTGGCAATATCAAACTCTTCGCCCCACTCATCCATCAAGCCTCTTGTGTTATGGTGATCATCTTTGACTAGACCCATTACCTTAATTTTATCTTTTAAACCAAGCTCTTCTAAGATCTGTAAAGTCGCTTCAATTTGCACAAAGCCACCATCCACTAAGATGCCATCTGGTAAACGACTTTGTTCCTCAAGAAGCCTTGAATATCTTCGATACACAACTTCTTTCATCGAATCAAAGTCGGAATTCTTTGTATGCAATTTATACTTACGATAATCCTTTTTGACTGGTTTTCCATCTTCATAGACCACTAATGCCGCAACCGTAAACGCTCCACTAATATGCGAGTTATCAAATAACTCAATGCGTCTAAAGGGAACTTGCGCAATGGCTTCTAATTGTTCCATCGCTTCTTGTGTTTTTTCATATTGGTGTTCGACGACATCAAACTTCAAATCCAATTGTTGTTTGGCATTTTCCAAACACATATCAATTAACTGTTTACGATAGCCTCGTTGTGGTTGAAAGATCTTCACATCCAACACCTCTTGCAAGTCACTTACATCCATATCGTATGGTAAGACAAGTTCATTGCATTTGGGATGGGTTTCATAGTATTGCACTAAGAAGGTTTGAAACGCCTCTAATGCATCGCCATAAAGAGGTTGTAGTTGAAACTCTTTGCTTAAAACCGTTCCATTCCGCACTAAGAAGCCTTGAATTGCCAAATAGCCTCGATCACTATAATACACAAACGCATCCTTACTCCCACGACGATCCACTTCAATCATTTGTTTATCTATGACTTTATCAATCGCGAGTAAGGTATTTTTATATTCATTGGCCTTTTCATACTCCATCGCTTCACTTGCCGCAAACATCTTTTTCCGCAAGTCATCGGCCACTTCTTTTGTGTCCCCATTTAAAAACTTCGTCACTTGTTCTGCCATTTGTTCATATACATTCTCTTCAATCTTGTATTCACAAGGCCCTAAACACAAATGCATATGGTAATACAAACAGACTTTACTCGGCATATGGACACATCTACGAAATGGATACAATTGGTTTAATAACTTCAACGTATCCTTTGCGGCAGAAGGATTTGGGAATGGCCCAAAGTATTTTGCCTTACGATCTTTCTTCGTATCTCTTGCGATCACTAAACGCGGATAGGTTTCCTTTGTTAGTTTGATGTATGGATACGTGGAATCGTCAATAAACATAATATTGTACTTTGGACGGTGTTTCTTAATGAGATTGATTTCTAAAACAAGTGCCTCTTTTTCGGACCGTGTCACAATGAAATCAAAGTCTTCAATCTCACTGACCATCTTCGTTGTTTTAAAATCATGGGCACCGGTAAAATACTGGTTCACTCTTGCATGCAAGTTCTTCGCTTTTCCAACGTAGATAATCTCACCATGGCAATCCTTCATCTGATAGGAGCCTGGTTCTTCTGGCAAATTCAATAGCTTTGCCTTGATATAGTCTTTGTCCATACTATTTCATCTTCACAACCGTCGCACCTGTTCCACCTTCTTGTGGCATACCAATGCGATACGATTCTACATCTTTCATATTCTTCAAGCGTTGATGAACCGCTTTTCGTAACGCTCCAGATCCATCCCCATGAATAATTCTAAAGGTCTTCATGCCATGAATCTTCGTATCGGAAATATAGTCCATCATTTTTTCAATACCCTCATCTACATGCATGCCAATCAAATTACATTCACTTGGCATCGTTGATAATAAGCCACCATTTGATACACGGGCGGTTGATTGATTGACTTTCTTCTTTGGAAGAACCCGCATCGAAGGTCGAATTTGATTCTCTTTGACACGCATCTTACGACCATTGAGTTCAATCGTAATTTCTTTCTTGCGAACTTCAAGAATCAACGCAACCGTTCCACCATTTCGAAGTTCCACCGTTTCTCCTACCTGGTAGACATGCTTGCCTTCTTCTTTCGAAACGACCTTATCTTCATTCTTTGCTTGTTTGCGATTGAGCTTTTGACGTTCTTCTAAGACCTCATGGTACTTCTTCGTTTCTTGCATCTTACGCATATTGCTTAAGATCGAATCGGCTTCTTGTTTAACCTCTTCTAAGTAGGTTTCCATTTCCTTTTCGACCTTTACCTTCATTTGGTCTTTTTCAATGAGCAATTGTTTTTCCAGTTGTTGTAGTTCCAATTCTTTTTCTTCAACGGCTTTTAAACGTTGTTCCAATTGTTCATTCTTTAATTCGGTTTCATTCAATTGTTTCTCAAGCTTATCAATCAATTGGTCTTCTTGTGACTTTGCTTGTTTCTTCAAAAACTTCGCATAATTCAAAATCGAATCATCCAAACCATACCGCTTGGCCACTTCTAACGCATTGGATTGTCCTGTCAAACCTTCTAAGTAGCGATAGGTTGGCATAAGACGATCCATATCAAATTGTACCGAAGCAACTAAAATATCTTCGTGTCGTTTTCCATAGGCCTTTAATCTTGAATAGTGCGTTGTCGCAACGGTCATTGTCTTACGATCTCGTAAGGCATTTAAAATCGCAATCGCTAACGATTCTCCTTCTTGTGGATCTGTACCTGACCCAATTTCATCCAAAAGTGCTAACGATTTGTCTGTTGCATGACGCATCACATCGGCAAGCTTTTTGACATGGGCGGAAAAACTTGATAACGATGATACAACCGATTGATCATCGCCAATATCGACAAACACTTGATCAAAGAATGGAATCGTCGCTTCATCGGCAGTTACCGGCATACCAGAATATGCCATTAACACAAACAAGCCAATGATTTTCATCGAAACTGTCTTACCACCAGTATTTGGCCCCGTAATCAGTAGCATGCTTTGTGGTTGTTGCAAGGAATAATTATTCGCTACAACCACTTCTGGATCAATGAGTGGATGACGTGCTCGTTTGAATACTAAATTCTTTTCTTCACTTAACGTAGGTGCAATCGCTTCTCTTGCAACTCCCCACTTTGCCTTTGCAAAAAGCGCATCAAGAATGGCAATGGTTTCTAAGTTTCCTAGCTCTTCTTGGGCAACCTTACGTACTTCATTCGAACATTCTCTTAAAATACGCGCCACTTCATCGGCTTCTTGTGCTAACAATCTTGCCTTTTGGTTATTTGGTCCAACAAGTACACTTGGTTCTACATAGGAAGCTAAACCAGATGCGGAATCTCCATATTGGAACCCTCCAAAGCTATTCTTATCACTAGCTTTGACTAAGACAACAACACGATCATTTCGCATCGTCGAAATGCCATCGACAATACTATTGGAGTGTTGTTGCATGAAACGATTGGTTGCGGCAACGATTTCTCGTTCGACATTACGCAATTGTTTGCGGGTATCTTTTAATAAAGAACTTGCCCCATCCATGACTTCCCCATACTCATTAATACAAGACGCTAAAAACTGTTCGGTCTTTTTATGGTGTGTTAATGAGAAGACTAAATCTTCAATGTATGGATGGTCTTCAAGAATTGTTTTTTCATATTGCAAAATGGCATAGACTCCACGAATCATGCGCATTTCATTTAACAAATCATTGGCACTTAACGTTCTTCCTTTGCTTGCAGCTTCAAGCATCGACCGTATATCGTGCATTCCTTCAAATGGCATTTCTCCGTGTAGATTTACAGCCATTAACGCTTCTTTGATTCTTGCTTGATCTCGCTTAATAACAAGTGGATCAAACGATGGATAGGTTTGTTCTAATTCCATCTTCCCCAGTGAGAAACAGCATTGTTCCATCATTTGTTGCTTAATCACATTTAATTCTAAACTATCATAAATACTCATCGTATACCCCTACACTACTTATTAATATCAAACTCTATGTCATGTTCTTCAAGCCATGCATCAAAGGACTCTACATCCTGCCCATCAATGGACTTTGCGCTTGTATAGAGTTGATTCAAGGCATCGGTTGTAATCGATGGCCCTGTACTATAGCCAAGTAACCCTGTGCTAAATTCACTAATTGGTTTCAAATAGGTTTGTTCGTACAATTCATTGCCATTTGCAATAAATGGTAAACGAATCATAAAGCTAATCATGACAACCCAAAACGTCGCAATGACACCACCTACAACAGCCCCTAAGAACCCACTCATCTGCTTCAAAAACGGAATGTCTTGAATTCCGCTCATCACCTTTTCAATTAAGAAGAAGACGATCTTCAACACAAAGAATAAGGCAATATAACATACAATTCGATTAAAGAACGTATATGCCGCATCTTTGAAGATGGTCTCTTGGAATGGCGCATACGCCCTTGGTAATAATTGCATATGTTTCGCAATAACTGGACTATACCGCCACGATAAATAAATCGACAAAATCATGCCAGCCAAGCTAACAACCTGCAATAAGAACCCCTTGCGATATCCTGAAATCAAATAAAAGGCATAAAACACCAAAATCCCTATATTAAAATACATGAAAAAATCTGCATTCATAATCTTTCTCCCTTTTCCTAACAATCATAACGAAATTATAAACGATACACAAATACAAGCTCATTCTTTCTGTTCTTGTGGTACACTTAAAAAATGAAAAATACAGTAATTACAGTCAAAATGACTCCAAAAGACATCAAACGTCTTTATGAAGCCTATTCCTCGAAGGTTTCAAGCAAAACACCACCCTATGCAAACTACCAACTCCGTTTAGAAGATTGTGTCATCACATCTTATAAATCAGGAAAAACCGTCTTCCAAGG
>JAHHRC010000002.1 GCA_020026035.1 Erysipelotrichaceae bacterium | reverse complement strand
TGAAACATCATTTGCTTGTAGTGTCGGATGAATCGTATTTGGAATTTACCTATGGTAGTAAGCCGGTATCGTTAGGGTTGTTTGAATCGTTGAAAGAGCAGCTTGTTGTGTTGAATGGGTTTTCGAAAGCTTATGCGATGAGTGGGTGGCGCATTGGCTATGCGTTAGGTCCTTCTTGGATCTTAGAAGGTATGAAGCGAATTCATCAGTATGGAACGATGTGTCCAACTACACCATCACAATTTGCAGCAATTGAGGCATGTTCGCTGTATGGAGATCGAGAGATTGAAGAGAAACGATCGAAATTGTTGATTCGTCGAAATCATGTACGCAAACGCTTGAATAAGATGGGGATATCTGTTCCAGTTGCAAATGGGGCATATTATATGTTTTTAAATGTGTCACTATTTGGGATGGATGGCTTTATGTTTGCCAAGCGTTTGTTGGAGGAACAGGGTGTTGTTGTGATTCCAGGTTCCGTGTTTGGTAAGAGTTGTAAGGATTATGTTCGCTTGTCGTATGCGAGTAAACAAGTGGATGTGGTGCTTGATGGAATCGAAGAATTCTTAAAAACAGTGGACAAAGAGAGTGATAACTGCTAGAATCATGTGGCGAGTAGGTTTTAATCTGCTCCTTGCAGGAAACTGCCAATAGACCAAAAGGAGGTGTGAATAATGAGAAAGTATGAACTTATGTACATCATCAATGCAAACGTAGAAGATTCTGAACGTGCAGCTCTCATCGAAAACCTTGGAAACATTATCACAACAAACGGTGGTAAGGTAGCTAAGACAGACGAATGGGGAATGCGTGACTTCGCTTACAGCATTGACCACATGACAAAGGGTTACTATGTAGTTGTTAACTTCGAAGCTGACAATACATGTGTTAAGGAGCTCGATCGTTTGATGAGCATTAACCGTAACATCGTTCGTTTCATGAATGTAAACATGGACGACGTAAACGTCAAAGGAGATAAGTAATGAGTGGAATTAATCGTGTTGTATTAGTAGGACGACTCACTCGAGATGTCGAAGTAAAGAAGACTCCAAATGGAATCAGCGTAGCTTCGTATTCGGTTGCAGTGGATCGTGGATTCAAGGCTTCAGCCAATGGTCCTTCAGCGGACTTTATTAACTGTGTTTCTTGGAGACAGAGTGCTGACTTCTTAGGTTCTTATGGACGCAAGGGTGCGTTAGTAGGAGTTGAAGGAAGTATTCAGACACGAAACTATGTTGCAAACGATGGGCACAAGGTATATGTGACAGAGATCGTTACCGATTCTGTGCAACTCCTTGAGTCAAAAGCTCAAACACAGGAGAGAATGGGACAACAAGGTGGCTATAATGCGCCTAGCTATTCAGCTCCAAACTATTCTCAACCGAACTATTCTGCGCCAGTTCAACCGGCTCCAGCTTATAGTGCACCAGCACCACAAGCGACTCCAAGTGAACCTAGCGGAACTAGTGAATTTGACACAGGTTCTTCCATGATTGATCTGACAAAGGAAGACCTTCCATTCTAGTCAGTAGGAAAGGAGATTCACATGGCATACAAAAAACAAAGAGGCGGCCGTAAGGTTTGCTACTTCACAAAAAACCATATCGAATACATCGATTACAAGGATGTTGAATTGCTAAAGCGCTTCATCTCTGCAAATGGTAAGATTATTCCTCGTCGTGTAACAGGAACAAATGCTAAGTACCAACGTCAACTTGCAACAGCTATTAAGCGTGCACGTCAGATGGCTCTACTTCCATACGTTCAAGACTAATTGTCTACACGGTAGTAAGAATACATTCAAGGTGTCTAAGGACACCTTTTTTTACGTTTTAGCGGTATTTTTTGTATAATGTTGCAAAGGGGAAAACTATGAAAGTAAATCAGTTTTTATATTATTCATTAGCTGCTTATGTTGGTAGTTTGGTGTTTCTTGTTTTGAGTATGTATGTGCCTTGGTGTTTATACATTGCGGGTGCTAGTTTGATGGTAGTTTGGTATTTCTTTGAAAAGTTTGATCGCATGATGCGAAAAGAAGTGAATATAGATGAAAAGGTTGTTGAACGAGTGGAAGGTAGTTTTGGAATGGCCTTGATGCTTGTTTGGTGGCTTGTGTATTCTTTGATTCGCTTTCAAGGATCGACTTGGATGCTTATGCTAGCAGGTGCTTGTTTCTTTGTGGTACGAGGCTATTTGGCTTTGAAACAGAAGGATTAAGCGATAGTTACGCGATGTGGTATAATAAACCCATTAAAAATAGAGGTTAGTATGAATAAAAATGTTCGAAAATTAACGGATGGAGCTATGGTAGTAGCCATTGTTGGAGTATGTCTTTTGATCGACCGGCAGCTTGCTGGTGTGTTATCAAGTCTATTCTCGTTCTTAATGCCACTACCAATGGTTTTCTATGCGACAAAATATGGAATGAAGGATTCGGTAGTTGTGCTTGTTGCGATGGTGTTATTAGCCGTTGTGCTTGGTACACCGATGTTAATCTTCTTAGTCGCTTCGGCAAGTATTACTGGTTTTATATACGGTGGCTGTGTGAAGAAGCGTTTGGAAACACGTAAGACCATTTTGATTACGATGGCTGTATCGATTGTTTCGATGTTGTTGAGTACCTTTGTGTTGGCTTCAATTCTTGGATATAACTTCATGGAAGAAGTGAACATGATGGAAGAAACGATGACGATGGTCATGGAACAAACCAATATGGTTGCGCCTATGATGGATTTGCACCAAATGATGTTGTCGGTCTTCTTTGTAAGTACCATTTTGATTGGTGTTTTAGAGGGCTATATTGTGCATATCATTAGTCGTTTGATGTTGAAGCGTTTGCGTATTTATGTTGAGCCGATTGAACCAATTGGAACCTACTTACCTCCGAAGTGGAGTGGGTATGTTGGAATTGCTGGCTTCTTCTTGTATATGTATGTGATTCGCTATCCACAAGAGGTAGCGAGTGTACAAATTGCCTTACAGGCGATTTCCTTTGCATGTATGTTGTATTTAGCGATGTATGGTATGGTAGCGTTGCTTATATTCTTAACATCTCGTAATCCGAAACATCGTGGTTTGAATACGATTCTTGCAATCTTTATGTTATTTACATTACTTCCATTTATATCGATTCTTGGATATTTATACATTACAACAGATGTCCATCGACAACTGTTAGAAAGAGGCAATTATGCAAAAAGAGATTGATGAGTTACGGAAGAAACTGATCTTAGCTGTTGTTGTACAGGCGGCTTTGATTGTGATTTTCCGCTATGGATTAGAGGAAGGGATCTTGAGTGCGACGATTCTTTTGATTTTAGAAGCGTTGATGCTTTGGTATGCCTTTGATCAATTTAGTCACCTTTCCAAAGAGCAGTCGCATGGTGTATCGGATGTGTTATCCCATGCGGCCCGTGATGCATATTTGTTTGGGGAAACGGGGATTGTGATTTACAACGATGAACATGTGATTACATGGGTGTCGGATTTGTTTACCCAACGTGAGATTTCTTGTGTTGGTGAAAAGGTGTTGAGTTGGTTGCCGGATGCCGAAGGGTTGTTGGTTGGGAATTCGGAAAAGACAATTGTTGTCTTAAACCAAAGAACCTATGAAGTAACCCGTAAGAATGATGAACAGGCGTTGTTCTTTAAGGATATTACGGACTTAACAAAGTATCGTACTGCCTTTGAGAAGGGGCGTGTTGTCATTGGTATGGCAAGTTTGGATAACTACGAAGAATCAACGCAATATGAAGATGAATCGGTGGTTTCGAATATTAATATTGCCGTACGTACACCGTTTACCGAGTATTGTAAGAAACACGGAATCCTTGTGAAACGTGTGAATAACTATCGGTATTTCATGGTGTTGAATGAGCGTATTTATAAAGAGT
The DNA here is from genome assembly GCA_020026035.1 of Erysipelotrichaceae bacterium. Lineage (GTDB taxonomy): Bacteria > Bacillota_I > Bacilli_A > Erysipelotrichales > Erysipelotrichaceae > Bulleidia. The sequence goes on along the minus strand of JAHHRC010000002.1, from coordinate 49,549 downwards.
TGTCAGATGATCATTTCTCAGTTTTGACAAGTGTTCGAAAAGCTGCGACCAAACAAGAAGTTTCGATTACGTTATCGATGGCCTTTGCAAGAGGTTGGGATTCGTATGAAGAGATGGATGACGTTGTTGCGAAACTGATGGACTTAGCGCAGTCGCGTGGTGGTGACCAGGTTGCGGTACAGAAGAGTGGCGAAGATGTGAAGTACTTTGGTGGTTCAAGTGAGGCTGCTGAAAAGAGTTCACGTGTTCGTGTACGAGTGATGGCGCATACATTAAGAGAGTTAGTATCTAGATCTAGCAATGTCATTATTTGTTGTCATCGAGTAGCTGACTTTGACTGTATGGGTGCTGCCCTTGGTATGGCAAGAATGACACAGTCTTTGAATAAGCCAACGGTGATTATTGCCAAGACAGGTGGAATTGAAGAAAAGTTAGAGGGCGTATTGAATGCGAATTTAGATGCGCTATTAGAGGAAGACTTTAAGTTTGTGACGGAAAATGAAGCGTTGAATCAATTGAAGGAAAAGACGCTTGTGATTATGGTGGATCATCATAATATCAAACAAAGTAATGGTGCAAAGGTTTTAGAAAAGGCACGTACGGTTGCGGTCATTGACCACCATCGAAGATCAACAGAGATGGGTGTACAACCAGTTCTTGTGTATATTGAAGCAGGGGCGAGTTCGACCTGTGAATTGATTACCGAGATGATTCCATATGTGTCCAATCGTGTGGAGATTTCCGAATTAGATGCCAATATTATGTTGGCGGGTATGATTGTGGATACGCAACGGTTCCGGGTGCGTACGGGGGCTCGTACCTTTGATGCGGCAAGTACGCTTCGTAAGTATGGGGCTGATCCTTTACAGGTAGATGATTACTTGAAGGATACGTATGCGGAGTTTGAATCGAAGACGAGTATTATGAAGAGTTCGAAGATGATTGATCATGATATTATCATTACGCCGGTCAAAGATCGGACGATGTCAAGATCGATGATGAGTCAGATTGCGGATGATTTATTACAAATTCAAGATGTAGAGGCATCGTTTGTGATTGCTAATGATGGGGAAGGACAAACGTGTATCTCGGCTCGTAGTAATGGGCATATGAATGTGCAACGAATCATGGAGAAGATGCATGGTGGTGGCCATATGACGGCTTCGGCGATGCAACGGCCTGAGATGAGTATTGATGATGTAGAACAAGAGCTTCTTATGTTTATTAAGGAGTATATAGAGGAGGAGAAACAAAATGAAAGTAATTCTAAAGAGTGATGTAAAAAAGGTTGGTAAGAAGGGTGAAATCGTGAATGTGGCAGATGGCTACGCACGTAACTTCTTGATTGCTAGAGGATTAGCAGTCGCAACGAGTGAAAAGAGTTTAGAAATTCTTGCTGAGCAGAAACAAGAAGCGAAAGAACTTGATGAGGCAAATCGTCAAGAAGCAATGAAGCTTGCCGAAGAATTAGAAAAGATGACACTTACATTTAAGGTGAATTCAGGAGAAGGTGGTCGTGTGTTTGGATCTGTTTCCACAAAGCAGATTGTTGAAGAACTACGTAAGAAGAATATCTTCTTAGATAAGCGTAAGTTTATTGATACACATCCAATTGTGTCTTTGGGCACAACAAAGGTTCGTGTGGAACTTTACAAGGGTGTTGTGGCGACATTGAACTGCCGCGTGGTTGGCAATGCCTAATCAGGATGAATTTGTAAATCGCACGTTGCCAAGTGCTCCGCAAGCGGAGGCGAGTTTGTTGGGTACGATGTTAATGTATCCAAATACGGCACGAATTGTGATTGAAGAAGGTGTGAGTGAGCAGGATTTCTACATTGAGGCGCACCAGAAGATTTATAGTGCATTTGTTAGTTTGTACCAAGATAACATTCAAATTGACTTAACCACCGCGGCCACAAGACTAAAGGACTTTGGGACATTAGAGCTTGTTGGTGGCTATGCGTATTTGAGTGAGTTGTTAAGTGCAGCTGTTACATCTGCGAATACAAAGAACTATGTGAATTTGATTCGTGATAAGTCGATTATGCGACGGATGATTGAAGCTTCCCAAGAGATTGTTATGGAAGGTATGAGTGGTCATACGGACATTGATGAGTATTTGGATTTATCGGAGAAGAAGATTCTTGAGATTTCTCGAAATCGAAGAGCGACGGATTTTCGAAATTCACCGGAGTTGTTTACAACGGTGTTAGACCAGATTCGATCGCTTAAAGAAAATAAGAAACGCGTCACCGGTGTTGAAACGGGGTTTGTGGACTTAGATAAGATTACCCACGGTTTCCAACGTGGGGATTTGATTATTCTTGCGGCCCGTCCTTCGATGGGGAAAACGGCTGTTGCCTTGAATTTAGCGATGAATGTGGCTGGGTATCAGCCAGATCAAGCAGTTGCGATTTTCTCTTTGGAAATGCCTGCGGAACAGTTGGCGAGTCGTTTGTTAACGGCGAAATCAAGAGTTCCTGGGGATAATATTCGTTCTGGGTATATGAATGAAGAAGAGTGGAATAAGGTCAATGAGGCAGCTGGTGCTCTTAAGATGGCGAAGGTGTTTATTGACGATACATCGGGTGTAAAGGTGTCACAGATCTTTTCGAAGGTTCGTAAGTTGAAGGCAGAAAATGACAAGTTATCACTGATTTTGATTGACTATATTCAGTTGATTGAAGGAAGTGGTGGTCCTGGTGTTTCTCGTCAGCAACAGGTCTCTGATATTTCCCGTGCGTTAAAGGGTCTTGCAAGAGAAATGGATGTACCGGTGATTGCCTTGTCGCAGTTATCGCGTGCGGTGGAACAGCGTCCGGATAAGCGTCCGATGTTGAGTGACTTGCGTGAATCTGGGGCGATCGAGCAGGATGCCGATATTGTAATGATGTTGTATCGTGAGTCGTATTACGATGATGAAAAGAAAGAAGAAGCTCGGGCGAATGGGACTGAGCAGCTTGAAATCAATATTGCGAAGCACCGTAATGGTGAAACAAGAAAGATTCAAGTGGCCTTTGAGGCGAGTACGAACTTGATTATGAATTATGATCATGGTCAGTTTGATTAGATTGGGTGTTTAAGATGTTTCAGTTTGCGATGTTGTCGAGTGGTTCAAAAGGGAATTGTTTTGTCGTCAAGGATGGTGCGGTTTGTATCATGATTGATTGTGGAACGTGTATGCGCTATGTGAAGGATTCCTTAGAGGAGTTTGGAAGTTGTGTGGAAGAGGTGGATGCGGTATTGATTACCCATGACCATAAGGACCATATTTCGGCGTTGAAGGTGATGAAAGATCGACCAATCTATGCACCGGTTGAAATTAAGGAGTTTACGTGTGGAAAAGTGGTTGCAGATGCGGTGTTTTTTGTAAAACATGTGAAGGTAACGCCAATTGCTTTATCACACGATGCACCAAATACCGTTGGGTATGTGCTTGAAAATGGCAGTGAGAAGCTTGTGTATATTACCGATACAGGATATGTCAAAGAGGCGTATTATCCACTGTTAAAGGGTGCGGATTACATTATTTTAGAGAGTAATCATGATGTTGAAATGTTAATGGAGTCAAGTCGGCCGGCGTTTTTGAAACAGCGGATTCTTGGTGATGAAGGGCATTTGAACAATGAGGATTGTGCAAAGATTTTATCTTGTATTATTAGTGCTAAGACGAAGATGATTGTTTTAGCGCATGGATCACAAGAGGCAAATACGGTAGAACTTGCCATGGAAGCGACGATGAAGATGTTAAAGTCGTATGAAGGGGAATTACATGAGTCCCTTGTTGTTGCAGTGGCAGAAGATCGAACGATGTTAGTAGGAGGGGCGTATGCAGAAAAAGTGGAAGTATGCAGTGGGAATTGGACTTCTTTGTTGGAATTTGTATCTAACGTATAACGTCATGCATACACCTTCGAATGAAAATGAGTCGCATGTACAAAAGACCGATGAAGGTATTACGATTGTTCAAAATACATTGAATGGGTATACAACGGACCTTACGAAGACGGTTTCGAATGTGAGTTCGTCTTTGGTTACGATTCAGGGGGAAGAGTTGTACCAAACGGGTATGATTTATGCCGTTGATCAAGAAGGGGTGTATGTTGTAAGTGCCTATGCAAATGTAAAAGATAAGGATGGCTTGTTGGTGCGTTTTGACAATGGTATGGAATATGTGGCATCGCTTGTTGGGTTTGATGAAATGAGTGATATTTGTGTCTTGCATGTAGTGCCTGATTTTTCTTGTACGAAGATGTCGATTGGGGATAGTGACCTTGTAAAGCATGGGGAATATACGATTGCTTTAGGGTCGAAGTATAAGAATACCGAAGCTGGATTTGTGTCGTTTGGAGTTGTGAGTAAGACGGCGCAAGTGGAAGTGCAAAAAGAGGATGCCTCATGGATTCTTTCGACATTGCGGAGTGATGTCAAAGGGCATGATTGTTTTATTGGTGGTCCACTTGTCAACTTGTCAGGACAAATGATTGGTATGGTCACAAGCTTTGAAGAAGATGGCTTTGTGAGTGCTGTTGTCAGTGATGAGTTTGTGTTGATTGTGGATCAATTGATTGAAACAGGTAGTGTGCATCGTGGGTATTTAGGAGCGATTGTTGGTGATATGCAGGAAGTTGCGGTATATCAAAAGTCGGCGATGAATATTCCGTTGGATCAAACAAGTGGATTGCTTGTGTATGATGTCTTACATGGAGATGTTTTGAAATATGGCGATGTGATTTTGAAGGTTGACAACAAAGACATGTTGGCCGTCGATGATTTAAGAGAGATCTTATATGAATATAAGAGTGAAGATGAGTTAGAGTTTGTTGTGTTAAGAGAAGGTAGCGAAGTGCGTCTTACGGTGGTATTAGATGATTAGAATTGTGGCATGTGGAAAAATTAAGGATGCTTGGTTGCAAAAGGGCATTGATGAATATGTGAAGCGGATTCAACCTTACGAGAAGATTGAAGTGGTTGAAGTGGCTGATGAAAAAACATCGCAGAACAATTCGGAAGCGGAAGACTTGCAAGTTCTTGTAAAAGAAGGGGAACGTCTTTTGAAGAAAATCAAACCGGATGAGTATGTGATTTTGCTGGATTTGTGGGGCAAGCAGATGGATTCGGTGAGTTTTGCAAAGACGATTGATTCCTTACATACGCAAGGGAAGTCGAAGATTACCTTTGTGATTGGTGGTTCGCTTGGTGTAAGTGAGGGGTTGATTGCACGGAGTAATATGCGTTTATGTTTATCGAAGAATACCTTTACACACCAGATGTGTCGCTTGCTTGTTGTGGAACAAATCTATCGGGCATTTCGAATCTTAAACAATGAACCGTATCATAAGTAAATGGTGGAAAATGTACAAGTATGAGGTAAATGCTTGTAACACAGCAGTAAACAAAGTAAAATAGAATAGAATATAACGGAGGTAAGTATATGAAACAGTTATCTATCACAGTCATTGATCCAGTTGGATTACATGCTCGTCCAGCTACTGTTGCAGTAAATGCGGCTAGTAAGTTCAAGAGCGAAGTTAAGGTTGCATACAAGGGACGTACAGTAAATATGAAGTCTATCATGGGTGTTATGTCTCTAGGAATTCCTACACAATCCGAAATCACAGTAACATGTGAAGGCGACGATGAAGATGTAGCAATCGCAACAATTGAAGACGTTCTTCGTGCACAGAAAGTAATCGCGTAAGAATCAAGTATGATTTAAATGGAAGGTGCGTCTTTATGCATCTTCTATTTTTCGTTTGCTAGGAAAGGAGAGCTCAATGATTTGGGCAATAAGAAATATGGACGCAAAAAAGAGTTATGAACGTTGGTTAAGTAGCGATAATTTAGACGCTACACTACGTAAGGAAATGGAAGGCATGGATGAAACAGCCATCAAGGATGCTTTCTATACAAACATCGAGTTTGGTACAGCTGGTATGCGTGGGGTGATGGGTGCTGGTACAAATCGTATTAACATTCATACCATTCGTAAGGCAACAGAAGGATTTGCTTTGTACATTGAAGAAGCAGGGGAAGAAGCGAAGAAGAAGGGAATTGCGATTGGTTATGACAACCGCTTTAATTCCAAGGAATTCGCATTTGATTCTGCAGCTGTACTAGCGCGTCATGGAATTACGGTGTATGTCTTTGAGAATCTAAGACCGACTCCTGTATTGTCCTTTGCGGTACGTCATTTGGGATGCTTTGGCGGTATTATGATTACAGCAAGCCACAACCCACGTGAATACAATGGCTATAAGCTATACGATGACAAGGGTTGTCAGTTAGTACCTGCATTAGCGGATGCAGTCATTGCAAAGGTTAATTCGATTGAAGATGAACTTTCTGTATCAAATGAATTGAATGATGAACAAAAGGCATTGATTCATGTGATTGGGGAAGATGTTGACTTACCTTATTACGAAAATGTTTACAGCATTCAATTGAATCCAGATGTGGATAAGAGTGATGTAAAGATTATCTTCTCCCCAGAACATGGAACATCGAATGTGCCGGTTCGTCATATTATGAAGGAATGTGGATATAACTTGATTCCTGTTTTAGAACAATGTGATCCAGATCCAAACTTTGGAAATACGCCAACCCCAAACCCAGAACAAGCTGGTGCTTATGAATTGGCTTTGGAATATGCAGTTCGTGAAGATGCGGATATCGTGTTAGTAACTGACCCAGATGCAGACCGTATGGGTGTTGCGGTGAAGTCTCGTGGTGGATATGAATTATTAACAGGAAACCAATCCGGTGCAGTTTTAATTGAGTATATCTTCTCACAGATGAAAGAAAAGAACTTGATGCCTGAAAATCCAGTGATGTTTAATACTGTAGTAACAAGTGATCTTGGGGAAAAGATTGCAAGTAAGTACGGTGTTGAAACAGAAAAGACACTAACGGGCTTTAAGTTTATTGGTGAAAAGGTTGCGAAGTATGAAGTAAATCATAAGCGTAACTATGTCTTTGGCTATGAAGAGTCCTATGGGTCTTTGATTAAGCCATTTGTACGTGATAAGGATGCACCTCAAGCATGCTTAATGCTTGCGGAAGCGGCTTGTTACTACAAGAAAAAAGGCATGACGTTGGTAGATGTATTAGAACAAGCGTATATCGAGCATGGTTACTACAACGAATCACAGACAAGCTTACTTCTTGAAGGTGCAGCTGGTGCTGAGCATATTCAAGAAATCATGAGTGGTCTACGTGAGAATGGGCTAGCGGAAATTGCTGGTACGAAGGTTGTTGGCTTTGAAGACTTTGATCGTTGCCTAAAAGGAAACGAAGAAGGTGTTTCAGAATTGACTGGCTTTACAAAGTCGAATGTTCTTAAGTACTTCTTAGAGGATGGTAGCTGGGTAGCTGTTCGTCCAAGTGGTACAGAACCAAAGGTGAAGGTGTACTACTGTATTTGTGGAACTTCCTTAGAAGATGCGAAGGAAAAGGCGAAGCAGTACCAAGCATTCATGACAAAGATTGTCGCATAAGACAAAAGAAGGCGAAATGCCTTCTTTTAGTTTGCAATATAGAAGCGTTTAAATGCTTTTCCATCACTCGTTTCTCTTGTGTCTTGATAGATACCGCCATTGTTAAGTATTACTTTTTCACTTGCTGCATTAGTTGTAAGGCAAGTGATTAAGACTGGATTGATGTTAAATTCTTTGGCTTTTGCAAGGGTAAGCTTGAGTAAGTTTGTGCCATGACCTTGTTTGCGGTAGTTTGGGGCAATGGAATAGCCAATGTGACCACCGAAGTTGTTTAAGAAGTCGTTGAGACTTAAACGAAGGTTTACAATGCCGAGTAGTTCGTTTGTGTCTTCGTTTACATACAGGTAAGTACGACTTGGCACATAGCCTTCTGGGCATGTGGATGCGTTTTTTAGGGTTTCTAGGTAGGCTAGATAGTCTTTGATCTCTTCGAATTTTTCTAAGCTAGAGGCACCGTTAATAAACGTGGTTTCTTGCAAGAGGGCAAGGCGGTAGTCTTTGAGTTGTTGACAGTAGGATTTGGTTGGTTCAATGAGTGTATATGTCATATTTGGTCCTTTCTACACAAATGTCATCGTTTCTTTGTGAATTATGTGGTACTAATGGTATTATATACGTAATAGTAAAATTGAAAACGAAAAAGGGAATGGAATTATGAAACAGGATATGTTAATCGAAGAGTTTCACCAAGGTCATTGCATTCGTGCATATGAAATGTTTGGAGCGCATTTTGTATATGAGGGTGTTGAAGGGGTTCGCTTTACAGTGTATGCCCCACATGCACGTAGTATTTCTGTCATTGGGAGTTTTAATGGCTGGGATGTACATGCGAATTATTTAGAACGGATTGATCATAGTGGAGTTTGGTCTTGCTTTGTAAGTGGTGTGCAAGAGTGGGATTCCTATAAGTATCATATTGAAGATCAGTTTGGTAAGTTTGTGGATAAGGCAGATCCATTTGCGTTTTATAGTGAGACAAGACCGAATAATGCATCGAAGGTGTATGATTTGGGGAATATTCACTTTAGTGATCAGGCATGGATGAAGAAGCGGAGTCGGAATTTTGATCGTCCGGTTTCGATTTATGAAGTGTATGCTGGTGGTTGGAAGCGCAATGGCGAGCATCCATATAGTTATAAGATGATGGAAGAAGAATTAATTCCATACGTCAAGGAACAAGGCTTTACCCATATTGAAATGATGCCGTTGAATGAGTATCCATTTGATGGGTCTTGGGGGTATCAGGCAAGTGGGTATTTCTCATTGACATCGCGTTATGGAAATCCAACGGAGTTTGCAAGTTTTGTGAATGCCTGTCATAAAGCGGGCATTGGGGTCATTATGGACATGGTTCCGGTGCACTTTGTGAAGGATGACTTTGGTTTGCGGATGTTTGATGGGCAGCCGTTGTTTGAATATGCGAAGAAGAGTGATGCGGAAAGTGAATGGGGTACGATGAACTTCAACTTATGGAGTGAAGAGGTGCGTTCGTTCTTGATTTCGGCAGCGATTTATTGGTTGGAAACGTATCACATTGATGGCATTCGAATTGATGCGGTGAGTAATTTGATTTTCTGGGGTGGGAATAAGGATCGTGGTACAAACCAGGGTGCTTTGGATTTTGTGAAGCGTATGAATTATTATGTGCACAAAGAATTCCCAGAAGTGATGATGATTGCCGAAGATTCAAGTGATTTTGCAAAGGTGACGGCATCGACGTTAGATGGTGGTTTAGGCTTTGATTACAAGTGGGATTTAGGTTGGATGAATGATACGATTAAGTATTATGAAACAGATCCTTACTATCGTAAGTGGGAACACAATAAAATTAATTTCTCAATGGCCTATTATTACTCGGAGAAGTTCTTACTACCATTAAGTCATGATGAAAACGTGCATGGGAAGAAGACGGTTGTGGATCGGATGTTTGGAACCTATGACCAAAAGTTCTCACAGGCACGAAATTTATATGCGTATATGTATGCCCATCCTGGGAAGAAGTTGAATTTCATGGGAAATGAGATTGCAACGTTTAGAGAGTTTGATGAGCAGAAGGAATTGGATTGGTTCTTGTTGGACTATCCACGCCATGATGCGTTCCATCGATTCTTTAACGATTTGAATCATATCTATTTGAAACACCGTTGTTTGTCAGCGTATGACTATGAGGAAAAAGGTTATAAGTGGATTGATGCGGATAATAACGAACAAAGTGTGTATTCGTTCTATCGTGAAGATGAGAAGGAAATCATTGTTTGTGTTATGAATATGTGTCCGATTGCGTATGATCGCTTTGTGTTGGATGTGCCAAGAAGTGGTTCATATAAAGAAATCTTGAATACAGAATCTTCAGACTATGAAGGTTGTGGAATGGTGAATCCAAGAGCGATTCGTTCTCGTAAGAAGAAAGAAGCAGGAAAGTTTGAACAGGAACTTACATTCAAGTTAGCACCGTTTGCTTGTTTGTATTTTAGATGTTTGAAGAAGTAATAAGGAAAGCGCCACAGGGCGCTTTTTCCTAAGATTGAAGGAGAGAGTATGGCATCAATTCGTGCGTTTTTAGACGACTTTGGGGAGTTAAATGTCGTTGTATCAAGAAGGTATTACAATGGAATGGTGGATCACATGTATATTATGGACGATCAAGGCCATTGTTATGACTGTGTGGTTCGTTGTGTAGAAGAATCTGAGAAACAAGTAGAGTATCAAGTGAGTATGCCTTGTGTGTATGAATTTGGGCGCAAGTATCGCTTGTATGTAAAGACGGGGTATTCGTGTGTTGTGGAGTGTCGCTTTATTGTACGAAGTGATATGTTTGAAGAACTATTTGCCTATAGTGGAAAAGATTTAGGTTCTAGATACCATAAGACAAGTACCGACTTTGCCTTGTGGGCACCTACGGCAACGGGTGTTACGTTGAAGCTTGTTGTAAATGGAGAAGTAAGTTTCCATACAATGAAGCGAAGTGAGAAGGGTGTGTATCGTGTGAAGGTTCGTAAGGACTTGAAACATGCCTTGTATTCTTACTTTGTGGAACGGGATGGAATGGTTGTGGAATGTTTGGATCCCTATGCCTTTTCTTCCAATGCCAATGGCGATATGTCAGCGGTCATTGATTTAAATGAGATCAAAAAGATTCCGGATGATGTGGAATTTGATTTGATGAAGAGTGATACTGATGCGATTATTTATGAATGTTCGATTCGTGATATGACGGCAAGTAAAACAGCTAATACAAAAACACGTGGAAAGTTTGTGTCATTGCTTGAAGAAGGTACGACTTACAAAGGGATGCCTACAGGGCTTGATTATTTGACATCATTAGGTGTAACTCATGTGCAGTTTATGCCGGTTGTGGATTTTGCGACGGTTAATGAGATGCATGTCAATTCGCATTATAACTGGGGTTATGATCCATTCCAGTTTGCGGTATTAGAGGGTTGGTATGCAAGTAATCCAAATGATCCATATGCTAGAATGCTTGAGTTTAAAACACTTGTCGCAACGCTTCATAAGAAGGGGTTGCGGGTGAATTTGGATATGGTCTTTAATCATATGTATGACCATGAATTAACGTCCTTGCATAAGATTGTGCCATATTATTACTTTAGATATACAAGAAGTGGAAAGATGTCGAATGGTAGCTATTGTGGCAATGACTTAGATTCCACCAAGCAAATGATGCGGCATATGTTTGCCTTTATCATTGAAACCTTTATGCATGTGTATGGAGTAGATGGATTCCGATTTGATTTGATGGGCATCTTAGATGTCGATACGATGCGGATGTTAACAAAGACAGCTCGCAAACATAAAAAAGATGCGATGATGTATGGCGAAGGTTGGAATATGCCAACAAGTATTGATGATAGCAAGAAGGCGATGATTTTAAACCAAGAGAAGTTACCGGTTGTTGGCTATTTCAATGATACGTTTAGAGATATTCTAAAAGGTGGAACGGGCGATGATCAGATGTATGAGTCTGGGTATTTAACAGGGAATGAACATGCATGTTTTGATGCTTGCAGTGCCTTTGTTGGAAATACATTGAAGGAACCATACTTCTATCGCTTTGATACACCGGGGAAGTCAATCAATGGAATTGAAACGCATGACAATGCGACCCTATGGGATAAGATGCATTATTGTTGTCACAATGAGCCAAGATGGATGCGTGTGAAGCGTCAAAAGATGTGTATTGCGGCAACTCTTGTGTCTCAAGGTGTTCCGTTCCTTCATAGTGGAATTGAATTCTGTGGGACAAAGAGTGACTGTAAGAATTCCTACAATGCCGGTGATGCGATTAATGCGATGAATTATGATCGCTTGTTAATGAATCAAGAGGTGTATGAATATACGAAGAAGGTGATTGCCCTTCGTAAGGAATATAAGGAGTTCCGTTTACCAACGAGCAAAAAAATTGTGGAATGTGTGTCGTTTGGGATTGATGCGGATGCCGTAATGTTTTATAAAATGAACTTGGATGGGCATGAGACATGTGTGATTGTCAATCCAACGGTAGAGGATCGTACGTATAAGTTTGAATTGGGTGTGGAAGTCTTGCTTGATGAAAATGGAAATGCGTGCAAAGATACCATCTATGATGTGCATGTGAGTGCGTTAAGCATCTTAGTAATACGAAAGTAAAGAGGTTTGAGTATGGTTTTAGAAAACTTATTTAATAGTGAAAAGCGACATTATGCAAAGGCGCAGAAGCTTCAAAAGAAGGTTTTGGCGTTGGAAAGTGTGTATGCAAGTAAGTCGGATGAAGAATTACGTGAAGAAACGAGTCGTTTAAGAGGTTTATTAGAGCGTGGAAAGAGTTTAGAAGATATCTTACCTGAGGCCTTTGCGACAGCCCGTGAGGCTTCAAAGCGTGTGCTTCATGAATTCCCATATCCAGTTCAGGTGTTGGGTGGTGTGTTATTACACTATGGTGACATTGCCGAAATGAAGACCGGTGAAGGTAAGACGTTGACTGCGGTTATGCCGATTTATTTGAATGCCTTAGAAGGAAAAGGTGCGCATGTTGTGACGGTAAATGAGTACTTAGCACAGCGTGATGCGAGCTGGATGGGGCAAGTGTATGAGTTCTTAGGCTTGAGTGTTGGTTGTAATTTGAACAAATTAAATCGCAGTGAAAAGCGTGATGTGTATGCCTGTGATATTACGTATACAACAAATAGTGAGCTTGGCTTTGATTATCTAAGAGACAATATGGTTCGTAGTGTAGAAGATCGTGTGTTGCGTGGATTGCATTATGCGGTATTGGATGAATGTGATTCGATTTTGATTGATGAATCACGTACGCCGTTGATTATTTCTGGACCTGGGCCTGTGTTAGAGTCGAGTTATATTGAAGCGGATGATTTTGTGAAGTCTTTAAAACAAAAGGATGTCGAGATTTCTGTGGAAGATCATTCGGCGGTATTGAGTGAAGAAGGAATTCGTAAAGCCGAGAGTTTCTTCCATGTGGATAACTTCTATAAGCCAGAGAATTACTTGTTGGTTCACTATGTGGCAAATGCATTAAAGGCGCATTATATCTTCCATAATGGTGTGGAATATGTTGTAAGTAACGATGAAGTGGTGTTAGTGGACCAGTTTACGGGTCGTAAGATGGAGGGTCGTGAATATAGCGATGGCTTGCATCAAGCGATTCAGGCAAAGGAACGTGTAGGGATTAAGAATGAAACCGTGACCTATGCAACGATTACCTATCAGAATTTCTTCCGTATGTATAACAAGTTATCGGGTATGACTGGTACGGCAAAGACGGCGGAAGATGAATTGTTGAATACATACAATATGCGTGTATTTGTCATTCCAACCAATCGTCCGGTGGCACGTATTGACGAAGAAGATCGGATCTTTAAGACAAAACATGAGAAATATGTTGCGATTGTCGATGAAGTAGAACGATTACATGCCTTGAATCAACCGGTGCTTGTGGGTACGATTTCGATTCAAGTATCGGAAGTGTTGTCACAACTTCTTACAAAGCGTCGGATTCCGCATCAAGTGTTGAATGCGAAGGAAGATGAGTTAGAAGCAGAGATTATTTCCCGTGCTGGGCATAAGGGTATGGTGACTGTGGCTACGAATATGGCGGGTCGTGGTACCGATATTAAGCTAGGTGAAGGTGTATTAGAGCTTGGTGGTTTAGTGGTGCTTGGTAGTGAGCGTCATGAATCAAAGCGCATTGATAACCAGTTGCGTGGTCGTTCGGGTCGTCAGGGTGATGTTGGTAGATCTTGTTTCTACGTAAGTGTGGAAGATGATTTATTTGAAAAGTTTGCCGGTGATGAAGGTAAGGTTGAGATTGATCGCTTCGTAAGTGGTAAGGTTAGTGAAGAAAAGATGCGTAAGTTTGTGGATAATGTGCAAAAGCGTTGTGAAGGCTTGCATTATGATACGCGTAAGAATACGTTGGAGTTTGATGAAACCAATGCTAGACAACGGAATATTATCTACAAGGAACGTGATCAGGTTCTTGAGATGGAAGATGTGCGTGAGTTGTTGGATCATTTGTTAGATACGACGATTGCGAACGACTTTGGGAAGTTTAGTGAAACGGGTAGTTACACAAATGATGTAATTTCTGAAAATTTACAGAAATATAATCTTGAAAAAAATGTAATCGATGAGTGTTTTACTTGCGAGGACCCTGTAAATTATATTAAAATGCAAATCAAGCAGTTGTATCTCAAGAATATGGAAGGCGCTGATGAGGGGCTTCTAAAGAAAAAAGAGAAACTTGTGTTCTTGTCGATTTTGGATCATGCCTGGATGGAGCAGGTGGATTTCATGGAGCAGTTGAAACATGGAATTGGCTTGCGTGGGTATGCGCAGAAGAAACCGGCGGATGCGTATCGGGAAGATGGCTTTATGCGTTTTGAGAACATGATGAAAAACATTGGCGAACAAACGATTTGCGCATTGTTACAGATGAGTGAAGAACGAGTTCACAATGTGGCTGTGGAACAAGAGGATTCTGTACTATAGGAGGTTTTTTATGAAAAAAACAAATCGCTTTATAGCGTTTGTGTTGGCTTGTTGTCTAGCTTCAAGTCCACTGACGTTACTAAAGGCAGAAGAAGCAGCGTTTAATGAAGACTTTGATGCGTTTATGCATGATGAGTATGTGGAAATGATGGAATCAGACTATGCCAATCTTCATTTCTCATTGCGGGATTATGAAAAAGAAGGCATTACAAAGCCAGAAGTTACATTAGGAGTTCCAAGCCTTGATGAGCGTGAAGAAGACTTAGCAGCGCTTGAAAAGACAATGGAAAAGTTAAAATCATTTGACTATAACACTCTTAATGACACTCAGAAACATGACTATGATGCGTTGATGTTTGATCTATCGAATTCAATTGATGGGTTGAAGTTACCAGATCTTACGATGTTATTTGCGCCAGGTTCTGGTGTGACCGATAACTTACTTACAAACTTTACCGAGTTTGTATTGTATGAAAAGGTGGATATTGATGACTATCTAACCTTGCTTGATACGATTGATGGCTTTATGGATGGCTGTTTAGAAATCACCAAGCAACAAGCGGAAAAGGGGTTATTCCTAAATGATCGTCAATTAGAAGCGACCCTTGATAGCATTGATGAATTTGTGAGTAAGAAAGATGGCAATCCGTTGATTGTAATCTTTAATGAAAATGTGGACGCGTTTGAAGGTCTAAGTGATGAAGAACGTGAAGCGTATAAGAAAAAGAACGAAGAGATTGTGTTTGGGAAGTTTATTCCAACATATGAAAAGGTTGCCAAAGAGTTAAAAGCGTTGGAGGGATCCCGTTTGTATGAGGGTGGATATTCCGATTATGAAGAGCAAGGAAATGCATTCTATCGTAATTTGATTCAAGTGAAGTCTTCTACCACTAAGTCAGTCGAAGAACAAGTGGAAGAAATGACTGGTTTCCTACGTTCAAAGTTGAGTGAAATGCGTGCCATTTACGCAAAGAATCCAAACATTGAAGAAGAGATGGAAGCGGTTGTTGGTATGGATGAACCAATGGAGGTTCTAAAATACCATCAAGCACATATGCAAGAGTATCCAGTTGGACCAGAAGTAAACTACAAGGTTTCTTACTTGGATCAATCGGTTGCGAATGATTCGGTTGTGGCATACTATATGCAACCACCGGTAGATTTCTTGAAGGACAATGTCATTCGTATTAATGGGGCAAATGTAGCGGATGAAAATGGGCTATATGAAACATTGGCACATGAAGGTTTCCCTGGGCATTTGTACCAAATTACTTGGTATTACAATACGAATCCAAATCGTTTAAGAACTTGCCTTAACAACATCGGATATACCGAAGGTTGGGCAATGTTTACTGAGATTAAGTCTTGGCAAAAGGCTCCGGTATTAACCCAAGACGCAAAAGACTTACATGGCTTGTATACAGCCCTTGGTTATGTACAACAAAGTTGTATTGACTTAGGTGTCAATGGTCTTGGTTGGGATATCGATGGTGTTAAGGAGTGGTTAGAAGGAATTGATATGAATTCTGACTATGCCGAAGAGTTGTATGAATTTGCAGTGGATTATCCAGGGCAATTGGTTCCTTATGGAACTGGTTTGATGCATTTCTTCATGCTTGAAAAACAAGCGAAGGATGCGTTGGGTGAATCCTTTGATGAAACAGAATTCTTGACGGTTCTTTTGACAAATGGAGATCGTTGTTTCGACATTGTGGAAAACGATGTGAAGGAATATGTAGAGTCAAAAGATGGTGTGATGGCAAAGGCAATCTTTGAAGAAGTACCATCGGAATCTTATGAAAAGTCATTCTTCCAATCAAAAGAGGGTGTTTACACTGTGATTGGTGTTCTTGTTGTCATTGTTGTTGTGTCCGTTATGGTCGCAAAGCGTTCCAAAAAAGATGACCCAATTGAACATTAAGAAAATGCTAGCCACCGTTTTGGTGGCTTTTTCTTGCGTTGGTTGTAAGCAAGTGGAAGAGATTGTAAAGGTAGAAGAAGTGGTGGAAGTAAATCCTTACACCTTACAACTTGCCTTAGAAGATGTCGCAAGAATGGTTGATGAAGATCGATTTGATGAATTGCCGTTGGATCGATCAATCCGTAAAACAAATGTCAAAGAAGCCTTTTTACAACAGGGTGGAAAGAGTGGAACGCAGGCTGTTGTAGAAGAGGAAATGGAAAAAGGACGTTTGTTTGGAGTGTTGGAGTATGAAACGATGTATTCATTTATGGAAATGAATGAAGACTTTAAGATTACTTCAATGGAGTTTTCGAAGTTACCACAGTATGTAAATGTGGAAGAAGACGACGAATTTGTTGAGGAGTCGTATTTGCTTGGAAGAAGTCCGAAGGTGCAATGTGTTGTGACCTATCCAAAGAATGTGGAAGATGCGGAAATCTTTGTGCTCGTTGGTGATGGGATGAATTTTGATGCCAATGGAAAAGATGGGCAGTTAAAAGATGTGGCGCATAGGTTAGCAGATGTTGGCTACGCCTCGATTCGTATGGAAGGCCGGTTGCATCGAGATCCGTTGGTGGTTGGTCGAAGTGAAAACTATGATTTTGATCGGATGTTTTTGCAGGACTTTGCTTGTATGGTGCATAAGGTTGATGACTTAGATGTGAATACAAGTAAGATTCATTACTTTGGGATTGGCGAAGGTGCGAATTTAGCATTTGCCAATGTGTGTAATCATTTTGAAATGAACGGAGTTACGGTATTGCTGGACCCGTATGATACCAATGATGCATTACTTGTAAATAAGTGGATGAATGGATTCTCAGATGAAACATATGCGAAGGTTGTGGAAGAGCTTGAAAAAGAGGAACGGGTCGATACGATTGATGGGTATCCGATGTTGTATTTTGAACAAGTCGAACGAATGAGTATGGATCGCTATTACAAGCGTATGGTAAATCCGATACTGTTGGTACAACGCAATACTAAAGAAGTAACTTCGATCAAACGGTTGAATGGTGTGAATGTGACTCGTCTTCCATATGTTGATGAAGAGCTGTTTGAAGAGACGTTTGTAAGTGAGTTTAAGCAATGGATGGATGGCAAAGATATCTTGAAGTTGCGGAAGAAGAAAACAAAGAAAAAGAAGTAGGTGTTTGTATGGTGAAGGATGGTTGGAAGGAATTTTTTGCAAAGGAAACATGTTTACCTAAGATTATGGAACAGGTAGATGCTTTGTATGCAAATGGTGTTTGTTATCCAAAGTATGAGGAGATCTTTCAAATCTTTGAAGTCGTGGATGTAAAGGATGTGAAGGTTGTGATTCTTGGGCAAGATCCCTACCATCAAAAAGGACAAGCGCATGGATTTAGTTTTTCGGTGAAGAAGGGGGTTAAGGTGCCTCCTTCTTTGCGGAATATGTACAAGGAAATCTATGACGATGTTGGTGTTTTGAATGGGGATTGTGGCTATTTGTTGGATTGGGCAAAGCAGGGTGTGTTTTTGTTAAATACGGTGTTGACGGTGGAAGACTCGAGGCCGAAGGCACATGATGGGATTGGTTGGCAAGAGTTTACGGATTCTGTGATTCGTAAGATCAATGAGAAAGATACGCCGGTTGTGTTTTTGTTGTGGGGAAATGATGCGAGAAAGAAAAAGAAGCTGATTGATACGAATAAGCATTTGGTATTAGAGGCAGCACATCCATCGCCGTTAAGTAGTTATCGTGGTTTCTTTGGTTGTAAGCATTTTTCGAAGTGTAATGATTATTTGGTGGCGAATGGCTTAGAACCGATTGATTGGAGTGTGAAAGATGTCTAAAGATGTATTAGAACTTGTAATGGCACGGCACAACAATGGGCATGGGTTTGCACATTTTCAATCGGTGATGGAAGAATTTAAAGATGTGTTGGATCGTGTTCCTTGTATTCATGTCGTTGGAACAAATGGCAAAGGGACAACGAGTAAATACATGCATGATATGCTGGTTGAAAATGGGTTGAAGGTTGGTTTGTTTACATCGCCACATATGGAAACTCATTTAGACCGGATTCGCGTTGATGGGTGTTGTATTCCTTTAGATGTGTTTGAGGGGTATTATGCGCGTTATGAAGCGTTGATTGTAGCGGAAGATTTGTCGATGTTTGAGATAGATGTCTTGTTTGCTTGTTTGTATTTTGCGGAATGTAAATGTGACTTGGCGATTTATGAAGCTGGAATTGGTGGTCGTTTTGATCCAACGAATGTATTAAGGAATAAGGTATTGAATGTATTAACGACGGTGGATTTTGATCATATGAATCGACTTGGAAATACGATAGAAGAGATTACCTTTGATAAGATTGGGATTGTGAATAATGGTGTTCCTTTGTTTGTTGGAAACGTTCGTGAGGAAAGTAAAAAAGTGATTGATGCATTGGGTTTGGATGTTGTGTATGTAAGTGGTACCTATGACTCGTATTTAGAGGAAGACTATGCTTTAGCCTGTGCTTGTGTTCGGTATTTGGGGTATGAAGTGGTGGAACGGAATCGTCTTACGCCACTACTTGGAAGAATGCAGGTGTTTATGGATGAGCCATTTATTTTGTTAGATGGAGCGCATAATATGCAAGCGATTAAGAAGCTTGTTCAAAGTTTTGAACGTTTGAAGGGTCCGATTGTTGTGGTATTTGCTTGTATGAAGGATAAGGAAGTAGATGCTATGATGGATGAATTGAAGGCTTCTTGTGATTACTTTTATGGCTATTCGTTGGATATGGACCGGGCTGTTAGGTTTGATGGTGGTTTAACGAGTTTGGATGAAGTGGTTGGTGTTGCACGAAAACATGGTGGAAGTTGTGTTTGTTGTGGGTCGTTGTATTTTGTGTCGGAGTTGTTGAAACAAAAATAAAATGTATGTTAAGCGAGTATTTGTTAGATTTTAGAAAAAGAGTACTACTGTAAGCGATTACATGATATAATCCTACTATAGTAGTCTTGATAAGGGGGATTTAAGTATGAGCGAGGCGAAAAAGAATCCGTTTAAGGTTATCCTTAAGTGGATTGGTATTGTTTTATTATGTGTTGTTGTGGGGTTTGGTGGATTACTAGCCTGGATGACAGCGGTAGAGTGGATTCCAGAGGATATTGAATCTTGTGAAGTAAAAGGGAATGCGAGTGAAACGCTTAGTGAAGATGGTAGTTTGAAGATTGTGACTTGGAATACCGGTTATGGGGCGTTAGGAGATAATGCGGATTTCTTTATGGATGGCGGTACTTCGGTACAAACAGCAGATCGTGAACGTGTGCTTGCGAATATGGAGGGTATGATTGCGACATTGAAGGATATTGATCCAGATGTTGTATTCTTACAGGAAGTAGATACAGAAGCGAAGCGTTCTCGTGGTGTGAATGAAGTGGAGATGTTTAGTGATGCGTTAAGTGGGTATGCAAATAGCTTTGCGTATAACTATCGTGTTAACTATATTCCTTATCCATTGCCTACCATGGGGAAGGTGCAGTGTGGTATTTTGACCTATTCGAAGTTTGGAATTGAAGAGTCAACACGTTTGCAGTTGCCATGTCCATTTGCTTGGCCGGAACGTTTAGGGAATCTAAGACGTTGCTTGATGGTGGATCGTGTTCCACTTGAAGGTAGTGATAAAGAGTTGATTCTTGTGAACTTGCATTTAGAAGCGTATGATGCAGGTGAAGGAAAAGCGGCACAGACAAAGATGTTGAAGGAAGTCTTAGAAGGCTATGCGAAGGATGGCAATTATGTCATTGCGGGTGGAGACTTTAATCAGATGTTCTCGAATGTGGATGATTCAAACTTCCCAACCTTTGAAGGAAATTGGCAATGTGGAAGAATTGATATCGAAGAGTTTGATGGTTGGCAGATGGTAATGGGTGAAGATGTTCCTTCTTGTCGTTCGTTAGATCGTCCATATATCAATGAGAAGCCTGAAGATTTCCAATTCTATATGATTGATGGATTTATTGTGAGTGAAAACTTGCAAGTGGATGCGATTGAAGTCTTAGATGAAGGCTTTAAGGTGACTGACCACAATCCGGTTGTTATGAATGTTACGCTGAAGTAAATGTTTTTTGAAATGTTGATTGAGGTCTAGGGAGTTCCTGGACCTTTTTTGCAAAAAAGAGAATTGTATAAATGGTACTAAGGTAACCGAAAGGTTATGTTTGTATAGGAAAAATAATCGGTCCGTTATGGGTTAAAGTGGTGTATGATTATTGTGATAATCAGTTCACATGTTGTAATTTGTGATGGATACATTATTTGGGAGGAAGAATATGAGAGCTAACAAAATGGTAGCTATGATCCTTGCAGGTGGTAGAGGTTCACGTCTAAAGGATCTTACAAAGAAAGTCGCAAAACCGGCAGTTCATTTTGGTGGAAAGTATCGCATTATTGACTTTGCATTGAGTAACTGTTCAAATTCAGATGTTACAACGGTAGGGGTGTTGACCCAGTATGAATCAGTGTTATTGAATTCGTATGTTGCTAGAGATCATTATTGGGGATTAGATACAAATAACGGTGGTGTATTTGTGTTAAGTCCACGTGAAAAAGACCAGGAGCACTTTGAAGAGTATCTTGGTACAGCAGATGCGATTACCCAGAATATTGATTTCTTGGATTCTATGGATCCGGAATATGTGTTGATTCTTTCTGGGGATCATATTTATAAGATGGATTATGATGCGATGTTGAAGCATCACATTAACAATGGTGCAGATGCGACCATTGCGGTATTGGAAGTGCCTTTGAAAGAGGCAAGTCGTTTTGGAATTATGAATACCGATGAAAATGATATGATTGTGGACTTTGAAGAAAAGCCAGAAAAGCCTAAGAGTAATTTGGCAAGTATGGGTATTTATATCTTTAGTTATAAAGAGCTTCGTAAGTACTTGAAGGAAGATGATAAGAATGCAAATTCGCATCATGACTTTGGTAAGGACATTATTCCTGCTTACTTGCGTGATTCGAAGCGTTTGGCTGCGTATCGTTTCAAGGGGTATTGGAAGGATGTTGGAACCATTGATTCGCTTTGGGAAGCTAACATGGACTTATTGAAAGAGAATTCAGAATTGGATCTTGGGGATAAGTCTTGGAAGATCTATACATCGGATGTGAATGTGTTGCCACAATTTATTTCTGGCGATGCGGATGTACAGAATTGTTATATTACCCAGGGTAGTTATATCCAAGGTACGGTTCACAATTCGGTTGTTGGAACATGTTGTGAAATTGGCAAGGATGCAAGAGTGTATGATTCGGTGTTGATGCCGGGTTGTAAGGTTGGAGCTGGGGCTCGAATTACGCGTTGTATCGTTGGTGAAGATACGGTGATTGAACCAAATGAAGTGATTGGTTCGGCAGAAAGTGCAGAGATTGAGTTAGTTGCACGTGGAAAGAAGTAAGGGGGGAATTGTATGCACGCATTAGGAATCATTAGTTTTGAAGATAGTACAGCAAATATTGAAGGTCTAATGGACTTTAGACCGGTTGCAGCGATTGCCTTTATGGGAAGATATCGTGTGATTGATATTATTCTTTCCAATATGACCAATTCCGGTATTAACAATGTACAGGTGTATGCGAAGGAAAAGCCTCGTAACTTGTTTAACCATGTTGGTAAGGGTAGACAATACAATATCAATTCAAAGCGTGGAAAGTTAAGAGTGTTGTTTGGGGAGAAGACGTTCTCAAATCCTGTTTATAACACCGACGTTGCGAATTACTTATTGAATATGCAATACATTGAAGAGGACACAAATCCGTATGTGGTCATTGCGCCAAGTTACTTTGTGTATAGCTTTGATTTCCAAGAGGCACTTGCCTACCATAAGGAAACAGGGTCGGATGTAACGGTGTTGTACCATAATACAAACAATGCGAAGGAAGAGTTCTTGAATTGTGATACGTTGAAGTTAGATCCAGATCATAAGGTTTGTTCGTTTGGTAAGAATAGCGGAAATCGTAAAGCAAATACGATTAGCTTAGAAGCGTATATTATGGAGAAGCAGTTGTTTATTGACTTGGTTCATAAGGCAAAAGAGACTTCGAGTTTGTATTGGTTTAAGGATATTATTTCCGATTCGTTAGAGAACTTGACGGTTCGTGGGTATTCGGTGAAAGGCTATTGTGGTTGCTTGAATTCCTTGTCGGAATACTATCGTATTAATATGAGCTTAAGAGATTACAATACAGCAAAGCAGTTGTTTAAGGACAATTGGCCAATGTATACAAAGACCAATGACTCATGTCCGACTAGCTTTACAGATAATGCGGAGATTAGTAATTCGATCTTTGCGAATGGTTGTGTGATTGATGGCTATGTGGAAGGTTCCATTATTAGTCGTAACGTAACGATTTGTGAAGGGGCTGAAGTGAAGGATTCGATTATCTTACCTGGTGCTTATATTGGTAAGGGTGCGAAGTTGGATCATGCAGTTGTGGATAAGTATGCGATTGTTCATCATATTAAGAAGTTAGAGGGAACAAGCGAAAATCCTGTGTATGTAAAGCGTAGAGATCGTATTTAATGGAAGGGGTATGTATGGCAAGATCGATATTGTTTGCGGCCGGTGAAGGGCTACCGTTTGTAAAAACGGGGGGCTTAGCGGATGTGATTGGAAGTCTTCCGAAGTCCTTAGCAAAGCGTGGGCATGATGTGCGTGTTGTGCTTCCTTTGTATAAGAAAATCATTGATAAGTACTACAATCAATTGGAACGGATTGGTACGATTCAGGTGCATTCTGGTTGGATTGATCAGCCGGCAACCTTCTATAAAACAGAAGTAGATGGAGTGGTGTACTACTTCATTGAGCATCAACATTATTTTGAACGTGATGCATTGTATGGGTATAACGACGATGGGGAACGCTTTGCGTTCTTCCAACGGGCGTTATTGGATATGATTTACTTTATTGATTGGTGGCCAAATATCATTCATGAAAATGATTGGCAAACGGGTATGGTTCCGCTTATGGCAAAGGCTTGTTATCAAGGGGATGTTCGTTACCAAGCAATTAAGCATGTGTATACGATTCATAACTTAGCCTTCCAAGGCAACTTTGGAGTTGAGATGTTACAGAGTTGTTTAGGACTTGATTACTATTACTTTGATAATGGATCGATTAAGTTTGACAATGGAATTTCCTTTATGAAGACAGGTATTGTCTTTGCGGATAAGATTACAACAGTATCGCCAACGTATGCCAATGAGATTCTTACGGATTACTATGGGGAGCGTATGAATGCAATTCTTCGCTATCGTCGTGATGATTTGTGGGGAATTGTGAATGGCATTGATACGGTTGCTTGGGATCCAAAGAAGGATAAGCATCTTGTGAAGAACTTTGATGTAAAAAATGTTGCGGCAGGTAAGGCTGCGAATAAAGCGGCGTTGCAGGCAGAACTTGGATTGAAGGTCGATAAGGATGTTTGTGTCATTGGGATTGTAAGTCGTCTTACGAATCAAAAGGGTGTGTACCTGATTACGAGTCGTTTGCGTGAGATTATGGATCTTGATGTACAATTTGTTGTCTTAGGTACAGGTGAGACAGCAGCGGAAGATGCCTTCAAGTGGATGGAATCCGAATATAAAGGACGTGCTGTTTACTACAGTGGATACAATGAAGAATTAGCGCATCGTATTTATGCAGGTGTGGATTTATTCTTGATGCCATCGTTGTATGAACCATGTGGAATTGGGCAATTGATTGCGATGCATTATGGATCCTTGCCATTGGTTCGTGAAACGGGTGGTTTAAAGGATACCGTACAACCATTCAATGAATACACTGGAGAAGGAAATGGCTTTAGCTTCTATGCCGAAAATGCGGATGATATGTTACATACATTGCAATATGCCTTGAAACAGTATTATACGAATAAGGCAGGTTGGAAGGGGCT
Organism: Erysipelotrichaceae bacterium; assembly: GCA_020026035.1. Lineage (GTDB taxonomy): Bacteria > Bacillota_I > Bacilli_A > Erysipelotrichales > Erysipelotrichaceae > Bulleidia. The sequence goes on along the minus strand of JAHHRC010000002.1, from coordinate 25,170 downwards.
TGTAAAAGCTGCTATGACAAGGGATGTGTCTTGGGAAGCTTCTTCGAATGTGTATGAAGAGTTGTATTACCAATTGTGTAATTGGAGCGATAATTAATTGAAATCGAACACCTATAAGCAAGAAGCTTGTGGGTGTTTTTTAGATTTGGAATGAATTTTTTTTTTGCTATAATGGTAAGAAAGAAACGTACGTTAATCTTTTTGTTAAGCGATAAATAGGTGTTTTTCGTGTAGATTGGAGGATTCAATGTGGGTAGAAATGAAAAAGTGTTTTGATCGTACACAATTTAAAGTGATTTTTCTAATTCTATTAATGGTTAGTTTATTGAGTTTTGTGTCTGAGGTTATGTGGGTGAAATCCACCGGGTTTTTATCTATTCAACGGGCGGGATTTGAAAAGACTACTGTTTATGGAGTGAATCAAACAATTTTTATAGTGGCTGAGCTTCTTCCGTTTATTTCAGGGTATGTATTTGCGGATGCGTTTCTAGAAGAAAAGAAGATTGGAATGATTCCTTATGCGGCAACTCGCACGGATTTAAAAACATTTCTAAGAAAGCGGGCGGTTGTTGTGTTTTTGATGACAACTTTTTGTGTATCCGTTCCACTTCTTGTGAATATTGCGTTGTGTAGAGCAGTGTTTCCTACAGTTTCTTTTGAAAATATTTATGGCCTGCCGCAATATGCCGTTTTAGACAATTATTTTCATGCGGTGATGTATGAACCAATACGTCTTTTGAATCCGTGGGTATACAACTTGATCTTTGCGCTACAGAGTGGAGTAATCGTTGGTATTTTTGGCTTAATCATGTATGGGATATTCTTCTTTGTGGAAGAGAATTCATTTAAAGTAGTAGTTTTGTTTAATGGTGTATATCTTCTGTATGATTACATTATGGATAAGTTACATTTTGTAAATTGGCGGATTCGTAACTATGTAGTTCCATTTGGTGCAAGTCGTGTTTCCAACATGTTTATTCTTTTTGGGGGATTCTTTCTAATAGCAGTGATTTTGATTCATGTTGGTATCGTGAAAGCTGGTAACGATATTGGAGTGTGTGAATGATGAAGCGAAATGGATTCATAGCATATTTACATGATAAGTCGTTTTATGGATATGGCGTCGTAAGCTTTTTGATGATGGTTGTAGCGGTATTTGACTTGCCAAAGGGAGTGGATGGATTTACGTTTTTGAAATTATTTTATGATAAGAGGTTTCTAGCGTTTGTGTTAATTCCTTATTTCATGTATTTGCAAGAACGGAATTATTTGGATTTTCAATATACAAATATACTAATGCGATTTGGAAATGCGGTTTCGTGGTGGAAGGCGAAGTTCAAACGTCTGTTGTCGGATGCGTGTTGTTTAGTTGCGGTGGAATGTATTTGGCTTTTGGTATTTGTTGTAAGCATGCATGTTCAAATGCATTTAGGAAGTTTTGTCTTGATGTTGTATGTGTTCGCACAACAGATTCTTGTGCTCGTTTGGCTTGGTATTCTACTTCATTTGCTGATGCTAGTTGGGTTTAATTTCTACATGAATTTCATCATTATATATGGATGTGTATTAGCGAGTGAACGTGTGAATGGTTTGTTTGGAAGAGGATCGGAACATGCAGTAACAATATTAAATAGTTGCACGACGAGGCTTGTTGTCGAATCGTTTAACCAATTGAAAATTGGGGATATGTGTTTACAGCTTCTTGTAAGCATGGCTATTTGTGTTGGTTTATACAGATGTGTGATTTTGAAATTGAAACGATATGATTTCTTGTGGAAATGAGGTGAAGGCATGAGTTACATTGAATTTCATGAGTATTCAAAGAAACTTAAGGGTGTAGAAGTTTTAAAAAACGTAAATTTACAATTGAAAAAAGGAAACGTATATCTAGTGAAAGGACCGAATGGTTCAGGGAAGACCATGTTGTTGCGTGCGATTTGTGGTTTGATTCGTCCAAGTGAAGGGTATGTGGTCGTTGATGGAAAACGAATGGGTGTCGATGCTTCGTTTCCGGAAAGTGTTGGCGTTGTGATTGAATCACCGGGGTTTTATAATCGGTACACAGGTTTTGAAAATTTGAAAATTCTGGCGGAAATCAAAAAAGAAATAGGCGATGAAGAAATCAAAAAGGCGATGAATCGTGTTGGTTTGAATCCAGATGATTTACGTACATATAAGAAATATTCGCTTGGCATGAAGCAACGATTGGCGATTGCTCAAGCAATTATGGAAATGCCTGATATTTTGTTACTAGATGAACCGACAAATGCATTGGATCGCGATGGTGTGAGTCTTGTGCGGCAATTGATCCAGGAGGAAAATCAACGAGGTTCGACAATTGTTATTGCAAGTCATAACGTTGATGACTTTGAAGATTTGGCGAATGGTGTGATCGAAGTATTTGATGGTGTGTGTTATGAAAAGTAAGAATTTAGTCTTTTGGAGCCTTGTTTTTGTTCTAACGTTAGCTTCGCTTGGATATGGCATGTATGTGAATTACACGATCATAGATGACACAAATACGAATGTGGAAATGGAAGATGGAGAAAATCGTCAATTGCATATTGATGATAATTCGATCTTCAATGATTACTTTGATACGAATAATCTGACGTTAGAGGAATTGTTTGAAATGTCGGACTTAGTTGTCGTAGGCAAGGTTGGGGAAAAACGTGTGAATACATGCACGGCGACACGGAGTGATTTTTTGATTGAAGAAACGTTAGTTGGTGAAAGTGGAGAAAAGATTTGTGTAATTGAACCAAGTTATTTTAGTTACCAAGAGGATTATTACAGTATTGGTGGTTACAATCTTATGCAAAATGGCAAAACTTACATGTTGTTTCTAGAGGAATTACCTCATGATGAGAAAATAACTGTATCGAAAAAGGATGTTGCGTATAAACCGCTTTCGATCTGTTATTCGAAATATTGTTTGGATTCAGAAACGGTAGTAACCATTGAAGAAGCCAACGAGCCATCTACGTTTTTAGAGGTACAAGATTACGCATTGATTACTCGATCGCAGCAAATTGTGAGGCATTATGAAGAATTGAAACGGTCGATATTGTCTTAAAATCACGAGGAGCTTTTCTTTTGAAGAGAGAAGCTTTTTTTGATAAATGAATTGCAATCGCTTACATAGTGAAATCTTTAGCAAATTGCGTGTGAGCGTTTACGTATCGGGTATTCAAGTGCTATACTATACAGGTAGTTATTCATTAAGGAGGAGACTAAGAAATGCCAAAAGCAACAGTGAAAGATTTGAACGTTACTGGTAAACACGTCATTGTTCGTGTAGACTTCAACGTTCCTCACAAAGATGGAGTGATTACAGACGACAATCGTATTCGTGCTGCACTTCCAACAATCAACTATCTAACAGAAAATGGAGCTAAGGTTCTTCTTATGAGCCATCTTGGTAAGATCAAGAAGGAAGAAGATAAAATCAAGAATGATATGGGAATCGTTGCAGCTCGTTTACAAGAGCTACAAAGCGCACCTGTAACATTCGTTAAGGAAACACGTGGCGAAGCACTTGAAAAGGCTGTAGCGGAACAAACAGAAGGTTCCATCGTGTTGATGCAAAACACTCGTTTTGAACCAGGAGAAACAAAGAATGATCCTGAACTAAGCAAGTACTGGGCTAGTCTTGGTGACATGTTTGTATTAGATGCATTCGGTACTGCTCATAGAGCACATGCAAGTACGGTAGGTGTATCTGAACTATTACCTAACGCTGCTGGTTTCTTGATTGAAAAGGAATTAGAAGTACTAGGACAAGCAATTAACGATCCTAAGCGTCCATTGATTGCAATTCTTGGTGGAGCTAAGGTTTCTAGTAAGATTGGGGTTATTGAAAACCTATTGAAGATCGCTGATAAGGTTCTTATCGGTGGTGGTATGTCTTACACATTCGCATATGCAAATGGTGGAGAAGTAGGAAACAGCTTACTTGAAAAGGATCAAGTTGATCTTGCTAAGAAGTTCATGGAAGAAGGAAAAGGAAAGCTAATTCTTCCTGTTGATAGCGTAATCGCTAATGACTTCGACAACCCAACAGAAATCAAGGTTGTAGATACTGGCGCAATCCCTGAAGGATTCGAAGGTGTGGATATCGGACCTAAGACAGTTGAACTATTCAAGAAGGAACTTGAAGGTGCTAAGACAGTTGTATGGAATGGACCAATGGGTGTATTCGAAAAGGCTGAATTCGCAAACGGAACAATCGAAATCTGTAAGGCTTTAGCTGGTCTTGAAGGGGCTACTACAATTATTGGTGGTGGTGACTCTGCATCAGCTGCGAAGAATCTAGGATATGCTGATCAATTCAGCCATATCTCAACTGGTGGAGGAGCTTCACTAGAATTCATGGAAGGAAAGGAGCTTCCTGGTATCGCTGCGATCCAGGACGTGAAATAAAATGACAAGAAAACCAATTATCGTAGGAAACTGGAAGATGAACAAGCTTCAAAAGGACGCAAAGGAATTTGTGACTGCAATCGAAGCTTACCTAACAGGTGAAGAAAATGCCGATTACGGAATCGGTGCACCATATACATGCTTAAATGTATGTGTTGAAAATGCAAAGCACCTACATATCGCTGCTGAAAACTGCAACGAAGTAGATTCTGGTGCATTTACTGGTGAAGTATCTGTTCCAATGCTTGAAGAAGTAGGAATTACATACTGCATCATCGGTCACTCCGAACGTCGTACATATTACAATGAAACAGATGCACATTGTGCAGCTAAGGCAAAGCGTCTTTTCGCTTCTAACATCGTTCCAATTCTTTGTATCGGTGAAACAGAAGAAGAATATGACAATGGCAAAACTGCTGATGTGATTAAGAGCCAACTTGCTGGTTCTCTTGCTGGATTGACAGCAGAAGAAGTAAGCAAGCTAGTGATTGCTTATGAACCAATTTGGGCAATTGGAACTGGTAAGTCTGCCGATTCTACAATTGCACAAGATTGCTGTAAGCTAGTTCGTGAAACAGTTAAGGGACTTTATGATGAAGCAACAGCTGAAGCTGTTCGTATTCAATACGGTGGATCTGTTAAGCCAACAAACATCAAGGAATACATGGCTTGTGCAGACATCGATGGTGCTTTGATTGGTGGAGCTTCCTTAAAGGTTGATTCATTCAAAGAACTAATTGACGCAACTAAGTAATTAGAGTACTTTAATTAAGACGTATAAACGATATTTCGTTTGTATAGATAGGTTATCAAAGGAGGAAAAAAGATGCCTTATATTATGAGTGTGTTTGCTCGTGAAGTATTAGATTCACGCGGCAACCCAACAGTTGAATGTGAAGTTTTAACAGAATCAGGTGCATGGGGACGTGCAATCGTTCCATCAGGTGCTTCTACAGGTGAACGTGAAGCATTAGAATTACGTGATGGTGATAAGAGCCGTTACCTTGGTAAGGGAACTCTTCAAGCTGTTAAGAACGTAAACGAACTAATCGCTCCTGAAGTGATTGGTATGGACGTTACTGATCAAGCAGCTATCGACGAATTGATGATCGCTCTTGACGGAACAGAATTCAAATCAAAACTAGGTGCTAACGCAACTCTAGCAGTTTCTCTAGCAGCAGCTAGAGCAGCAGCTGACTTCGTTGGTCTTCCACTATACCGTTACATCGGTGGTACAAATGCGAAGGTTCTTCCATGCCCAATGATGAACGTATTAAATGGTGGTAAGCACGCTGACTCAACAGTTGACCTACAAGAATTCATGATCATGCCAGTTGGTGCTGAAAACTTCCGTGAAGCTATCCGTATGGGTGCTGAAACATTCCACCACCTAAAGAAGATTCTTAAGAAGGCTGGATACAACTGCAACGTTGGTGACGAAGGTGGATACGCTCCAAGCTGTAAAGATGGAAACGAAGAACCACTAAAGCTTATCGTTGAAGCTATCGAAGCTGCAGGATATGTTCCAGGTAAGGATATCTGCCTATGTATGGACGCAGCTGCTTCTGAACTTTATAATGCAGAAACAGGTCTATATGAACTAAGCCGTTCTGGTCAAGGAAACAAGACTACAGAAGAAATGATCGATATGTTCGCTGATTGGTGCGAAAAGTACCCAATCATCTCAATCGAAGATGGTCTTGCAGAAAATGACTGGGCTGGATGGAAGAAGCTAAACGATCGTTTAGGTGACCATGTTCAAATCGTTGGTGACGACCTATTCGTTACAAACACAACATACCTAAAGCGTGGTATTGAAGAAGGTTCTGGTAACTCAATCTTGATCAAGCTAAACCAAATCGGTACTCTAACAGAAACATTAGACGCTATCGAAATGGCTAAGCAAGCAGGATTCACAGCTGTAGTATCTCACCGTTCTGGTGAATCAGAAGATACAACAATCGCTGATCTTGTTGTAGCTATGAACGCTGGTCAAATTAAGACTGGTTCTGCTAGCCGTACAGACCGTATCGCTAAGTACAACCAACTTATGAGAATCGAAGAAGAACTAGGCGCTACTGCTCAGTATCTTGGAAAGAACGCTTTCTACAACGTTAAACTTAAGTAGTTGAAATGAAGAAGGATCTTTGTGGTCCTTCTTTTTTTGTGCATGAGCACTACAAAAAAGGCTTAAGTATTGTATAATAAACGAGATAGTGCAGGAGGACAACATGGTAGAAAATTATAAATTAAAGGAAAATCTTTGGTGGGTAGGAATCGAAGATTTCGACATGCGCACATTCGATGTCATCATGACAACCGAATATGGATCAAGCTTCAACTCATACATTCTAAAGGGTAGTGAGAAGACGGTATTGTTTGAAACCGAAAAAGTAAAGTTCTTTGAGGAATACAAAGAAAACATTGAATCTGTTGTAGCGATTGAAGACATTGACTACATTGTGATGAACCATACCGAACCAGATCATGCGGATGGGATTGGGGAATTGTTAAAGATCAATCCAAACATTGAAATCTACGGAACGATGATGGCGATTAATAATCTAAAGCAGATTATGAACCGTGAAGATTTCAAATGTCATGTCGTAAAGAATAAAGAGACATTGTCATTGGGTGATTTGACGCTGGAATTCAATGTCTTACCAAACCTTCACTGGCCAGATACGATGTGGACATATTGTAAGGAAGCGAAGGCTTTATTCCCATGTGATGCCTTTGGTGCACACTTTGCAAGTAAGGGAATTGTACGTTCAAAAGTAGAAAATGAAGCTGGGTATTGGGATGCGGCGAAGTATTACTTTGATTGCATTCTTGGGCCATTCAAGCCATTTGTACAAAAGGGTCTAGCAGCGTTTAAGGAAATGGATGTGGATGTGATTTGTACAGGACATGGACCTGTCATTGATTCCCACATTGATGAACTTGTGGAAAAGTATACCGAATGGGCAACGATTGCAAGTCATGAAGGAAAGCTTGTAGCGATTCCTTATGTATCTGCATATGGATATACAAAGATGCTAGCGGATGCGATGGTTGAAGGTCTAAACGAAGTGAATGTAAAGGCTGAACTATTTGACATGGTCAATGAAGATGTGGAAATGGTTGTTGGTAAGGTAATCGAAAGTGATGGATTCTTACTAGGATCCCCTACGATTCTTGGCGAAGCGTTACCTCCAATCTTTGATGTGACTTCTCGTTTATTCGCAAATGCAGTGATGAAAAAGCCAGCTGCTGCCTTTGGTAGCTTTGGATGGAGTGGGGAAGCCGTTCCACACTTAGAAGCACGTTTAACAGAACTTCGTTGTAATGTGCAACCTGGATTCCGTGTAAGATTTAAGCCAAATGACGAAGATCTTGCAAAGGCGAAAGAGTTTGGTAGAAGCTTTGGTGAAATCGTTAACGGTTAGTCTTTTGGTGGCTTGTGTTCTTTTTGTAGGTGGATGTAAGAAGGGGATTTCCTTTGAGCAAGAAAGTCCTTGTATACTTGCGACAAGTGAACAAGTCATGCGGATGGAAAAAAGAGGAACGGGTATTATCTTGTTTGTGCAAGAGGATGAAAGTTCAAAGACGATGATTGAAGAAGTGGAGCAGTTGGCAAAAGAAGTGGATGTCCCTGTTCTTGTGATGATCGATGATGAAACGAAACTGTTATGTGTAAATGATGGGGAAGTTTTGTTGGAAACGAAGAAGATGAATGAAGATGTGAAAGATGTCTTTGTAAAAATTAAAACGATTCGTGATCAAAAAGAAGATCGTGGTTGTGGAGAACGTTGTACGTTTGGTGAATAAAGCGTCTAAATATGTGATAAGTATGGCTTTATTGTATTCTTAGTTTGCTTTACAACCGTTTATTATGTGCTATAATGGAACAGCACTGGCGAAAGGAGCACTTAGTTTATGCTTGACGCATTATTAATGATTGTGTCCGCTTTATTAATTGTTATGACATTACTACAGAGTGGTAAGTCAGACGGAATTTCTGGGGCATTCTCCGGAAATGGCGGATTGAACCTGTTTGCAAATGTCAAAGAAAGAGGTTCAGAAAAGGTAGTAACGAATTTGACCCTTATTCTTGGCGTGGCATTCTTTGCCCTTGTAATTGCCATCAGAGTGATGAATTAAGGGAACCTAGAAGTCGGTTTGTCCGGCTTCTTTTTCTTGAGATAGGAGTAAACATGAAAGATTTATCAAAAAAGATTTATGAACTGATTCAAAGTGGAAAGGCAGATACCTTAGATCGTAGTATGATCCAAAAGGGTCTTGAAATGACATCGACGAAGGAATTTATTGCCTTAGACAACTGTTTGAATCGTTTGGAAGAACAAGGTCTTATTTACCGTGGAAAAAATAATACCTATCGCACTGCGGAACAAAAGGGGCTTGTGATTGGCAAGGTTCATTTGAATAAGCGTGGGCGTGGGTATGTGGACCGTGAAAATAAGCCTTCGATTATGATTTACGAAGAAAAGTTAAAAGGAGCGATGGAGGGGGATGAAGTACTTGTACGCATTACCTCAAGAGCTCGTTTGTATTTGGATGAACAATGCGATACGGGTACGGTTGTACGAGTATTGAGTCATTGTAAGGACTACTTAGTAGGAACATTCTTACGCAATGGCTTTGGGTTGCGTTTTATTCCCGATGATACAAAGTTAGAGAATCGTGAATGCACATTTATTTGTGATGATGACTTTGAACCAATTGAAGGAATGAAGGTAAAGACAAAGATTGTGAGTTACCAACCATTCCAAGTGGAATATGTGGAAACGTTAGGACATATGGATGATCCAGGTGTGGATATTCTTTCGGTTCTTTTAGACCATGGCATTGAATCTGAATTCAGTGAAGATGTTATGAAACAAGTGGATAAGATTCCAAGTGTTGTATACGAAGATGAGTATACGGGACGTAAGGATTTGACGAAGGAAATGTTTGTGACAATTGATGGCGATGATTCAAAGGACTTTGATGATGCGATTTGTGTTGTCAAAAAGGAAAATGGCTGGAAGTTGTTTGTGAATATTGCCGATGTGTCACATTATGTAACAGAAGGATCACCTTTGGATGTTTCGGCATTTGAAAGAGGGACAAGTACGTATGTTACAGATCGTGTTGTACCGATGTTGCCACATGAATTGAGTAATGGCATTTGTTCGTTGAATCCACACGTTGTAAGACTTACTTTGACGGTTGAAATGGATGTGAATACCGATGGAAAGATTACGTCTTACAAGGTATATCCTTCCTACATGGAATCCAAGATGCGTATGACGTACAACAATGTGAATCGTATTTTTGAAGGCGATGAGGCGTTGATTGAGGAGTATCTTCCGTTTGTATCGATGTTTATGGATATGAAGGATTGTGCTTTAGCGATTCGTAAGAACCGTCATAATAAGGGTGCGATTGACTTTGATACCGTAGAATCAAAGATTGTGTGTGATGAAACGGGGAAGGCGATTGACATTGTTGAACGGGAACGTGGACTTGCCGAAGAATGTATTGAAGACTTTATGATTGCCGCAAATGTATCGGTCGCAAATCTTATGAAGAAACATAAGATTCCTTGTGTCTATCGAATTCATGAAGAACCACAGAGTAAGAAGATGGTCGACTTTGTAAGAATGTCGAAGTTTATGACGCATACATTTATGGTCAATGGAACTGTGACACCTAAACAAGTCCAAGAGTACTTAGAATCTTGTAAGAATGATCCAGATTATGATGTGGTGTCTATGGCGTTACTAAGATGTATGTCAAAGGCTGTTTATGATCCAGAATGTGTTGGTCACTTTGGACTTGCGGAAGAAGAGTATTTGCACTTTACATCGCCAATTCGTCGTTATCCAGACTTGATTGTGCATCGTATGTTACGGAAGTATTTCTTTGAACACAATGAGGCCGATCTTGCGGTAGATACAAACAAGATGGCGGAAATTAGTGAACAGTCGAGTATTCGTGAACGTGCTTCGGCGGATGCGGAATACGAAGTGATTGATATGAAGAAGGCAGAATACATGGAACAATTCATTGGCCAAGAGTTCAAGGGATTGATTACAAGTGTTACAAGCTTTGGCATGTATGTGCAATTAGACAATACATGTGAAGGGCTTGTGCATGTGGAAAACATGGTGGACTTCTTTGAATATGATGAATACACAATGACGTTGCGTGGTGCGTATAGTGGGTTGAGCTATCGTCCTGGTATGCATGTTGTTGTAAAGGTGATGAGTGCCAATAAGAAGACACGTACAGTCGACTTTACCCTTGTACAAGGTACGAGTGTTCCAGAAGGCTTTAAAGAAGATGCACACCGTAAGGCAAGAAGTGCGAAGAATGAAGCGTTTAAGGAACGTGAACGTGAGCGTGATGCGGCGCGTGCTTTGAAAAAGGCGAAGCGTGATGCGAAGAAGGATGAGCTATTAGACCATAATAACTATGCGTCTAGAGGCTTTGGGAAGAAGGAAGTGCGTGAATTTAAGCGTGAAGGATCTGATGTGAAGTCGTATAATGAACGTGAAGAAAAGAAGGATCGTCGTACGTCGAAGCGTGATAGTTCTTCGAGTCGAAGAAAAGAATTCACTGCGAAGAAGTTTGATCGTAAAAAGTCCGGATATGGATCAAAGAGTCATGGTGGAAAACGTGACTTTGGGAATAAGAAAAGAGCTGGGCATACGGCGAAAAAAGGTGTAGGCCATGCAAGACGCAAAACGAAGTAAACAAAAGAATTTAGCCGAAAATAGAAAAGCAAGACATGACTATTTCATTTTGGAAACGTATGAATGTGGAATGGTTTTAACCGGTACAGAAATCAAGTCTGTACGGGCTGGGAAGGTGCAATTCAAAGATGCGTTTATCTCCATTGTAAATGGCGAAGCGTATGTCAAAGGGATGCATATTTCTCCCTATAAACAAGGGAATATCTTTAATGTGGATGAAACCCGTGATCGTAAGCTTTTGTTGCACAAGTATGAGATTGTGAAGCTGTACGATAAGGTTCGCTTGAAGGGCTTTACGCTTGTTCCTTTAAGAATGTATTTAAAGGATGGTAGAGCGAAGCTTGAGATTGCAGTTGCTCAAGGGAAACATTTGTATGATAAGCGGCAAACGGAAAAAGAACGTTCCGCCAAGCGAGAAATGGAAAAGGCTTTAAAAGGTCGATATTAAGTATGAAGAACAGGTGTTGTGCCTGTTCTTTTTGGTGGATTGACTTACGTTTGTAGTTGTGTTTTAGTTGTATCTGTTAGTAAGGAGAGTTCATGAAGAAAGTTTTAAAGAATACAAATCTTTGGTTGTTTCTGCTTGTTTGTTTGACGTGTTTGCCGTTAATGAAACCTGCCTTGTATCAAGCAGCGCCATCCCATGATTTGTTGTTTCATATACAAAGAATTGCGGCGATTGAAAAGAATATCGAAGAAGGGGTTCCACTTGCGTTGCAGATGTTTTGGTGTAATGACCAAGGCTATGCGGTGGGGGCGTTTTATCCAAGTATTTTCTTAGTGCCGTTTGCCTTGTTGTACAAGTGGGGCTTGCATTTGGATGTGTGTTGGAAGTTATTAACGCTTACCATCAATGTTGTAACGGTGTACCTTGGGTTTTATAGTTTTGAGCGGATTTTTGAAGATAAGCGCTTGTCGTTTGTAGCGATTGTGTTATATGCCTTAGCACCGTATCGATTGACGGATGTGTATTTACGTGCTGCCCTTGGGGAAAGTTTGTCGATGATGTTTCTACCGATGGTGGCAGCGAGTTTGTATGGGGTTTTGAATCGAAAAGATGCCAAAGACTGGATTCGTATGGCACTTGCCTATGCGGGTGTTTGTTGTAGTCATGAGTTGAGTTTGTTTTTTGTCGTCGTGTTTACAGGGTTATATTGTTTGCTTGAATGGCGTAAGACGTTTACGAAAGATGTGTTTGTGGATTTAGTGAAGGCAACGTGTTTAGCAGTTGGTTTGTGCTTATTTTTCTTGATTCCGATGCATGAATTTTCAAGTAGTAATGCCCTTAAGATGAATTTTGAATGGCGTGATGTGTATCCGGAATCGTTGTATGAGTGGCAGTTGTTTGGCTTTTTTGAACCGGTCTTTGGCGGGTCTGCCCATTTGGGGTTCTATGGGCATGAGATGCCGTTTTATATTGGTTGGCCGCTTCTTTGTGGGTTGTTTGTGTTGCCATTTGTACATGGGCTGAAAAAGAAGGATGGCTACTTTAGTTTGTATGTTCTGTCAATTGTGGCGTTGTGGTTAACTTCGCGGTATTTTCCATATGATCGATTGCAGGAGTATTCGTTTGCGAATTTCTTGATCATTAAGGTTCAATATCCTTGGCGCTTTGAAATGATGGTGGTTGTATTCTTAGCGATTTTAACGCCGCTTGTATTCAAGTATATGCATAAAGATCGTGTAAAGAAGGCGGGTTTGAGCCTTGTTGTGTTTGCCTGTGTGCTTGGTTGTATGCATCAAGTGTCTTTTATGAAACATGCGAATTATGGGGCGATTCAAACAAGTGATGATTTAGATTCTTCGAACTTTATGGGTGGTGAATTCTTGCCGGCAAACTTTGATTACGATGGGTTTAAGTATGGAATGGTTGCGCCAATTCGTGGTAAGACGGTGATTGAATCGTATCGTAAGGATGGTCTTGAAGTGTTTGTGAAGGTGAAAAATGAAGAGGATCAATTTGAAAAGATTGCCTTACCTTTAACGTATTACAAGCAGTATAAGGCGGTTGATGAAGCGGGAAATGTCTTGCGGATTGTAAATCACAATCAAACTGGTAAATTAGCGGTTGTACTTCCAAGTGGGTTTGATGGTGTGGTACATGTGTATTATGCGGAGCCATTTGCGTTTGTTGTAAGTCGTGTTGTGTCGTTTGTGTGTCTTTGTTTTGTGTTGTGGAAGTTGGTTTGGTTGTAGTTTGTTTGGTTTAATGCTAGACTAAGGGTGCACAAGTTGTGCATCATGGGGCTGTCATTGGTTTCGACAGGTTTATGTTTGATTCAGATTGCAGTGGAGTGGCGACCTAATTGCCAAACTAAATTTAAACGCTAATAACAATAGCTTTGCATTCGCTGCTTAATTAGAGCTTAAGCTCGCAGCTGAAGCCGATTAGAGAGTTGGCCATTTGTATCTAATTGCGTATTAAAATGGATAAGGTGAACCTGATGTCTGTAGGGGGAACTCGACAAGGTACAGACAAATTCAATAGAGGGTTGGTACGTTGTCCATTCTATTGTCTTATTGATCAATGTACTAAACTGTAGACGTTTGAATGTGGGACTACTCTTGGACAGGGGTTCGATTCCCCTCAGCTCCACCATTGTGGAATGTAAAATGCCTCGTTTGAGGTATTTTTTGTTTGAAACTACAAACAGGCTGTTGATTAAGTTATTTGCAAACTTTGTGTTGTTGTATTAAAGTTTGTATATGCATTTTTTAATGTTGTCTACAGTGTTTTTTTCAAATAAACAAAAAGAAAGGATACACGAAAATGCTCGAAAAGTTTCTTTCTAAACGCCATGTGTCTTCGTTTCAGATTATTACCGTTGGTTTCTTTACGGTGATTTTGATTGGGGCGTTGTTACTGATGTTGCCAATTGCATCGAAGAATGGAATTAGCGCACCGTTTAGAGATACTGTATTTACATCGACGTCTGCTGTTTGTGTAACAGGGTTGGTCGTTCGTGATACAGCGACAGGATGGTCTATGTTTGGCCAGTTTATTATTTTACTCTTGATCCAGATTGGTGGGATTGGGGTTGTGACCGTAGCGGTTTCGATTGCGTTGTTATCGGGAAGAAGGATTAACTTATTCCAACGTTCGGTTATGATGGATTCCATCGCAGCACCACAAGTAGGTGGGATTGTTCGTTTGACTGGATTTATTTTAAAGGGAACGGCAATGATTGAATTGTTTGGGGCATGTTTGCTTAGCTTTGTCTTTATTCCGGAGTTTGGATGGGCAAAGGGTGCGTGGTATTCGATCTTCCATTCGATTTCGGCGTTTTGTAATGCCGGCTTTGATTTGATGGGAGTGAAGGAACAGTATTCATCACTTACAAGCTATGCTGGAAATCCCTTCTTTAATCTGACGATTTGTTTGTTAATCATCATTGGTGGGATTGGGTTTGTGACCTGGGATGATGTGATTAAGTTTAAAACGAATGTGAAGAAGTATCGTTTACAGTCAAAGATTGTATTGACGACGAGTTTGGTGTTGATTCTTGTTCCGTTTGTGATTTTCTTCTTTACGGAATATGCAAGTGAACCAACAAGGTTGCGGGTGTTGCATTCCTTGTTCCAGGCGGTGACACCGCGTACGGCTGGGTTTAATACAGCGGACTATACAGCGATGAGTGATTCGGGGAAATTGTTTACCATTTGCTTGATGTTAATTGGTGGATCTCCAGGGTCAACGGCTGGTGGTATGAAGACGACAACCATTGCGGTATTGGTGCTTGGTATGATTGCATCGATGCGGCAAATGGACTATGCAAACTGTCATGGTAGACGGATTGAGAATACGATTGTGCAGTCGGCCTTTACGATTCTTATGATGTATTTGACATTGTTTGTGTTGGGTTCCATGATTCTAAGTTATGTGGAAGGCTTACCGATTCTTACGTGTATGTTTGAATGTGGTTCGGCTTTAGGAACGGTTGGATTATCCTTAGGGGTAACACCGACGCTTTCGCTAACGTCTAGAATTGTTCTCATTGTGTTTATGTATTTGGGTCGTGTTGGTGGGTTAACGCTTGCCTTTGCGGCTGTTTCAACACAGCGTCGTAAGGTTGCGGCGCGGATGCCTGCAGAAAAGATCATGGTAGGATAAGGAGTAAGATATGCAGAATGTATTATTGATTGGATTAGGTCGTTTTGGTCGTAGTTTTGCTTGGAAGATGAATGATTTGAATTCGCAAGTAATGGCGATTGATAAGGATGAAGAGCGTGTAAATAAGGTTCTTCCATATGTTACCAATGCCCAGATTGGGGATTCTACGGATGTGAATTTCTTGAAGTCGTTAGGTGTTCGTGACTTTGATGTTTGTATTGTCGCAATTGGGGATAACTTTATTTCTTCTTTGGAAACGACATCGTTATTGAAGGAATTAGGCGCAAAGCGTGTTGTATCTCGTGCAGCGTCTTTGACACAGGAAAAGTTCTTGCTACGAAATGGGGCAGATGATGTCATTTTCCCTGAGAAACAATTGGCGATTTGGACGGCGATTCGTTTTTCGAGTGAGTCGATTACAAACTACATTGAACTTACGGAAGGGTATTCGATTTATGAGTTGATGGTTCCAAAGTCTTGGAATGGTAAGACGGTTGGACAGATTGATATTCGTAAGAAGTATGATTTGAATATTCTTGGAATTCGTAGTCATGGGGAGCTTGTGATGCAGATTACGTCAGATACGATGTTGAGTGAAGACCAACAATTGTTGATTCTTGGAAAAGACGAAGACGTACAGAAGTACTTTAAGTTGTAAATTGTGGACTAGTATACGCTTGTATACTAGTTTTTTGCTTGTATTCCCGTTTTCTTGTAGTAACATGATAGTAGATATTTGGAGGTAAGTATGTTTAAGAATTTGAAATGGACCGCAGTTGCGATTTCTGTTGTTTGTATACTTGCGGGTGTGTTGTTGGTGATGTTTCCAGGGGCATCAGCGGATGTGATTAGTAATATCATTGGCTATTCGCTGATTTTGTCTGGGGCAGTGAATGTTGTGACGTATTTCCTTTTGGACTTACAGGTATCGTTATTCCGGAATGATTTTGTGATTGGGGTTGTTTTGTGCTTGCTTGGAATCCTTGTCATTGTGGAAAAGGAAGCGTTTCAGAATTTGATTCCGTTCTTATTGAGTATTGTGATTGTGGCAAGTGGTGTTACGAAGTTACAAAATGCGATTGATATGCGTCGTTTGAAGGCAAAAAAGAATATGGGTCAAGTCGTATTGGCGCTTGTTTCGATTGTGTTTGGGTTGTTTGTGATGTTTGGTAAGATCAATGGAGCGGAGTTGTTGTTTACATTGATTGGCGCTGGATTTATTTATTCGGGTATTACGGATTTGTATTCGACGATTTGTGTATCTTCGAAGGTGCAAAAGTATTACACGGAATTGGAAAAAGAAAAGTATGCAGAAACGCATGACATTGTCGATGCGAAGGTTGTTGAAGAAGATGTGAAGTAGTGTATGCCAATTGGCATACGCTTTTCTTTTCTTATGGGCGTATTTGGCATAAAATAAACGTATGGAGGATTTCTTATGCACAATGATTTGTTTACGATTGGGTCATTTACCATTCATACCTATGGGGTAATGATTGCAGTTGGGATTTTGGTTGCGGACTTTGTGGCAACGCGTCTTGCAAAGCGGTATTCCTTGAAGCAGGAACATCTTGAGGGAATGATTTTGTATGCGATTATCTTTGGGTTTCTTTGTTCGAAGTTGTTTTATATTGGTTTGAATTTGAATGCGTTCTTAAAACATCCAACAGCGTACTTGAGTAATGGCTGGGTTGTTTATGGGGGCATTCTTGGTGGCTGTTTTGGGGCTTTCCACTATTGTAAGAAGAAGGGGATTGACGGGTCGTTGTATGTGAATCTTGTATTCCCAGAAGTAGCTCTTGCCCAAAGCTTTGGTCGTGTTGGTTGTTTCTATGCCGGATGTTGTTATGGTTTACCAACGGATTCGAAGATTGGGGTAATTTTCCCACAAGGGTCATTGGCTCCAGCTGGTGTTTCCTTGATTCCAACACAGTTGATTTCTTCGGGGTTGGATCTAGTGTTGTTTGCGATTTTGTATTACAACTTTACCAAGGGCAAGCATCGAGAGAATACGGCTCCGCTTTACTTTATTTTGTATTCCTTTGGGCGTTTCTTAGTGGAAATGTATCGTGGGGATTTGGAACGTGGGTATGTTGGTCCATTTTCAACGTCACAATTTGTAGCGGTCTTGGTATTTGTTGCAGGAATTGTTTGGATGGTGCATAATCAAAGACAGCGAGAAGGGGTGTAATTATGAGAATTGGTATTGCGAATGATCATTCTGCGGTAGAAATGAAGCAGGAAGTGGTTGCGTATTTAGAGTCTAAGGGACATGAAGTGGTAAACTTTGGAACAGACTCACATGAAAGTATTGATTATCCACAATTTGGAGAAATGGTTGCGAATGCGGTTCGTGATCAGGAAGTTGATTTAGGGATTGCCATTTGTGGAACAGGTTTGGGAATTTCCCTTGCTTGTAATAAGGTATCTGGTATTCGTGCTTGTGTATGTAGTGAACCATATACAGCGAAGTATTCAAGATTGCATAACAACTGCAATGTATTGTGCTTTGGGGCGCGTGTTATTGGCATTGAGCTTGCAAAGATGATTATTGATAACTTTGTGGAAACGGAATTTGAAGGTGGAAGACACCAACGTCGTGTGGATTTGATTAGCGACATTGAAGCGCGTAATAAGAGTCTTTAGTATGTCGAAGAATGTTAAGATTGCATTGTATGTTGTGATTGGCTTGATTCTTTTGAATTTGATGCCATTTATAACCGTACAAACAAAGGATGATACAGGGCGTAGTTGGCGTGTTCCGTTTGCGTCACGCTTTGTTTCAAAAGACGATACGAGTGTTTCTTTTAAGAGTATTCGTTCCAAGTATGCCTTAGAGAAGGATAGTCAAAATGCCTTGCATTCGTATACAGAAGTGAAGTGTTATGGAAAGAAGTATTTCTATGACAAGGCAAATGATGTAACGATTTTAGATGCGAAGGTGGATGGTTCGGTGTTGAATCATCGTTTGACGTATTCGTTAGAGGGTGGAAATATTTGTGAAGGTTGGACAAATGATGATGAAGTTTCATTCCCATTTGGTCCAATTGATGAAGTGGATTTGAATATTCCTGTCGAAGAAGCGTTAGAGAAAGAATGGTTCGTTGTGCAAGATGGTAAGGCGTTGAATGCGGCTGCGTATCATGACTTTGCAAGAATGGTCAAGCAAGGTGTGTATTGCATGGAACGGATGATTGTCATTGAAGGAGATCATCGTAGTATTGTCGATATGCAGGTGATGGAATCTTGTCCAAAGCCATTTCGGGTAACGGTGCGTGATGAAACTGGAATACGTTCCAATTACTTTGCGCGATTCACAGATCAAGAAGTTGGCAATAAAAAGATTGTGCAAGTCTATGAGGTACAATCTTCCGATGAAGAGCCACTAGTGCTGTTTGAGTTTGAATAACGATTGCATATGTTTTAGATTTACTGTTTGCTTATGGAAATTTGTGATAGAATGTATAGGCAAAGGTGCCCGTGGCGCAATTGGATAGCGTTTTTGATTCCGAATCAAAAGGTTGAGGGTTCGAGCCCCTTCGGGCACACCATAGCAAGTTGAAACAGTGGGAAACCACTGTTTTTGTTTTACCGTAAAAGAAAAAGACTCATTCTAGAGTCTTGTCCTTGTTTAAGATGGCCATGAATTCTTCACCGGTAATGGTTTCTTTTTCATATAGATACATCGATAATGCATCAAGTTGGTCACGGTGTTCGGTTAAGATTTGCACGGCTTTTTTATGTTGAGTTGATACAAGTTCGATGACTTTTTGATCAATTTCTGCAGCGGTTGCTTGCGAACATGCAAGCGTCGTATCACCACCGAGGTATTCGTTTTGGAGTGTTTCCATTGCGACCATGTCAAAGGTATCACTCATTCCATATCGCGTAATCATTGCCCGAGCAATGCGAGTTGCTTGTTCAATATCGTTACTAGCACCGGTTGTGACTTCGCCAAAGCGTACTTCTTCAGCAGCTCTACCAGCGGTGAAGGTGGCGATTTTGTTTAAGAGTTCTTCTTTGGTGTAAAGGTTATGATTATCTTCTTCCACTTGCATCGTGTAGCCTAAAGCTCCGGAAGTACGAGGAATGATGGTGATCTTTTGAACCGGGGCACTGTGGCTTTGTAGTGCTGCAAGTAAAGCATGTCCTGTTTCGTGGTAGGCAACGGTGAGTTTTTCTTTGTCGGTTAAGATGGCATTTTTCTTTTGGTAACCAGCAAAGACGGTTTCAATACTTTCTTCTAAGTCAAGTTGTGATACGCTACTTCGATGGTCACGTACAGCACGTAGTGCAGCTTCGTTTACGATATTTGCAAGTTCAGCACCACTTGCACCACTTGCCATTCTTGCAATGATGGAATAGTCGATGTTTTCTTCGGTTTTGACTTTGTTGGCGTGTACTTTTAGGATTTCTTCACGACCTTTTAAGTCTGGAAGTTCAACCGGTACGCGACGGTCAAAGCGGCCTGGTCTTAATAGAGCTTGGTCTAAGGAGTCAGGGCGGTTTGTGGCTGCGAGTATGACTACACCATTGTTTGTTTCAAAGCCGTCCATTTCGGTGAGTAATTGGTTGAGGGTTTGTTCGCGTTCATCGTTTCCACCGATTTTGCCAGAACGTTTTCCACCGATGGCATCGATTTCATCAATGAAGACAATACAAGGGGCTTTTTCTTTGGCTTGTTTGAAGAGGTCTCTTACTTTTGAAGCACCAAGACCAACAAACATTTCCACAAATTCGGATCCGGAAATGGAGAAGAATGGGACATTGCTTTCACCTGCTACAGCTTTTGCAAGCATTGTTTTACCAGTACCAGGAGGGCCTACTAGGAGGATGCCTTTTGGCATTTTGGCACCGATTGTTTGATAGGCGCTTGGATCGTGTAGGTAGGTTACAATTTCCATTAAGGATTCTTTGGCTTCATCTTCACCGGCGACGTCTTTGAATTTGATGCCGTCGGTTGCTTTGATATAGATGCGGGCATTCGATTTTCCAAGGTTGAACATCATGGAATCTCCGCCACCTCGTTTTTTAAGCAATGATCTAAACATCAGTTGACCTAAGGTATAGAAGATGATCATTGGAAGAATCCATTCAATTAGGAATAATAGCCAGATGTTTGGTTTTTCTTGAATGGTGCTTTTAAACTCAGCTCCAGAGTCATAAAGTCTTTGCGTGAGTTGGTCATCTTTCATCAAACCGGTTTTATAGAGTTGTTTTTCTTCTTTGTTCGCATCTTCTTTTTTAGTGAAGAGGATTTCGTTTTGTTTGATTTGGACTTCATCGATTTGTTTTTGTTCGGTTAATTTCATGAAAGTTCCATAATCGACTTCTTCAATCTTGTTTTGCTTTAAATAGGGAATGGCAAATAGATTTAATAGGGATAATACAACTACGACAATGGCATAGTAATAGACCATTGGTTTTTTATTTTTCTTAATTTCTTTCATAAACATCCTTTCTTGTTGAGAATAGTCTAACAAAAAGTATATGAATTGTATGTGAAGTCGCTTGCTTTTCACAGAAAATTCAGATTAGAAATGAAAAAGAACTCTTGTTTGAACAAGAATTCTTTATGGTCTAGTGGCGCCCCTAGCCGGAATCGAACCGACACCTAACCCTTAGGAGGGGTTTGTAATATCCGTTTTACTATAGGGGCGAATTCGTATGTCCCTATTCTATGATTGAAACTGTAGTCTGTCAAATCACAAAGATTTCGTAATTTACAAACGATTGTTTTCCTTTTCGCTGTGATTTTTGATATGATAGGAAAGAACTAGGGGGATTATATATGGCCGATTATCAAATAGTTACTGATGCGACCTGTGATATGAATATTGATTTGTTAGACGCAAATCAGATCGAAGTCATTCCGATGGAAGTCGCAATGGATGATGGTCGCGTATTCTTGCATTATCCAGATTTTCGCAATTTTAGTGCAAAAGAGTTTTACGCGGAATTAAGCAAAGGAAATTTGTCCCATTCAACACAAATCACACCACAAAAGTACATCGATTTCTTTACGCCAATCTTAGAGAGTGGTAAGGATGTCTTGTATGTATGTTTCTCAAGTGGTCTTTCGAATACATATTCATCTTCATGCCTTGCGATGATGGAATTGCAAGAAACATTCCCAGAACGTAAGATTTACTCCATTGACTCACTTTGTGCGTGTGGTGGAGAAGGTGTGTTTGCCTTGCAAGCTGCCTATAATAAACAAAAGGGTATGAGCATTGAAGAAAATAAACAATGGTTAGAAGACAACCGCTTGAAGCTTGCCCATTACTTTACGGTAGGCGATTTGTTCTACTTGAAGAAGGGTGGCCGTGTTTCAACGACGCAAGCAATTGTTGGATCTGCATTGAATATTAAACCAATTCTCATTGTGGATGAAGAAGGAAAGTTGCCTGTGATTGATAAGACGCATGGTCGTAAGGCTTCCTTGAAGCGCCTTGTCGCTATGACAGAAAAGACGATTGTGAATCCAGAAGAGCAGGTTCTTTATATTTCTCATACGGATTGTTTGGAAGAAGCAGAGAGCTTGAAGAAGTTGGTGCTGGAAAAGATTCCTTGTAAGGACGTTGTGATTACAACGATTGGTCCTGTGGTTGGTACACATACAGGTCCAAGTCATATTTGCTTGTTCTCATGGGGAACTGGTAGAAAACCGGAATAGTATGCTAGGCAATGCCTGGCATTTTTTTATTTCACAAGACTTTCACAATATGGGCATGATTCTTTCACAGAGTCTTCGTATACTTTGAATGTAAATAATCTTTTTCAGATTTTCTTTCCCCCTATAAATTGGAATTCGTACGTTGAGCGAGTTCCTTTTTTATTGTGGTAATTGTGACATTTGTGTAAGATTGTATAGTTCTTTTGAAAAAGAAATTGGATAAAATAGTGGTGTGTAAATAGTGGGGGAGAAATTATGTCATTCTTTCAAGCGTTATTAATTTTTTTAGGGCTTTCCTTGGATAGTTTTGTCGTGATGATGAATAAGGCAGCGACGGTAAGGAATCTTACGATTAAGAAGTCGTTCTTGTTTGCAGGGATATTTGCGATTGTGGATGTGGGTGCGATTTTGTTTGGTTATGGCATTGCGTCGACATTTAAAGCAAAGTTGAATTTGGAATCAAGTATGGGCTTTGCGGCACTGATTATCTTTGCGATTGGGTTATATATAACTATTAAGGCATATAAGTCAACGAAGTTGGAAGAAGTGTTGGATAAAAATTTCGGGAATAAGCGTTGTTTTCTATTGGCAATGGAAACAAGTTTAGATACATTATTCTTAGGTGTAAGTTTATCGTTGATTGGTATTACACTTGCAGAAGGCGTTTCGATGGCGTTGTTTGTAACATTTGTGACAAGTATGGTTGCACAGTTACTTGGCTATCGACATGGATCTACGTACTCTAAGGTATTTGGTATGAGTGGTGGGTGTTTGATGATTGTATTTAGTCTTGTATTAATGTTGAGGTTTGTAATCCAATAGAAAGCGAGGGTGTGTATGGAAAATCATAGAATGATGATGAGAGAATTCTTGTTTGAAAATCTTCGCGACTTGATGGTGAAACATGTGTTTGAAAAGATCACAATTAAGATGATTTGTGATGAAACAGGTGTGATTCGAGCGACGTTCTATAATTATTTCGATGATAAGTATGATTGTTTGAATGCAATCATTCACCATGATTTGGTGGAAAATGCCCATGAATCGTTATTGAAGCACAATGCGAAAGAGGTTCTTACGGTGATGTTTGAAACCGTGCAAGACAATCGTGCGTTCTATCGGGTTGGTTATAACGTGGTTGGACCGAATGGCTTTGAAGCGTTGTTACAAGAGAATCTTGCGTTAATGGTACATGAGTTTTTTGAGGAATCGCGTGATGAATTGTATTTGCCACAATACAGTAATAGTTTATTAGCGAACTATTATGCCCAAACCTTAGCGTATAGTATTAAGACGTTGGTGTTTGAAAAGGATGGGGTAAGAAGTGTGGAAGATGCGGTGAACTTGACTCTTGATTTGATGCAACACTCGTTTGTGGATTTTGTGAAGGAATAAGAAAATGGCCTCGATTGCTCGGGACCATTTTTTAATTAGTGTAGTTGTTTTAAAGCTTCGGTTAGTTTAGTTACTGCAGCTTCCTTTGTGTCGTCTGACCAATAGTCACTTGGGGAAATTTCTTTACTTGATAACATGCTTGTTTCATTGGTGTGGTAAAGGACCTTTCCTTCTTTTACAACCGTTACATCTGGGACGAAGATGCGTACATTTCCGTCGCTATCAACGTCTAATTCATCTTCAAGTAAGCCGCAGACTGTTTGATAGAGCTTGGTGTTGTTTTTACGGTCTTCAAACATGTTGAAGTAGTAAATGGTTTCAGTATTGGATTGTTTGGCTGATTCTTCTAGAACTGGTAAGAAGGTGTGGCACCATGGGCATTGTGGAAAACTCAAAAACAATACGCCTGTACCGTGTTCTAAGAAGTCTACGAGTTCTTTTTCGTTTAGGGTTTTAAATAATGTTTCATTTGTCGCTTCTTTATAATCTTTGTAGAATGAATCCTTTTTTGGTGCACAGCCGCTTAACAAAGCCACAAAGGCGAAGCAGCTAATGAGGGTTAGAAATAGTTTTTTCATAAAATTCTCCTTTCAACAAATCTTTTTGTAATCGACTACAAGTATGCAAATCATACAGGATTTCAAATGTACATTTCAACCGGTATTTTGTTAAGAGTTGGTTAAAAAAACAGCCGCAATGGCTGTTTTATTTAGTTGAAGTATACGTATGGATCTTCTGGTCCGTTGTAGTAACGAGCTTCCTTTGCATAAAGGACAAGTGTTTCGCCACCTTCTTCCACAGGTACCGTACGCAAGATGCCTTTGACTTCTAACCATTGGTCTTTCTCTAAACCATCTAGGGTAATACCGGTTACGGTAATACTACAGGAAGAGGTATCTTTATCACAGCATACCATTGCCTTTCTTCCCATGATGAAGCTTGATTCATAGCCTTTTAGTTTTTGGTCGAATTGGCCTCTTAGAATAATGGTCTTTTCGTTGTATTTCGATGGGTCTTCAATGGCATCCATATACCATAGACCATAGTCATCGTCTTTGATGTCAATGACTTCGGCATTGATATCAAACGGTAATACGCCACCTTTTAGGTTTGCAGGTTGACCATGTTCTCCTTCATAGAAGATTCGAGCCGCACGATTCATTGCCTTGATATTGCCACGAATCATGATTGCGTCGGTGTCTTCCGTACAACGGTTGACAATGACACAGTCTGAGTATCGAAGTTGTTCAAACAACATTGAACGCATGTTGTTTACGTATAACGAGAAGGTTGTCGCATCGACTGTGGAAAGGATTTGAACCACAGGCCAGAAGTCACGAATTCCTAAGAAGACATCGTTATTCAATGGTTGCGATCCATTGTATTCCACAAAGACTTGTGTTGGGTGGTAAAGGGTATCTAGTTCTAATGCCTTTTCCACCGTTAATTCTTCAATGTCATCCATTTGTACAAGGAAGGCATTGTGCTCTTTTAAGAATTCACGATCATATTCTTCTTCGCCTTCTTCAAAGGAAAGAATCAATGTTCGAGAATCACTTTCCATAAAGCCTTCGTCGGAAAGTGTGTCTAGGATTAAGCTTGTTTTCCCAGAATCTAGGAAACCGCTAAAGATGTAAATAGGAGATGCCATATTAAATACCGAAGAGTGCTTTGATTTCATCTTCGCATACATGTTCACCAATCACGGTGATAAGTCCGGTGTATGCAGCACTTCCTTTACGAATGTCTAAGTCACCTGGAACATAGTCAAAGAACAACCAACCATTTTGATTGTCTTGCACAATTCCCTTCGCACGAACAACGTT
>JAHHRC010000198.1 GCA_020026035.1 Erysipelotrichaceae bacterium | reverse complement strand
GGAAGTTGAATATGGAATTGCATGGATCAATCAAGCACAGAAATGTGATGTGAACCTAGAGTTTACAAATGTCGTTGATCGCAACCGGAACTTTGTGAACGGTTGTTTTGGTGCCGATAGTTGTTACTTAGGGACAGACCGCTATGGAAGATCTGCACGCTTTTATATCTCTGGGGTTGAAGGGGAAGTCGATGTCAATGCGATTACCTTAGTACCACTCGAAGAAGTGCAAACTAGATTATCGAGTTACCTTGTGAAAGATGGAAACTTATACCATCGCATCAAAGGGGAACTCTATGATGATTTGTATCGAGACATTGTCAAAATAGGAACGAAACTTCCATACCTTGAAGAAGGAAAGGTCTATTATTCCTATGATGGCCATTACTTCTACAAGGAAGAAAATTTAAAGGAACTCATTGAAGACTATAAGAATCGTAATCGGACTCATTCAGTCAATGAGACAAAGCCGTATTATGATTATTATCAATATGTATCCCATCGTACCTTAACAAAGATTACCAAAGAAGAATTAGAGTCGTATATGACAAATACGCTTGGAATAACGAGGAAAGCGAGTGGGTATAGCGATGATGATCGAGATACCTTAGATGATACTTTAAGTACCTCACAACTATTTGATACCGTGAATGCCTTTTATGAATACCAATACGAATATGGGGCAAATGCGTTGATGATGGTGTCACTTAGCCAAGAAGAATCTGGCAATGGAAGAGGCTATTTAGCAATTCGTCACAATAACCTTTTTGCCCATAGTGCCTATGATGTTGAAGAAGAGGCAAGTGCTTCACGGTATTTCAATGTCGATCGATCGATTTATAGCCATGCAAAGTACTTGTTATCAGGATCCTATTGTAGTCCTATGAAACAACAGTTCTATGGTGGTTTCTTTGGGAATAAAGCAAATGGGATGAATGTCAATTATTCCAAAGATCCTTACTGGGGAGAAAAGGCAGCGAGTTATTATCGTCGTCTTGATGAAGCGTTAGGCTCAAAGGATTTACACCAATATACCTTAGGGATTCGTAGTTTGAATCATGATACCTTTGTGTATGCAAAGCCACATCGAGATGCAAGTATCTTGTATGATACAGGCACAAAGAAAGATATGGCATTCGTGATCTTAGAAACGATAGAAAACGAAGATGGCAAATGGTATAAGATTCAATCCGATGCGACTTTAAATAACGAAGGAGTCGTTGGCTTAGAATACAATTATGACTTTGCAAGCGATGTGGCTTATGTAAAGGCAAATGATATTGAAGTCATTCTTCCATCAATTGACACTGAACCAATTGAATATGTCCATGTAAGCTTTGATGGCGATGGTGGCGTTTTTGCAAATGGAGATAATAAGGTATCCTACGCACTTGCAAAAGGCGATATACCAGCAATTACGATTCCAAACAAAGACAAAGCAGTCTTTGATCACTTTGAACCAGAACTTGCATCTATTAGTGAAGATACTACGTACAAGGCGATATACAAAGAAGTAAGTGATGTAACACTTGTTGGTTTACCACGTGTTGATTATATGGTAAATGATGTTGTATCACTTGAGGGTGGTTTATTAGAAGTCACCTTTAGTGATGGGAAAAAGAAGAATGTACCACTTACTTATGATATGGTTCGTAATATAGACACAAAAGAAGCTGGCGAACAAGAAGTTGTTGTAAGCTATGCTGGATTTGAACTTCCATATACGATTCGTATTAGCCAAGAAGAAGATGCGAAGAAAAAAGACGTTCGTAATCAATTGTTGAGTTATGTCGATTCGATGGATGGAAGTAGCTTAAGTGAAGAAGATACGAAGAATGTTCTTGCATGTATACAAACAATGAGGGAATATGGCATTCCATATTTCAATATGCCACAGATTCGAACTGTTGATGCGTTATGCA
>JAHHRC010000197.1 GCA_020026035.1 Erysipelotrichaceae bacterium | reverse complement strand
AACACCGGCTTTTTACAATCCTTTTGAATCGCATCTAATAACGCTAATACCTGTACCGTTTTTCCAAGACCCATATCATCCGCTAAACAAGAACCACATTGCATACTATGCATCGTATACAACCAAGTATAGCCATCTTCTTGGTAAGGACGTAACGTGGCCTGTAAATCATGCAATGGTTCAATGGTTGTAACCTTTTTCCGATTCCGTAGCTTTCTTGAAAACATCTGTAAGAAGGCATTTCGCATCATTCCATCTAAGTCGTCATCATCTTGTTCGGTTTGCACAAATTGTCCTTGCACCAAATCCTTAATGGAATATGGAATGCCATCTTTGTTTTCTTCTAGAATCTCTAACAACTCTTCGACGTGTTTCCGGTCTAAGTTCACCCATTGACCCTTCAAACGCACTAAGCCTTCCTCTTCTTGTAGTAAGGCATACAAGTCTTCTTTGCCTAATACTTCATCGCCCACTTTTACAACTGGCTTAAAGTTCATCAGCATCCCAAGACTCAACTTCTCTTCGCCATTTTCTAAGACAAAGGAAACACTCGGCGTCGAGGTTTTCTTACGCCACCAATTCGGAATACGACAAACAATTCCATAGGACTCGTACAAGCTCACTTCTTTTAAAAACGTAGTAGCTTCTTGACTTGTAAAGCGAATCGCATGGAAGATTTCCCCCGATTCAATCAAACGCTTCATAAAACTTGACTTCTTAGACACTTTTATAACCGTACTTAGTAATTCTAAAAGCTTTTCGGTATCGTCTTTATACAACTCAAAGGCATGTTGCAAAGGCATATGGTGTGTCTTTCGACCTTTTTCTTTCGGTGAAGAATACGTAGCCAAAAAGGCAAATGGGTAGTCTTCTTCCTCATTTTCAACTAAGTGGAAATACACCTTATCGCATAACGTTAAATTCTGATTCTTTTCGCTTAAATACTTCTTTAAAGATCCATCCAAAGAACCTGTTTCTAAGTTAAAGTACGCAAGCATATAGGCACAGTATTCCTTCAACCAATCTTCATTGATATACTCACTTCCTGCAACCAAAGGAACCTTTACAAGCAACGCTTCGATTTGTTCCTCCGACAACGAAAACACCATCTTGCCTAGCGAATATTCAACGGATGGATCTTTTAAGATACTTGTTACAAACAACTCACTCACACGATGCAAATACGCTAACCCATTTCCAAAGTAATTTGGAATGGCTTGAAAACTTGCATTGTACATCGCTTTGTAATGGTCTTTTTTAAACTCTTTCAAAAAGGATTTACTCGCTTCATCGCAATTTGCAAGTAGATCATCGATTTGATCCATGTAGAAGCCATTTTTTGTAAAAATGATATCGAACATACAACCCTCCTATTTCCTTTATTCTAGCATAAGAAAAGACAATTCCATCTTCGAAATTGCCTTATACATGCGCTTCAATCCACGATTCAAGAAGCTCTACCATATGATCTGTATTGCTTGTAAATGTTGCTGGAGTAAACGTCTTTGCTTGTTCTAAATACGTTTCCATGAGCTCTAAATCTTTCATATAAATGAGTAATCCACGCTCTTCAAACGCTTCGAGTATTTGAATCTGATGATCATTGACATGTTCGGCATAACACGCAAGTCGTGCAGCTGCTAATACTTTTCGATTGTTTTGAAGGGCTGTCATAATCGTTCCAACCCCTCCATGACAAATGACTAAATCCGCCGTTTGTAAGTAGGTATTAAATTCGTTTCGATCTAAGTATGGTACAACCTTCATGACATCCGATTCATAGGTCGTAAACCCTGCCTGTACGATGACTTCATCCTCAATCACCCCTTGAAGAATCATCGACTCAACCGCCTTTAATAACCGTGTAAATTGTTTATCATTGGTTCCAAGTGTTACTAAAATCATTAGAAAATCCACCCTCCATACACTGCATTTGGATAAATTTCCA
>JAHHRC010000196.1 GCA_020026035.1 Erysipelotrichaceae bacterium | reverse complement strand
CCGAGAATTCGAGTGGTACAAAGGTCTTTGCCTTAGGTGGTAAAGTCGTAAATACTGGGCTTGTAGAAGTTCCAATGGGTACGACATTGCGTGAGATCATTTATGAAATTGGTGGAGGCTGTCCAAATGGCAAGAAGTTCAAGGCGGTTCAAACGGGTGGACCAAGTGGTGGCTGTTTGACGGAAGAAGAACTGGATACACCGATTGATTATGATCATTTAGTAAAAGCAGGCTCGATGATGGGTAGTGGCGGTATGATTGTGTTAGATGAAGACAATTGTATGGTCGATGTGGCTCGATTCTACATGGAGTTTATTGTCGAAGAGTCTTGTGGTAAGTGTACGCCTTGTCGTATTGGTACGAAGCGTTTGTTAGAAATGCTTGTAAAGATTACCAAGGGGGAAGGAACGATGGAGATGCTAGATGAGATGGAAACTCTTTGTAAGAGTATTC
The DNA here is from genome assembly GCA_020026035.1 of Erysipelotrichaceae bacterium. Classification (GTDB taxonomy): domain Bacteria; phylum Bacillota_I; class Bacilli_A; order Erysipelotrichales; family Erysipelotrichaceae; genus Bulleidia. The sequence goes on along the minus strand of JAHHRC010000196.1, from coordinate 1,513 downwards.
AAGATTCGGCGCTTTGTGGGTTAGGACAAACGGCTCCAAACCCAATTCTTTCAACCTTAACGCATTTTAAAGATGAATACATTGCGCATATCCAAGAGCATAAATGTCCTGCAGGTGTATGTAAGGCATTGTTAGAATATAAGATTAACCCTGACTTATGTCGTAAGTGTTCCTTGTGTGCTAGGAATTGTCCAGTGGGTGCGATTACTGGTGTTGCTGGTAAGGAAGTATTTACGATTGATGCAAGTAAGTGTATCAAGTGTGGTGCTTGTTTGAATAGCTGTCGCTTTAAGGCAGTGGAACGTAGGTAGGGGGTATGATGTATGAATGAAGTTCATGTAAAGATTAATCAACAAGCATTGCTTGCAAGTAAGGGTGAAACCATTCTACAAGTCGCAACTAGGAATCATATTCATATTCCTACGTTGTGTTACTTGAAAGATATTAATCGCTCTGGTGCGTGTCGAGTTTGTCTTGTGGAAGTAAAGGGTGCTAGAACCTTGTTATCGGCATGTACAACACCGGTGAGTGAAGGTATGGAAGTTCTTACCCATAGTAAACGTGTACTTGATGCAAGAAGGAATTCGGTAGAATTGATTCTTTCAAACCATCGAAAAGATTGTTTGAGTTGTATACGAAATAAGAATTGTGAATTACAAACGCTTTGTGAAGAGTTAGGAATACGGACTGATCGTTTTGTTGGAGAAACAACAAAGGTACAATTTGATGATTTTAGTTATGGAATTGTACGTGATACGAGTAAGTGTGTTCTATGTTCGAGATGTATTGAAACGTGTAAGAAGGTACAAGGCATTGGAGTCTTAGGGTTACAGAATCGTGGCTTTGAAACAACGGTTGGACCAGTGTACGGGCTTAGCTTTAAAGATGTCAATTGTATGCAATGTGGTCAATGTGTCATCAATTGTCCAGTTGGTGCATTGAGTGAAAAGGAAGATATTCATTCGGTTGTACAAGCGTTGAATGATCCTAAGAAAGTAGTCTTAGTACAAACAGCTCCTGCGGTTCGTGCTTCATTAGGCGAAGAGTTTGGTTATCCAATTGGAACACGGGTGACTGGTAAGATGGTTGCGGCGTTGAAACGGTGTGGGTTTGATCGTGTGTATGATACAAACTATGGAGCGGATTTAACGATTATGGAAGAAGGCAATGAGTTAGTTGAACGATTGACGAATGGTGGCGTTCTTCCGATGTTTACGAGTTGTTCCCCTGGTTGGGTTCGCTATATTGAGTTTGAATATCCAGAATTACTTGGACATTTATCAAGTGCGAAGTCCCCACATATGATGTTAGGTGCGATTATGAAGTCGTATTGGGCAAAGAAAAAGGATGTAGATCCGAAAGATATTTATGTTGTAAGCATTATGCCATGTACGGCGAAGAAGTCAGAGATTAAACGACTTGAAAATAAGACAAGTGAGTATGTTGATGTGGATTGCGTATTAACAACCCGTGAGTGTGCGCGTTTGATTAAGATGTATGGCATTGACTTTAA
>JAHHRC010000195.1 GCA_020026035.1 Erysipelotrichaceae bacterium | reverse complement strand
GAGACGCATAAGGCAGAAGGACAGGATGGGCATAAGGCGGATTATGAGATTCAAGATAATGTGCTTAAAATTCGCTTTAATAAGGATTGGGTAAATAATGGACATCATTCGCAGGTGAAGGGGACTTTTGCGTTTGATTTAGAATTCCAGAATGATAAGACCAATCACGATAAAGATATAACTGTTAAAACACCAGACAAGGTGTATACCATAAAGGTTTTACCAAGACCGGTAGAAGTACATCCTCGCAAGAAAAACATTGTGAAGATTGAAAACAATGTTGTGTTCTACGAGTATCACTTCACGCCGCTTGAGGAAACGTCTCGTCTTGAATTAGATGATACGTTAGGTTCGAATCTTGAATTGATAAAGGATTCGGTAAAGTTTGATGGTAAGAATGTAATAGTGGAAGAGAAAGAAAATGGATTTACATATAAGCCAGGTGTAGTGGATGCTAGGGAACATGTATTAACGTATCAAGCAGCGATAACAAATCCTTTAGATGTAAGCAATGGTGGTACGGTCACCATCCGTGATACAGGGAATCGGATGGAACTTAAGGGAGCATTGCCAATACCTGATGATGGAATCCGAAAGACTCAAGATATTACTTATAAAGGAATTCATAAAAGTGGTGAGTTTGTAGATGATCATATAGTTTGGAACGTTACGATGAACAATCATTCCAATAACAATGGTGACATCGAAGCTGATATTGACTTAAGTGGTAAAGAAGTGATTGATCATGTGACCAATGCAGAACTGAAAGATCGAATTGTGAAATGTGTAATCGATGGAACAGAAACAAGAGATTTTGAATTCGAACCAGTTGGAGAAAATAGATATCGTTTGGTATTTCCGGAGGATATTGGAACGAAGAGCGTAGAATTGATTTACAATACAACACTTGGTGAAGCTTTGATTGTAGGTAACGAAGTAAGTCTAAAACATGGCGAAACAGAACTTGGGAAGTCGGTTGCGCAGGTTAAGACAGGGAATACAGAGGAAATCACGATTGAAAAGAATATCACATCTTTGATGGATGGGGATGTAATAAAAAGTGATGATGGAGTAGTGCAATGGGAAGTTGTAGCACATGTTCCAAATAAGATTGAAAAGATTGAAATTGCGGACGGTATCAATGCGAATGCTGGAACGGGACGAAGTGCAAAAATACAATACAAGCCAGACTCCATCCATGTATATATCAAAGAAAAAGGGAAAGACTTTGAGGAAGTTTCTGTTAATCCAGATATAGACGGGAAATATTTAACGATCTGCTTTGAGAAACCATTGAAAGATTTTGATCTAAGAATTGTGTATGAGACGGTGGATGATAAGTCAATCGCCGACTATAACAATGAAGTGAAATTGACCTTTGGGAATGGAAGTGATAGTTTCGAAAAAACGGCTTCGAAAACATACAAACGAATTCAAGAAACGGGCGACATCATGAAAGGTTTTATGGGAAGTGAGTCAAAAGAGGATGGCCCATTGAAGCAGCGTTTGTACAAGTGGAGAATTGTTGCGAATAGAAATGTTCATACTGGTGAGGCATTTGAAGATTTAACAGGGAAAGAAGTTGAAATTATTGAACATATTCCTGAGGGTATGGTGTTTGATAGTGTTGATGCGTTTGATCATGAAGTTACTGTAACGTACTATGATGAAAACAATAAAGAAGTTCAAAATAAGGAAGACGCAAGGCATGTATCGTTCAAAATGAACGATTACACAACGCGTGATAGCTTAGTTTCATTAGATGTTGTTTGCAAACCTATTCCTGAATTTGATTATGTAAAATTGTCAAAATCTTTAAACGATGTCGGGAATTCAAATGATTTCTCTGGCTTTGAAGCAATCTTTAATATCTCAAATAGAGCTGAATATAAGCTGGGCGGTACGGTTCAAAGTGATAGCTTAAGTAACGCTGATTTGAAGATTCCTGTACTTAAGAAAAAGGGTGTTTTAGATCCAAATACAGG
>JAHHRC010000194.1 GCA_020026035.1 Erysipelotrichaceae bacterium | reverse complement strand
TGATTCTTGCGGTATGATTTGTTCGTTGAATGAATTAGGTGTTGATAAGAAGTTCTTAAAGGAAGAACAAATCCACGGAATTGAAGAACTACCAAGTGAAGCACCTGTTGGATGCAAAGATGTGTTAGGGTATTTAGGATTAGATGATACGATTCTAGATGTTTCGTTAACACCAAATCGAGCAGATTGTAGTTCGATGTGGAATATGGCAAAAGAAGTTGGAGCGATTTTAAATCGTGAAGTAAAATGGCCAACGTATACAAAGTATGATGAAAGTACGTCTGACTTTATTGTAAAAACAACTACAGACAACTGTAGCTTGTTCTATGGGAAAGTGATTCATCATGTCGTTGTAAAAGAATCACCTGTTTGGATGCAGAATTATTTGCGTGCAGCGGGTATGAATTCCATTAACAACCTTGTCGATATTTCAAACTTTGTCATGTTAGAAACAGGACAACCGTTGCATTTCTATGACTTAGCTTCTTTTGATGTCAAAGAAATTACCGTAAAAGAAGGTCTCAAAGAAGACTTTGTCGCATTGGATGGAGATACCTTTGCGATTGAAGAAAATGATCTTATGATTACAAGCAATGACAAGGCAATTGGCATTGCTGGAGTAATGGGTGGAAAGACTTCTATGGTTCAAGATACGACAAAGGGAATCTTTGTAGAAGCTGCACACTTTAATCACGTGTCGGTTCGTAAGACTTCCTTACGGTTGAACTTAGTAACAGAAGCTGCACAACGTTTTACAAAGGGATTAGAACCATTGTCTGTAGAAAAGGCAATGCATAGAGCAGTTGAGTTGCTTGTTCAATATGCCGATGCAAGTGGAATTGAAGAAACAGTTGTGGCTGGAAATGAAAGCTATGAACCTGTAGTTGTAGAAGAGACTTTAAGTCATTGTAATACTTTACTTGGTACGAAGTTTACAATGGAAGAAGTGGTTGAAGTATTAACGCGTTTAGATTTCAAACCGGAAGTGAATGGTGATTGTATTCGTTGTCATATTCCAAGCTATCGTACGGATATTGCATGTAGTTCGGATATCGATGAAGAAATCATTCGTATGATTGGCTTTGATTCCTTAGAGGCAAGTCTTCCTACAATGAAAGCTACCGTAGGGAAATTGAGTCCAAGACAACATCTTCGTCGTTTGACAAGATCTGTTCTTGTTGGAATGAACTTGAATGAAATCATTACCTATACATTAGTCAATGATACCTTTATTGAAGAAGCTTGTATGCCAAAGGGAGAAGTAGTAGCCCTTGCGATGCCAATGAGTGAAGCACGTAAGAATGTTCGTACGTCGTTGATGAATTCAGTATTGGAATGTGTGCAATACAACAATGCTCATGGAAATAGTAATCATTGTTTCTATGAGATTTCAAAGGTCTATGCAAAGGGCTTGGATGAAGAACGTTTGGCAATTTGTTTAGATGGTAAGATCATGCAAGATCGTCTTCATAAGCTTGCAGTAGAAGGAGACTTCTATTGCATGAAGGGAATTATTCTTGAATGGTTGAAGCGTCAAGGATTCAATGAAGCACGTGTCAAGATCAAAGAAAACAAAACAGATGTAAAACACTTCCACCCATATCGTAGTGCTGAAGTATACATCGATCGTACATTGTTAGGGATCTTTGGAGATATCCATCCAGCGTGTGCAAAGAACTATGATTTAAAGAATGTCGTGTATGCAGAATTGAACATGGAAGTTGTCTTAGCTGCGAAGACTTCGAAAGTGAAGTTCGAAGCGATTGATAAGTATCCAAGCGTTTCAAGAGATATCGCAATTGTAGTAACGAAGGATGTAAAAGCAGAAGACATTCTTGATAGCATCCGTAGAACAGGTAAGAAGCTTGTTCGTTCCGTAGAAATCTTTGATGTCTATGAAGGAGAACATGTTGAAGAAGGTAAGAAGTCAATTGCTTTACGTGTTGTGTATCAAGCAAGTGATCGAACACTAAATGATGAAGAAGT
>JAHHRC010000193.1 GCA_020026035.1 Erysipelotrichaceae bacterium | reverse complement strand
AACCAACTTTAATTTCTTCAAAGCCTTCTTCATAATCCGTTGAAACCATACCACGTGGATAACGAACTCCATATGGATGGTTCTGCTTTAAGCCAGTATAGAGTAAGTTACGTGCTTCTTTGGCATCCTTTGGTTGGCATAAAACCATATTTGGAATTGGTTTTAAGATTCCAATATCAAAGAGTCCATGATGGGTTTCTCCATCTGCACCAACTAAGCCTGCTCGATCAATTCCAAACAGTACCGGTAAATCCATACGACAAACATCGTGATTGATTTGATCATAGGCACGTTGCAAAAACGATGAATAAATCGCTACATAAGGACGCATACCAGATTGTGCAAGGCCTGCTGCAAACGTCGTTGCATGTTCTTCAGCAATGCCACAATCAAAGGATCTCTCTGGTAAAGTCGCAAAGAAGTTATTCAAGCTAGAGCCATTAATCATTGCCGGTGTTAATGCCACAATGCGTTCATCTTGTAAGGCAAGTTCTAACATCGTATCACTCATAAGTGATGACCAGGAGGTATGTCCCTTAGGCTTTTCGGCAAGTGGTTTGCCACTATCGATATCAAAGGATCCAACGCCATGCCATACACCTTCACAATCGTATTCACATGGCTTATAGCCTTTTCCTTTTTGGGTCATAATGTGTACGACCACTGGTCCATCGTGTTGTTTTGCAACATTTAAAACACGAATCAAATCACGCATATTATGACCATCGACAGGTCCCATGTATTCTAAGTTAAATTCCCCAAAGATGCCTTTATCAATCACAGAATCTTTCACCGCATCTTTAAAGCCCTTCATCCCTTTGTACATGACTTTTCCAAAGTCATTCTTACTAAGATGTTCTTTCATGTTGGTCTTTAAGTTGTTATAGCCTTTGGCTGCACGAAGTCTTGAAAAGCCAAGTGTCATAGCGCCTACGTTTTTGGAAATCGACATGTTGTTATCATTAAAGATGATAATCATCTTACGTTGTTCTGAGCCGATTTCATTCAACGCTTCTAAGGCCATACCACTACTTAATGCACCATCACCAATGACTGGGACTACACAATAGTCTTCTTGTTTTAAATCACGCGCTACCGCCATTCCAAGGGCTGCGGAAAGAGATGTCGAACTATGTCCTGCTTCCCAAACATCATGTTCACTTTCATGGCGTTTTTGAAAGCCAGATAGGCCTTTGTATTGACGTAATTGGTCAAACTTGTCTTTTCTTCCGGTTAGTATCTTATGGGTATAACATTGATGTCCTACGTCAAAGAAAATCTTATCCTTTGGTGAATCAAAGACATAATGCAAGGCAACTGTAAGATCCACAACACCAAGATTACTGGCTAAGTGGCCGCCAGTTTTGGAAAGTGAGGTCACTAAAAAGGAACGGATCTCATTGGATAGTTTTGTTAATTCGGCAATGTCCAAATCCTTTAAATCGGAAGGATTTTTAATTTCATCTAGCATCATACAACCTCCGTCTAGAGTATGCGTTGTTGAATCGTTTCGATATATGCAAGCAACGCTTCTGATTCAAATCCCCCAATGTTTTGAATTCTATGTTTTGAGTCTTCATACAAATCATTCATCATTTGAATCGATTGTTCTAACCCAAGTAGTGTAACGCATGTGACTTTGTCATTGCGTGAGTCAGAATTTGTTTTTCCAAGTTCTTCAACCGTCTTTGTAACATCAAAGACATCGTCTTGAATTTGGAAGGCAAGTCCGATTTGTGTTCCAATCGTATGCCATTCTTCAATGATCGCTTCACTTTGTTTTGCCAAAGTAGCACCAATCATCATTGGAATACTTAATAAGCATCCTGTTTTATAGAAGTGTACTTCTTTTAAAGCCGCAAAGTCTTGTTTTACATCCCCTTGTTGCATATCAAGACATTGGCCATACACCATGCCGCTTGGTCCTGCCATTTTCGCTAAGATGGAAATTGCTTTTACAACATCTTTCGCATCTAAATTACTACT
>JAHHRC010000192.1 GCA_020026035.1 Erysipelotrichaceae bacterium | reverse complement strand
TTAATTCAGCAAGTGAAGAAGAGTTTGTCTTAGTACCAGGGATTGGACCAAGTACAGCGAAACGAATCGTAGAGTATCGAAATGAAGTTGGATTATTTCAAAAGCTAGAAGACTTATTAGACGTGAAAGGAATTGGACCGAATAAGTTTGAAAAGATGAAGGAGTATCTAACACTTTGAAACGGGTAATCGGGTATTTGGATGGTTCTACGTTTGTTGAACAATCGTTACTAGTAGCTGTATTACTGTTTCTTGTGTTAAAAGCACAGGATACATTGGGGTGTATTGGGGTTGTGCTTGCGACGTTGTTTTATTATTTACGTACAAAAGACAAATCGGTCGTTGTTGTATGTTTGTTGTTTGCAAGTTGTTTGATACCACGGTATCAATATGATCCAACAATGAACGAAGGACGTGTAATCAAGGTCTATACCAATTCCGCCATTGTGCAACATGGTCGAAGTCGTGTATTTGTTCAAACGAAGAAGATGCCAATCTTAGATTCAACGATTCAATTTACTGGAAAACGTAAGAAGATTACTTCAAGTCTAGGATTCTATGAGTTTGACTTTCAACGATATATGAAACATCGAGGCGTTACAGAGTCGGTGTATTGTGAATTCATGAAAGAAATCAAAGGAACAACTTCTTTGCGTGGGAAGGTACAAGAATCCATTCTTCGTATCGATGATGATACAAAACGTGACCTGTTGCTTAATATCCTGCTAAAGATACGACCTAGGAAGGACATGTTTGATTCGTTTTTAAACGATGCAGGGTTTTCCTATGCAAGTATTCTTTTGTGGTTTCATGCGAGTTTGAAATATTTTGTGACAGATCGAAAACGCGAAGTTATTGATGTTGTGGTGAGTTTGTGTTTAGGGGTGTTGTATCATATGCCATATTTGATCTTGCAACACTTGATTTATATCTGCTTAAAACATACTAAGTATAATGGCAAAGAACGATGTGGTTTAGGAATGATCATTGGTATGCTTGTCATGCCAGAATGCATTGATACCGCTTCTTTTCTAGTTCCTTCCGTCTTTCGTTTGGTTGGATGTTTTAGTAAGCATAAAAAGTTTGATACCTACTATACATCGCTTTGTATGCAAAGTTATTTGTTTCATGGAATGAATCCCGTTCTATGTTTGTGTTATCGACAGGTGATGGTTGTTGTTGGGTTTATGTATGTAGTTGCATGGCTTAGTTTGCTTGTTGGCTTTGATGGAACTGTTGTACTTACGAGTATTGATACATTGTTATCATTCTTTAATCGTTTTGATTTGAAAGGATCATTGCTTGGGTTTGGATTACCATTTTATTTGCTTTGTGTGTTTGTTGTTCGAAAAAGTAATCATAAGCGATATTACATGCTAGGTAGTTTGCTTGTGTTTCAACTCTTTGGTTTGTTTCATCCCTTTGCGACGTTTACCTTTGTAAATGTAGGACAGGGGGATGGAATGGTGTATTGTGCACCTTTTCAAAAAGAGACGATCATCTTTGATACTGGAAAGCCTTCTGCATATCGGCATTTAAGTGGTTACTTAGATGCCAAAGGAATAAAGCATGTAGATCTTATGTGTATTTCCCATCAAGACTTAGACCATTGTGGCAATAAAGAGACATTGAAAGATGTCTATTTCATTGATGAAGTCATTGAAGAACATCGCGAAGTTGTAAAGACAAAGACACTTACGCTATATGATTTAAATACGATACGCTGTGAAGATGAAAATCGTAGTTCGTTAGTGCATCTTGTAAAGTTTAATGGGCTAGAATTATTACTGATGGGGGATGCGGATGTTGTGACAGAAAAAGAAATTGTTCATAGGTACGATGCGTTATCGTGTGATGTTTTAAAGTTATCACACCATGGATCAAATACCGGAAGTTGTAGTGACTTTTTAGATTTTGTACGACCGCATGTTGCGATTGTATCGAGTGGTCCATACCATTTGTATCACCATCCAAATCCGCATGTCATTGAACGGTTGA
>JAHHRC010000191.1 GCA_020026035.1 Erysipelotrichaceae bacterium | reverse complement strand
GCGGTCAACCGCGTGTTGAAGTAGATCGTATTTCACGCAAAGAAAACGCTACAGGTGAACAATCCTTAATTTACCGTATTCCAAGTGTGAAAGATGTACACTTAACAACGTACTATCAAACATTAAGCGATGGAAATGGTAAAAAAGGGCCAAATAAATCGATCACTGGTACAAGCATTCGTAAGCGTCTTGTAAACAATGCAAACATTGATTTCAAGATTGAAGTATCAAGCGATGCAGTGACTTGGACACCATTTACAGCAACGGTAGTTGATAACTACATTGATCCACATCCTGGATATGCTCGTACGACATTTGATGCCTATGGCTTACCAGCAAATACAAACTACGTAAAGATCATCTTCCCAGAAGTAGAAGGTGTTCAATACAAACTCAAAAACAATCAAAATAGACCAGTTCTTCCTACGGACGTACAACTTGCAAAAGTCACATTCCTACAAGAAAAGAACGCGACAAACGCAAGCATTCCTAGCTTTGATGTAAGTCTTGATGGCGAAGTTTCAAAGCATCTACCATACGATGAAGTAACTCTAAGTGCACCAAACAAAGATGGTTACACATTCAAAGGATGGAAGGTATTAGAAGGTGGTATTACACTTTCTAATACACAAGAAACAAGCTTTGTAATGCCAACAAACAACGTATCAGTAGAAGCACTATACGAACCAATTCCTTACACCGTAACAATCGATGGTCAATTAGATGAAAATACCTACACCGTAGGACAAAGCGTTACAATCAATGCTGGAACCAACGAGGGACACACGTTCTCCGCATGGCAAGTTCTTGAAGGAGATATCACTCTAGCAAATACACCAGAAGTCACATTTGAAATGCCTGCAAAGAATGTAAGTGTAAAAGCTCTATGGGATGTAAATACCTACACACTAACAGTAGATGGAAACGAAGAAAGCCATCCAGTTGGTGAATCTGTAACACTTGATGCAGGTACCAAGGTAGGTCACACCTTTAAAGAATGGGAAATTGTTGAAGGCGACATTACTCTTGCAAATACACCGCAAGTGACATTTGAAATGCCTGCAAAGAATGTGAGCGTAAAAGCTTTATGGGATGTAAATACCTACACACTCACTGTAGATGGAAAAGAACAAAATCATACAGTTGGTGAATCCGTAACACTAGATGCAGGTACCAAGGAAGGTCACACCTTTAAAGAATGGGAAATTGTTGAAGGCGATATTACTCTAGCAAATACACCACAAGTGACATTTGAAATGCCAGCGAAGAATGTCAATGTGAAGGCATTATGGGATGTGAATTCTTATAATGTAATCGTTGATGGAACGAGTGAACGTCATGCCTTCAATGAAACAGTAACGATCAGTGCTAAGGCGAAAGAAGGCTATCGCTTTAAGGCTTGGAAGATTACTGATGGTAATGTACAACTTGATGCGAAAGAATCTGTGACATTTACAATGCCAGCAAGCAATGTTGGAATTACGACAATGTATGAAGCGATTCCATATCGTGTAGATGTGCTAGATAGCTATGCAAAGCTAAGTGGTACAGGTTCCTACAACATCAATGATGTAGTAACACTGGATGCTGGAAGTCGTGAAGGCTACACATTTGCTGGTTGGGAAGTTCTTGAAGGCAATGTAACACTTGCAAAGAATGCAAATACCTTTGTGATGGTTTCAAAACCGGTTCGTATTCAAGCAAAGTGGAACAAGGTCGCAAGCAAAGAACCTGTAAAACCAATTGAACAACCTAAGAAACCAGAACAGCCGAAAAAGGTTGAACCAACAAAGCAAGTCGAACAAGCAAAGCCAAAAGAAACAGTTCAGGTCGAATCCAAACCAATTGTTTCTAAAGCATCGGCAACGGTTGTTTCAGAACCTGCTGTTGTAACGAAGGTTGAAGAAAAAGAAGTTGTAAAGAAACAAAACGTAGAAACACAACCTACTTTAAAGAAAGCCAATAACAAACAAGACACATCTTCTACAAATGAAGAAGTCATTGTGAATGAAGAAGTGATTGAAGAAGCTGCTCCATCGG